>CAIXCY010000093.1 GCA_903918045.1 uncultured Bacteroidia bacterium
AGATAGGTGACCGGATTTGAGCGGGAGGATTTTCCGATCGGATTCTGATCGACAAATTCGACTGCAGTTATCAACGAAAGGTCCCCTTGCAACCGTATGTGGTCCCCTGTTTTTTCACCATAACCTCCAAGATGTTTGGACAATGCCGGATAAAGAATTTTTCTGACCAGAGAGGATTTTCCTGAGCCGCTTACCCCTGTAATAACGGTTAGTGTATTCAGCGGGAATTTGACATCAATACCCTTGAGGTTATTTTCTCTGGCGCCGGTAATTTCAATGAAATTATTCCATTTCCGGCGCATCAATGGCAGGCTGATTTTTTCAGTTCCGTTTATATACCTGGCAGTTAAGCTTATGTTGTTTGTCGCCAGATCTTTGTGTGAGCCCTGAAAGACGACTTCTCCACCCATGCGACCAGCAAGCGGTCCGATGTCAATAATCATATCGGCATCCCGGATAATCTCCTCATCATGTTCGACGATAATCACGCTATTCCCAAGTTGTTGCAATTTGCGCAGTACTTTTATCAGCCGGACTGTATCACGGGAATGAAGACCTATTGAAGGTTCATCAAGGATATACATTGACCCGACCAGACTGCTCCCTAATGATGTTGCAAGGTTGATCCGTTGAGATTCTCCTCCGGATAGAGAGGAAGAGAGACGGTTGAGGGTTAGATAACCAAGGCCGACATCACACAGAAATTCAATCCGGTTTCTGATCTCGATCAACAGCCGTTCAGACACAAATTTGTCATGTTCCGATAATTCTAGGTTATTGAAAAATGAACTTAACTGATCAACAGGCTGATTAACAAGTTCCGAAACGGCTTTCCCTCCAACTTTTACAAAGGAAGCCTCTTTTTTTAAGCGGGTTCCTTCGCATTCAGGGCAAATTGTTTTTCCCCGGTAACGCGAGAGCATGACTCGGTACTGAATTTTGTAGGATTGCTCCTCAACACTCTTAAAGAAGGCATTTAGACCTTCAAAATATTGATTACCAGTCCATAAAAGACGTTTTTGTTCAGGGGAAAGGTCGTAATAGGGAGTATGTATTGGAAAATTAAAGCGATCTGAATTCATTACAAGTTGCTCCTTCCATTCACCCATCTTTTCACCTTTCCAGCATACAATAGCTTCATTATATACCGAGAGCGATTTATTTGGAATTACAAGGTCTTCGTCAATCCCGATCGTTTTTCCGTACCCTTCGCAAACCGGGCAGGCGCCGATCGGATTATTGAAACTAAAGGAATGCAGAGATGGTTCTTCAAATACGATTCCATCGGCTTCAAATCTGTTTGAGAATGCGTGCAATGTGGCTATATCATCCTGAGTTGTAATCCGGACAAGGCAATCGCCCTTACCTTCGTAAAATGCTGTCTGGATTGAATCCGCTGCACGACTAACCAAATCTTCATCGTCAGATACCGTAAACCGGTCAATCACTATATTTATCTCTTTTACCTTTTTACTTTCGGACAGTTCGCTATCCAGGTCCGAAATGCGTATGACGTCTCCCTTTATCTCAAGTCTGGTAAACCCCTGTTGCTGAAGAAGATCAGCTTCCTGGCCAAGTGTTCTTCCCTTTGTAATCTGGAAAGGCGCCAAAAGAATTATTTTTGTCCCTGCGGCGTAAGCAGTAATCGCCCTTACGACGTCGCCTACCTCATGACGGATTACCTCATTACCTGAGATCGGCGAATAGGTTCTGCCAACTCGTGCATAAAGTAATTTAATGTAATCGTAAATTTCTGTTGAGGTTCCGACTGTTGAACGGGGATTGCGGGTATTAACCTTTTGTTCAATTGCGATGGCAGGGGGTATTCCCTTGATATAATCGACATCCGGCTTATCCATCCTCCCCAGGAATTGCCTGGCATATGAAGAGAGACTCTCTACGTACCGGCGTTGCCCCTCGGCATAAAGGGTGTCGAAGGCAAGGGACGATTTTCCGGAGCCGGAGAGTCCTGTTATCACGACCATTTTATTCCTGGGAATCTGCAAATCGATATTTTTCAGATTATGAACCCGCGCTCCCTTGATTTCAATATATTGATTTTTAATCTTTTCAGTCATATTAGTCCAATAGAATATTTGATCTTTATAACTTGCAAAGGTACAAATTGTTTTCCTTGTTCAGTTTCTCTTTATTTGGAATTAACGATATATATTTCGCTGCATAAATTTGTTTTTAATGAATTAAATTGATATCATTGTAATATCAAATATAAATTTATTTTGTTATGGAAAAAGAGATTAAATTAAAGAACAATGGTTTCATAAACCTGTTTATTGCGATGGTTTTATTATTTTCCCCATTAAGTCTTATTTTTTACCGGGAGGTATGGGCAGTTCCGGTATTTATTTTTTTGCCTCTATTGGGAATTTTATGGTTAACCGGTTTATTTATAATTCAGCCAAACCAAACAAGTGTCCTTGTTTTTTTTGGGAACTACCAGGGCACAGTAAAAACAAATGGTTTTTTCTGGTTAAATCCGTTTTATACCAAGAAGAAAGTGTCTTTACGTGTCAGGAATCTTGAATCTGATGTCATAAAAGTAAATGATCAGCAGGGAAATCCTATTTTGATTAGTGCGATTGTAGTGTGGAAGGTTATCGATACCTATAAGGCAGTTTTTAATATTGAAGCACTGGAAGAGGTGGATCTTAAGACAGGTATGAAGAAGACCAGATCGGAGGAGTCCTATCAGAAATTTATTAAGATTCAGACAGAATCGGCTTTACGAAAAATTGCCCATACTTATCCTTACGACAATATTGAGGAAGTAAAAGGCGGAGAGGTGATTATCTGCCTGAGGTCAGGGATTGATGAGATAAACCGTTCTTTGGCATTGGAGATTAGTGAGCGGCTTCTTCTTGTTGGTATTGAAGTGATCGAATCGCGTATTTCAAACCTTTCATACGCACCTGAAATTGCCGGAGCGATGTTAAGGCGTCAACAAGCAACTGCAATTGTGGCTGCCCGGCAGAAGATTGTTGAAGGGGCAGTCGGGATGGTTAAACTAGCCTTAGATGAGCTTAAAGATCAGCATATTATTGAATTAGATGACGAGAAGAAAGCCTCAATGGTAAGTAATCTGCTAGTTGTGTTATGTGCAGATGAATCGGCCCGACCGGTAATTAATACAGGTTCAATTTATTAATTTGAGGATGGGAACAAAAAAATCATTTGTACTGCGAATCGATCCCGAAGTTTCCAATGCGCTGGAGCGATGGGCTGCGGATGAATTTCGCAGTATGAATGGGCAAATAGAGTATATTTTGCATCAGGCTTTGAAAAAAGCAAATAGACTCCCGGCAAAAACGAAAAAAATTGATCATCCGAATAGTAAGAGTGATCCCACGGCTTAAATGGATTTTATTATTATGATTAAATATGTTTTAAATTCGTATATTTGTAAGTGACGGTTTTAAGTGAGTCATTGAATACAGCCAATTTATTATGAATTATAAGGTAAGATGGAATAATTCGATAGCTGTTTTCTGTTAAACTAAATTGGAAATTTTTAAATATGTCTGCTTTGAAAACAGTTGCAAAAGGGCTTGACCCCGAAACTGTCAGGCTTATTCATTCGCTTAAAGAGCATCAGATCGAACTGGAGATGCAGAATGAAGAACTTAAGTTGGCCAAAGCGAAAGCCGAACTTGCCACTGAGAAATATTTGGAATTATATGATTTCGCACCCACCGGTTATTTTACCCTTTCCGAAGAGGGTCAAATCCTCGAGTTAAATCTTAGCGGGTCTCAAATGTTAGGGAAGGATCGTATTTCACTGATCGATTCGAAGTTCGCTTTTTTTGTTTCAGACGAAACCAAACCTCTTTTCAATGATTTGCTGGCATCTGTCTTTTACAATAAAGTTAAGGAAACATGTGAATTAAGGCTGGAAGTTGCGGGAATGCCATCGCGTTTTGTGCAACTATTTGGGATTATCTCCGGGAGTGGCAAAAATTGTCTATTAACTGCAATGGATATTACATCGCGGAAAATAAGTGAAGATAAGCTTTTAAAATCCAGACTACTGATGAAATCAAGTATGGAAAGTCAAAAGGATATGATTCTTCTATCTGTTGATCTGCAATACCGGTATTTATATTTTAATTCTGCCCATTTGCAACTGATGAAACTTGCCTATAATCAGGATGTTGAGATTGGACGGAGTATATTGGAATATGTTAACTCTGAACAGCAGCGGGTTAAAATCAGGAATCATTTTGACCGCGCTTTTAAAGGTGAATCTTATACAATTATTTGGAAATTTGGTAACGGGATATTAAATTATTACGAGAGTTTTTTTAATCCTATATTGAATGAGAATTCTCAGGTTATTGGTGCTACGGCTTTTTCCAGAGATGTAACTGATCGTAAGAATTCAGAAGAATTACTTAAAGATAGCAAGTTGCGGCTGGATAAAACGCAGCAGATTGCCCATCTTGGAAGTTGGGAATTAGACCTTCTGACTGGCCAATTATTTTGGTCGGACGAGGTTTATCGTATTTTTGGATTGCTGCCTCAGGAATTTGAAGCCACATTCGATGCTTTTCTTGAATCAGTCCATCCCGATGACAGGGATTCGATTAATATGGCTTTTTTTAGTTCTGTTGAAGAGAATAAGACAGGGTATGAAATTGAGCATCGGGTGATCAGGCGAAATACCGGTGAGGTGCGTCATGTTTTTGAACGGTGCGAACATATCCGTAATCAGGAGGGACAGATTATCCGGTCAGTGGGAATGGTTCAGGATATTACCGAACACAAACTGTCAGAATTGGCCCTGGTGGAGAGTGAGGGTAAATTTCGAAGTTTTGTGCAATTCTCGAGTGACCCAATTTTTAGTTTTAATCGCGATGAAACCTACAGATTTGTAAATGAAGCATTTACAAAACCATTTGGGAAAAAACCACACGAAGTGATTGGAAAGACCCCATTTGTGCTTTTTTCATTTGAAGAGGCAGAACGGAGATTATCGCTTGTGAGGAAGGTTTTCCAGTCGGGGGAGAAAGGAGAAATCGAGGTCGAAGTTGTTTCTCCCACACTTGGAAAGGGGTATTTTCTCACAACCGCAGATCCGTATAAGGATGAATTCGGTAATGTGCTTTATGTTAACTGCGTTTCCAAGGACATTTCTCAGCTAAAGCGAGTCGAAAAAGCGCTGAAGGAGAGTGAAGCACAAATTACTGCAATTTTGGCAGCAATACCCGATATGATCTTTATCTTAAACAAGGATGGAGTCTATCTCGATTACTGCGGGCCGCTGTCGGATGAATTATATCTTCAACCTGAATATTTCATTGGAAAAAAGATTAAGGAGGTTCTTCCTTCGGAGCTGGCACAGCAATTTGCCGATGCGTTTACAGCCGCAATCAATACCAAAAAGATTCAGTTATGTGAATATTCATTGAATCTGCCTAATGGGCTTAATTATTTTGAAGCAAAGATCGTTGCTTATGGTGAATCAAGACTACTCACTATTTCCCGCAATGTCTCGGCGTATAAAACTGCAGAAGCTACAATAAAATTAAAAAATGCAGACCTTCAGCGCATTAATGCAGAGAAAGATAAATTCTTCTCCATTATCGCTCATGACCTTCGTGGACCATTCAGTGGGTTTTTGGGATTAACAGAGACTCTTGCCAAGAGATTGCCAGATATGACATTAAAAGAGATCCATGAGATCACATTGCTAATGCGAAACTCAGCGGTTCACCTGTTCAGGTTGCTTGGAAATCTTTTAGAGTGGTCGCGGATGCAAAGAGGTCTTATCGCCTATACCCCAAAACCATTCCTCGTGGAACCAAATATTAAATCTAGTATTTTATTTGCCAGTGAGGTAGCTAAATACAAAGAGATAACAATTAAATCCTCGCTCGTTAATGGGATAACAGTATTTGCTGATGAAAATATGTTTGAAAGTATCGTCCGGAATTTAATATCCAATGCCATTAAATACACGACCCGTGGAGGAGAAATTATGGTTTCAACTAAAATTGAATCGAATAATTTAATCCTAATTTCGGTTGAAGATACAGGAATTGGCATGGATTCTGTATTAATCGATCAGCTCTTTCGGATTGATGTACGAAGTAACCGAAAAGGGACAGAAGGGGAAAACAGTTCCGGATTAGGATTAATCCTCTGTAAAGATTTTATTGAAAAGAACGGTGGTACGTTGATGATTGAAAGTAAAGTGGGGAAAGGTAGTGTTTTCCGCTTTACACTCCCAGGAAACCAACCATCCACGGCGGAATAAACCATTCAGAGCTTCTTTTATTTCTGATTATCCAGGTATAGTGCTTTTAAATAAAAATAACATAAAATATAATATTTATCTTTACCGTTGTTTAATTTAACCGCCTCAAAAATGAAAACCTATGCCTCAACGTTTATTCTCAATCTTTCTCTATTCAGTTTAATTTCTTTTGCTTTAGTTGCTCAAAAGTCCCCCATAAAGTATGGAAAAGTTGTCCGGTCGGAGCTTGAAATGAAAGTTTATCCGGCCGACACTTCGGCATCTGCTGCGATATTGTGTGATTATGGATATTTTAATTCAAGCCGGTTTGAATTTGTAAGAACTTTACGAATTAAGATTTTCAAGAAGGAGGGGACATCCTGGGGAAATCAGGTCTTTCCTGTGGATGCAAAGACTGATATAAGGGGGATAACCTATAACCTTGAGAATGGTGAGATTGTTGAGTCGAAGTTAAAGTCCGAATCAATTTTTATGGAAAGGGTTACCGAACATATTTATCGCACACGGGTTGCGATGCCTAATGTGCGGGAGGGTTCAATTATTGATATGGAATTCTCTTATACCGGATTACCCTCAGAATGGCTTTTCCAGCAAGAGGTTCCTGTTCGCTGGAGTGAATTGATTATCGAAAGTTCGTCAAGCATTAATTTCCGGAAGATATTTTTCGGATTTGAACCGCTTTCTGAAAGTTCAGACACCCGCTGGGTCGCAAAGGAGATGCCGGCGTTTAAGAAGGAGCCCTTTATGAGCTCAGCCAAAAATTATATCAGTAAATATGAGATTGAAATTCTGAATATTAATATATCTCCCGGCACCAATTTCCCAACCGGATTATATCGCGAATTTAGTACGACATGGGAAGCTGTAAACACGCGGTTAGGTGACGACAATTTCTTTGGAAAAGCAATGCAGGGGTGTTACTTTCTCAACGCTATTGCTAAGGATATCAAAAAAAAGTATGCATCTCCCTATGACCGTATGATTGCAGCCCATGAATTAGTTAAGAAATCGGTCAAATGGAACGAGAATCAATCTGTTTTTGCAACTTCCGAAAATCTCAGTTATGTTTTCAATAAAAAGATTGGAAGTTCCGGCGATATAAATTTGATTCTAATACAACTTTTGAAAAAACTGGACTTTGAGGTTTACCCCGTTGCCCTAAGTACCCGTGAAAATGGATTTCTTTCTCCCATCGCCCCATCCCTTAAAAAACTGAATTATGTAGTAGCCTATGTTTTGCTGGATGAGAAAAAATATTTTCTCGATGCCACAGAACAATATCTACCTGCTGGAATGCTTCCTCAACGATGTATTAATATCCAGGGGCGGCTTATTGATGCAGCGAAATCATCCTGGATTGATTTGGAAACCACTAGAAAAGATAAGAAGTATGTAAAGTTTGACATGACACTTGACAGCAATAATCTGCTTGTGGGACAAATAACCAGAGTGAATTACGATTATGCAGGTCTTGACTTCAGGAGGAAATATGATAAATTCAACTCAAAAGAGGAGTATCTGAAAAATTTTGAAAGTGAGAATAAGGGGTTAAGTGTCATTGATTGTAGCATAACGCAACTCGATAGTTTAAATCTCCCTGTTGTCGAGTCGTACAATGTTAAAATAAAGAATGCGGTTGTTTCAGCTGGTAATCTTTTGTTTATCAACCCCTTTCTTTTTGACCAGTTGACATCCAATCCCTTCAGGACAGAGCAGCGCAAATATCCTGTTGATTTTATTTACCCCTCTGAAAAGACCTATATCTTTAAAATTACCTTGCCTCAAGGTACCGAAGCATCTGACCTGCCAAAGCCGTTAATCATGAAATTACCTGATGGAAGCGCAACAATGTTATACCAGGTAACGGCTTTAGGTAATTCTGTGCAATTGACCTATAAGTTTATGGTTACCAAGGCGATGTATTCAGAGGCAGAATACGCTGATTTACGTGCTTTATTTTCCGAACTTATAAAGAAGCAGTCGGAGCAAATAATGATTAAAACAATATAGAAAGCAATGAATTATAAACTATTAGGTGTATTCATAGGTTTTCTGCTTTTAGCCGGAAGTAAGAGTAATGCCAAAGAGATAAAGTATAAATTTTCTGATATTCCAAAAGATTTAAAAGAGAATGCCCGGTCAATTATCCGAAACAATGAGATGTTGTTTGAAGTTAAATCGCTGAATAAAGCCACACTAAATGTAACCTTTGCGATAACAATTTTGAATATAAACGGTCTCGAGGATGGCTATTTTCACGAGTTTTACAATAAATTCAGAAAGATTTCAGGAATCAGAGGCCGCGTCTTTGATGAGAATGGGGAGCAACTTAAACGGATCCCATCAGATGATATCCTCGATTACAGTGCGATCTCAGGTTATTCGACCTATGAGGATAATCGCGTAAAGTTTATAGATCCCAAAGTTAGGAACTTCCCCTTTACAATTGAATATTCCTATGAAGAGAACTTTAACGGCCTTTTTTCATTTCCTCCCTGGATCCCTCAACCAATTTATAATCTGGCTGTTGAAAGGAGTTCCTACAAAGCAGTTATTCCAAAAAACATGTCATTCCGATACCTTGAGCGGAATAATTTGCCCAAGGTGACTATCACTACAGATGGTGAAAATCAGATATATTCATGGGAGGCTCATAATCTGAAGGCATTGGAATGGGAACCTTACAGCATTTCAGATCAGGAACGGTTTCCCTGTCTGCTTGCAGCCCCCTCGGATTTTGAGATCGATGATTATAGCGGAAATATAAATTCCTGGGAAAATTTTGGAAAATTTATTTCTACCTTAAATGCAGGCAAGAATATTTTAGACAGTGAGACCAAATTAAAATTGAATGAACTTGTTCGGGGAATTTCTGATGATCACCAGAAGATTCGGAAAATTTATGAGTATATGCAAGGCAGGACCAGGTATGTTAGTGTTCAGGTAGGGATTGGAAGCTGGCAGCCTTTCGAGGCAGCTTTAGTACACAGGTTGTCGTATGGCGACTGCAAGGCGCTTGCCAATTACACCAAAACATTGCTGGAGGCAGTCGGAGTAAAGGCCAAATATTGTCTTGTAAATGCCGGCATGAACGCTCCGCTGCTGATTACGGAATTTCCTTCATCGCAATTTAATCATGCCTTTTTATGTGTCCCGCTGAAGAAGGACACGATCTGGCTTGAATGTACCAGTCAGCGTGTTCCATGTGGGTTTATTGGCAATTTCACCGACGACAGGGACGTTCTTCTGATCGATAATGAACGAAGTAAAATAGTTCATAGCCGGGCTTATACATTGGCCGATAACAGGGAGATACAAACTTCACATGTAAAAATTGACGGAGAAGGGCTGGGATCTGTTGAAATTCACACCGTATATAGGGGACTTCGGTATGAAAATATTCTTCCGGTATTCCTGGCCGATGATGCCGACAAAAAACGGAGGATATCTGAAAGGATGAAGTTCGCAAATTTTCAGCTCTTGAGTTTTAATTATAAGGAGATTCAAGGGGTTGTCCCCGCTATCGAAGAAACATTACAGGTAGGTTTTGAAAATTATCTGACCCCGATGGGAACAAAATTTCTGATGCGCTTAAATTTTTCAAACAGGATTGAAAATGCCCCTTATGATTTGCGTCAACGGAAAACGGATGTTTATATTCGAAGACCTTCATCTGATTGTGATACAATTGTATACGAGTTATCTTCCAAGCTCAGTGTGGAAAGTATGCCAAAACCAGTTTCAATAAAAACCAGATTTGGAGAATATCAGTCAAAAGTTGAGATCATACACAATCAACTATTTTATACCCGTAGTTTCATTTTATTTAAAGGTCAATACCCCCCTACGGAATACCCACTGTTTGTCGAATTTTTCGATAAGGTGGCGAAGGCTGACGATCTGAAATGCACCCTGATAAGAAATCTGAATTAGATTTAGTCCTCCAGACTTAATATTTAGCTAACAATCCGATGATCTATTATTTCTTCGGATTTGCTACTTTTGTCCTTTGTCTGTAATACGATTCCAATAAGCGTTTTTGAATTCAGATAAGATTTAAAATTTGTGTAATCACCGGATATGGAGAAATATAGTATCAATCATTTAAGGGAACTTGAGGCAGAATCGATTTTTGTAATTCGTGAAGTTGTTGCCCAGTTTGAAAGGCCTGTCATGCTTTTTTCCGGGGGTAAAGATTCGATTGTAATGTTTCATCTTGCCTGGAAAGCATTTCATCCGCTGAAAGTTCCTTTCCCGCTTATGCACATTGACACGGGGCATAATTTTGAAGAAACAATCAAATATCGCGATGATCTGGCCGAAAAGACGGGAACACGACTAATCGTAAAATATGTTCAGGATTCGATTGATAATGGCAGGGCAGTTGAGGAAAAAGGGTTGAATGCCAGCCGTAATGTGTTGCAAACGGTAACATTGCTCGATGCTATTGAGGAGCTTAAATTTGATTGTGCAATGGGTGGTGGCAGACGTGATGAAGAGAAAGCAAGGGCAAAGGAGCGGTTTTTCTCTCACCGGGATGAATTTGGTCAATGGGATCCCAAGAACCAGCGTCCGGAGCTTTGGAACCTTTTTTGCGGTGCAAAACATATGGGAGAACATTTCAGGGTGTTTCCAATTAGTAACTGGACAGAGATGGATGTTTGGCAATATATATTAATGGAAAATATCGCTATGCCCAGCTTATATTTTACACACCTACGCGAGGTGTTTTGCCGGGATGGCGCATGGATGGCCAGTGCTCCGTTTATGCAGTTAAAACCGAATGAAAAAGTGGAGATCAAAAAAGTGCGGTGTCGTACAATCGGAGATATTACCTGCACCGGAGTTACTCTTTCGGAGGCTAATTCGCTTGAAGATATCATACAGGAAGTTGCAGCAAGCCGCGTGACTGAGCGAGGAAGCCGTGCGGATGATAAGCGTTCGGAGGCTGCCATGGAGGACCGCAAGCGGGAGGGGTATTTCTGATCTGAGTAAAAGTACTCAATTGCCGTTTTTTTGGTTGCAACCCTGAATAGAAGCGGGATTTGTCAATTCAAAATATAAAATGCAAATCTCCCTAAGAATAATGATCAAAAGTAAAAAAGCAATACGTTAATATGTCTGGAAAAGAACACGGATATCTCGATATGGAATTATTGCGGTTTACCACCGCCGGAAGTGTTGATGATGGGAAGAGTACCCTGATTGGCAGGCTATTGTATGATAGTAAAGCGATCTTTGAGGATCAGATGGAAGCGCTCGAACAGGCAAGTATAAGCAGGGGAGGGGAAGAGGTTAACCTTGCCCTTTTAACCGATGGTTTACGGGCAGAACGTGAGCAGGGAATAACAATAGATGTGGCTTACCGTTATTTTGCAACCCCTAAACGTAAATTTATTATTGCTGATACCCCAGGCCATATTCAATATACCCGCAATATGGTCACTGGCGCTTCAACTGCCAATGCGGCGGTAATCCTTGTCGATGCCCGAAATGGTGTGATTGAACAAACGCGGCGACATGCTTATATTGCTGCATTACTCAATATTCCCCATGTTTTGGTTTGTGTCAATAAAATGGATCTGGTTGATTTTAGTGAGGAAGTTTTTGAAGCGATCAAGGCAGATTTTAAAGATGTGGCCAGCAGGCTTGATGCTCAGGATATCCATTTTTTGCCCATCAGTGCAAAACTTGGCGACAATGTTGTAGATCGGTCAACACATATGCCCTGGTATAAGGGTGAGACTTTCTTGGGCTTACTTGAAGCATTGCCAGTTGGACAGGACTGGAATCTTAAGGATCCACGTTTCCCGGTTCAATATGTGATTCGGCCCATATCGGACGAATACCACGATTACCGCGGCTATGCAGGACGGGTTGCAAGCGGGGTTTTCAGAGTAGGGCAGGAAGTTGTGGCCCTCCCTGGGGGTCTTAAAACGACCATTGAGGCGATTGATTTTGCAGGTAAAAGTCTCGACTATGCCTTTCCACCACAATCTGTAACAATCCGGCTTAAAGATGAGATAGATGTAAGCCGCGGATCGATGATCGTGGATGCAGTAAATCAACCGCAACAATCGCAGGAGATTGAATTAATGATTTGCTGGCTGAGCGAAAAGCCCTTGGTTGTGAGGGGAAAATATCAGGTGAAGCATAATTCGAACGAATTGCGCTGCATTATAACCGAAGTTAAGTACAAGGTTAACATCAATACGATTGAAGAGATTCATGATGATCTGAGTGTTGGATTAAATCAAATTGCACGGATCACCATTAAGACTACAAAACCACTTTTTTTTGATCCCTATAAGCAGAACAGAGATACCGGAAGTCTTATTTTAATTGACGAGGCTACCAACAATGTGGTTGGAGCGGGAATGATTCTGTAACTAAAATTTCAGGGTTGACTTTTGATTAATCGATTTTAAATAGTTAGAGCCAGGGTAATTTTCCTGGCTCTAACTATTTACTCCAAACGGAAAAATTGTTCGTTACTCAAACATATCTTTTACCTTATCAAAGAATCCTTTATCGTTATTTCCCTGGGGTGATGCAAAGTTAGGAGAGAGCTGTAATTTCTCAAGAGTTTTTCGCTCCTCTGCTGTAAGTTTTTGGGGTACCCAGCCGTGAATCTTCACAAGTAAATCGCCTTTTCCATAGCCGTTTACATCGGGTAACCCTTTGCCGCGAAGCCTTAGAATTTTTTCAGGTTGTGTGCCCGATTCAATTTTGACTTTAACCCTGCCATCGATTGTTGGAATCTCAGTAGTTACTCCAAGAGAGATATCTGGAAATGAGAGGTAAAGGTTATAAATCAGATCATTTTCATCGCGGGTAAGTTCCGGATGTTCTTCTTCGGCGATTAAAATCAGCAGATCTCCGGGAATGCCACCCCGGCGGGCTCCGTTTCCTTTTCCTTCAAGTGAGAGTTGCATCCCTTCCGCTACTCCGGCAGGAATCTTAACCGTAATTACCTCTTCACCCTGAATAATCCCTTCGCCATAACAGGAATCGCACTTCTGCGAAATTATCTTCCCGTCGCCACCGCAGGTGGGGCAGGTTGATGTGGTTTGCATCTGTCCAAGAAAGGTATTGCTGACACGGGTAACCTGACCAGAACCGCGACAGCTCGAGCAGGTCGTAAAACCGCTGCTCCCTTTTGCGCCACTTCCGTGACAGGTTGTACAGGTAACGTATTTTTTTACCTTGAGTTTTTTTTCTGCTCCATGGGCAATTTCGGAGAGATCAAGGCTTACTTTCACCCGCAGGTTTGATCCGCGATTCACTCGTTGAGAACGCCCTCCTGAACTAAAACCGCCAAAACCGCCAAAACCACCGCCTCCAAAGATATCGCCGAACATGGAGAAAATGTCATCCATTGACCTTCCCCCGCCACCGCCAAAACCACCCTGGTTGCCTAATCCCGCATGGCCAAACTGGTCGTAACGCTGTTTTTTCTCCGCACTGCTCAGAACTTCGTATGCCTCAGCTGCTTCCTTGAATTTCTCTTCCGATGCCTTATCTCCCGGATTTTTATCCGGATGGAATTGGATCGCTTTTTTACGGAACGCCTTTTTTATCTCTTCGGCACTTGCATCTTTGCTAACGCCTAAAACTTCGTAGTAATCTCTTTTTGCCATGATTAGTTTAATTGTGTGGTTTTACTATTTTATGTTATTCGCCAACCACAACTTTGGCAAACCGGATAACCTTTTCGTTCAGATAGTATCCTTTTTGAATTACATCGACAATTTTCCCCTTCATTTCATCAGAAGGAGCCGGAATTTTTGTCAAAGCTTCATGCAAATCGGTATCAAAAATCTGACCAACGGCCACGATTTCAGAGATTCCGTTTTGCTTGGTGAATTCGTTGAATTTATTATATATCAATAGTATACCTTCTTTTGTAGCTTCAAAATCCAATCCTTGTTCAATTGATTGCATAGCCCTTTCGAAGTCGTCAACTACAGGCAAAATACCTAGCATGACCGATTCTGCTGCCGTTTTTGTCAGCTCCATCCGTTCTCTAAGTGTTCGTTTGCGGTAATTATCAAATTCTGCTGACAACCGCAGGTACTTGTCTGTCATCTCTTTTAATCCACTTTGTAATTCGGTGATCTTACCCTCAAGAATTGCTGTTTCATCGGGGATTAGCAGCACCTCTTCATGGTCTGATTGTTCTTGACCAGTGGAAGTAGTATGCCCGGTTTCTGTTTTAATATTCTGATTTTCAGTGATAAAATCAGCTGTTTTTTCGTTGGTATCTTTGATGTTTTCTTTATGTTCCTTCTTTTTCATTTCTGAATCGTTATCTTTAAAAAAATTGAATATCATTATTTTTATTTGACCTTTCCCTTTAGAATAGGGGATAAATAAACACTTCTGGTTTTTTTAATGGTTTAAAAAAATCACAGGAATAAAAGAGCAAAAATTTTGCCAATTACAAATTATAGACAAAATGACATATTCTAAAATGCATTTTTGCCAATTTGTTCTGTTTTGGAGATCATCAGAGTCATTCCCGAATAATTTTGGCTCCAATAGAATTTAGTCTCAAGTCTATACTTTCGTAGCCGCGATCGATTTGCTCGATGTAATCGATGGTTGATTTCCCGGTTGCCGAAAGAGCTGCTATTAACAATGCTACGCCTGCCCTGATATCGGGGGAGCTCATGCGGATTCCCCTGAGTGGGTGTGCCTTGTCGAGTCCAATTACGGTTGCCCGATGTGGGTCGCAAAGTATGATTTTGGCTCCCATGTCAATTAATCGATCCACGAAAAAAAGTCGGCTTTCGAACATTTTTTGATGGATTAAGACACTACCTCTTGCCTGGGTGGCAATTACAAGAAAAATACTTAATAAATCGGGTGTCAATCCTGGCCAGGGCGCATCGGCAACGGTTAGAATGGAACCGTCGATAAACGACTCGATCTCGTAATGTTGCTGAGCAGGAATGTGCAAATCATCTCCTTTAAGATTCATCTGAATACCAAACCGTCGGAACGATTCAGGAATGATCCCCAATTGGTTGAAGCCTACATTTTTTATAGTGATTTCTGAAGCTGTCATTGCCGCAAGACCTATAAAGCTTCCAACTTCTATCATATCAGGCAGTAATGTGTGATGACAGCCTGATAAAGAGGTTACCCCCTGAATTGTTAAAAGGTTAGACCCGACCCCCTGTATGCTGGCTCCCATGGAAATCAGCATTTTGCAAAGCTGTTGCAAATAGGGTTCGCAAGCCGCATTGTAGATCGTTGTCGTTCCGGAGGCAAGTGTAGCAGCCATTAAAAGGTTAGCAGTTCCGGTTACGGATGCCTCATCAAGCAACATATAACATCCGTTAAGTTGTTTTGATTCAACTCTGTATGATGATTCTTCAGCATCAAAGGTGAATTCGGCACCCAGTGCTTCAAACCCCCTGAAATGGGTGTCAAGCCTTCTGCGTCCTATTTTATCTCCACCTGGCTGAGGGATTATTCCGATACCAAATCTTGCAAGAAGAGGTCCAACTATCATTAATGAACCACGCAAGCTCCCTGCCTGGGCAAAATAGTGTGTGGATTTAAGATTGTCAATTTGTATTTTATCACACTCAAAGGTAAAAACACCTTTGGAAATGCGCTCAATACCGGCACCTAGATACCGCAAAATCTCTATGAGTTTAAGTACATCACTTATCTCCGGAATATTAGAGATCGTGATCTTCCGGGAAGTAAGCAGCGTTGCACAAATTACCTGCAAGGCTTCATTTTTAGCACCTTGCGGTGTTAGTTCTCCGTTAAGCGGGTTACCACCTTCAATAATAAACCTGGCCATGGCAGAGATAAAAACTATTTGTGTTTTCGCGCCTGATTTGACAGGGTTGTAATTTTCCCTTTTTTAGCTTGTTGCTTGAAAATGTCATTGACCTCCTGCAGGTGCATCTCCGGGTTAGGGGTAAGTTTTCCATGGGAAAGAAATACCATATCATTTAAGATTTTTGTATCCTCAACGGCATCCTTATTCCAGACCAGGTAAGTTTTTTTCATCTGGTTTGCAAGTAATTCGGTATTGACTGCCTTAGCCGGATTCTCGTCATCCAATTGGGCAGTGGCCGCAATATAATTTTCCATGATCTTACCGTAGTGACGGAATTTAATATCACTTTGCGAGTAGGGGATTAACTTTGGCTTTTCAATGAAGGTTTCGGGTTTTGGCGGATCGTAAGGATAATCGATATCAAGCTTAAAATCTGACATAATCGCGATATGGTCCCAAAGCTTGTGCTTAAATTCATTGATGTCGCGAAGGTAAGGATACATCATCCCCATCACATCAATTACCCCTTTAACAGCAAGGATGCGCTCTTCACGGTTTTCAATCTGCATAATATGATCAACCATTTTATGAATACTCCTGCCATATTCAGGTAGGTTCATCTTCTTGCGCTGGGTATTATAATCGCGTTCTATCATCTTATCTTATTAATTATTAACAATGAAGCGGGTATCCGATCGTCGTTGATTTTTCCAACTACAAAACTAATTGAATTTAATGGTTAATTCAAACGGGTTTTTAATATTACCCGAATAGTTATCAAATAAAGTATTTCTATTTCAGAACTTTCATAACTACACGCCTGTTCTTCGCCCTCCCTTCAGCTGTATTGTTGTCTG
>CAIXCY010000094.1 GCA_903918045.1 uncultured Bacteroidia bacterium
CATGATTTTTGATCATACTGACAGAAGTAATGTTTGTTACAGGTATTGTACGTTGAATTGCTCCGAGTTGTTTTCCGGTAGCGTTATCGATAACCAGATAACCATTTTTTGTCCCAATATAGGTTTTAGAACCATTGTCTGTAAGATCGAACGAGGTAAAATCGGCTCCTTCAAATACAGGAGTTAATTTTTGATCGGCTGGTGAAAAAGAACTTAAGGATTTGCCGGTAAGGATCCAGAACAATTCCCGCTCCTTAGAAAACCGGATATCAATTACATCGAAAGGTAATTTTCCTGACCAAAGCGCCTTTGAATCTTTAATGTTTTTAAGATTAATTCCGTTAGCTACAAGGGTGGTAAAGCCGGTACCGACGCAAAAAACGGTGGCTTCCGGCATTTCGTGCTTCGAAAAGAACCCTCCGCCCCAGGCATTGCTAAAAACTGCCTTGTCGTCGAGGTAAACAAACTGATGTTCAAAGTTGCCAAGATCTGCAATTTTTTTATCTCCCAGCGGGCGGTATGATCCATCCGGAACCAACGTTCCGGGATAGAGAAATGCCCCGGCAAAAGGCTTAAACAATCCTTTTGTGGTGAGAACCTGAATATTTCCATTCCGATCAGCAAAGACTTTTTCCAATTGAGGGGTATCGCCCGAAGTGTAAAATTTAATACTGTAGTTTTGAGTAAAAGGGAGATCCCTGAATACTGGCTTCTGATTTTTTTCAGGTTCTCCCCATGCAGGGCTCATGTATAGAAAGATGAAAAGAGCAATTAAGTGGAAAAATTTTGTCATATTAAATTATTTTGATCATTATTTAAACTAATATTCTAACCTGTAAGACAGTCTAACCTGCGATATTATGCAGCAAATCGGATTCTCTTAATTCGAATTGCCAAATATATAACGTGTGCGCACCCGGAACAGTTTAAATTTATTTGGGAATTAATAAATCATCATTGCAACTCCCTCAATTTCAAGTAATAATTCATCCCTGCAAATATCTGCGTTGACCAATAAGGGCTTTATTCCGGGAAAGTTCTCTGTCAAATAAGCGCTTACTTCCTCCATTTGAGCGATATTTTTAACATAGATGCGGCACATCTGAATTTCCTCTACCGGACAATTTGCAGCTGAAAGAAGATTCTCTATATTCTCCATAGTGATCCATGCCTGATCTGTAATGCTATCTTCGAATACGCTGGCCTCTCCACGGATAGCCGCAGTACCTGAGATATAAATCGTTCTTAAATTATTAAAACCGACTATGCGTGCCCGTTCGAATTTTGGTGTTGAATGAGGGTTATAGTATAAATCGGAACCTCCATGAAGTACGCTTTGGGAGTAATTGTGTGCTGCAATCTGTAAGGGGTTATCAAGAGGCTTATTAACGATGTTTATTCCTGTAAAAGCGATAAATTCTATCATTACTCCTCCCGCATCGGTACCTATTCCTGTTGCAGCCGGATATCCACCTTCCCATGTCGTCTCTGCATAGAATTTACTCCTGGAATCGTTGAATTCCTGGTAATTTTGCTCCCCATCCTTAAACATGGAGATCTTCTCAATATAATTCCACTGGCGTACGATACTGTTTAACGGAAAATTCTCGTGTGACAATATCCCCTTAATCTGAGCAAATGTAGCATCCGATTGGATTTCGTATGATGACGAAAGATCTGGTGGAAGAATCCCACCGGATATCAATTCACGGCAAAGGCCATTGTCCAAAACGATATAATTTGTGCCATAGCGTATGCTGAAATTTTGTACGGACAACGGGATACTGACAACTTCGGCAACTAATTTGCTCTTATACGGCGCTTGTGCGACATAGCTGACAAGAGGGGGATTTAAAGGAAAATATTCGCCAACCCGGTGGGTCAGTGTTTGAATCTGAACAAGGTATTCTTTATTGTTCTTTGTTAAGCCAAAAAACACGATTTTTATTACAGCTGTTTCAGTCACAATCTGCGAAAGTAGCGATTGGCACATCTGATCAAACTGAGATTCTTCAGTAGTAAATAGGGAATATTTTTTTTGCAGCATAATAGTCAGGAAGCTATTTTAGTTTATCCTTACAATCATCGATAATTTTATTGATATCGGAAAGATTTTTAAATGAATCGGACCCAAATGTTTTTGAATTAAAAATCAGATCCTTAGACTTTTTTGCACTATCCAAAGCCTTTGAAAACTCTTTTTTCTCCATGTAACACTTCGCCAGCATAAAGTAAACATCATTATCTCCGCCAAGGGTTGCGGCATTAGATAAATCGGGAATAGCCTTGTCGATAGTGTTAAGGGAGATAAATGCGGATGCGCGCATCGTAAGAACTGTTAAGTTTGATCCATCCAGTTCAATATATTTTGAAAGATCTTCAATAGCTCTAGGATACTCCCGTTGACCCAGATAATAATTGCCGCGTGGGAAATAGGATTTTGCATCTGTCGGATTACATCCAATAATATCACTGTAATATTTCTCAGCCCTGGCTTTATCCCCCAGCGCCAAATAGCAATTCCCAAGAACTTCAAGTGCCATATTATCACAACGCTCAACGGAGAGTGCCAGATTTGCATCTTCAATAGCCTCAGGATACATTTTCCTTACAAATTTTATTTGGGCGCATCGGTAGATATAGTCTGAATTTCTCGTAATGTCAAACAATTTTCTATTGGCTTTAAGTGTATTGGGAAGATCAGAGAGCTCGTAGTAAATTCCTGCGAGAGTTTGCCAAACAAAAGCATCGTTTGGCTTAATTTCCAATGACTTCTGGCAATTGGCCAACGATTTATCATATTGTTTGGTGAAGAAATAAGACGCAGCGATATAAGCGTAAGGGACAGGTTTACTACCATCCTTTGCAATCTCCTTGTTTAATAATTCAATAGCTTTATTAAAGTCAGCCATAATCTGAATATGTGTAAACTGGATTTTCTGACTGTTGGAATTAAACATTGTTCTTCCTCTGGCATAATACCCATAGAAGTTTTCGGGATTTTTCTTAATCTCTTTTTCTGCAAGGAGAAGTGAGGCGGTAAAATTTCCGGAGGTGAGGGTGGTTGTCATGAGGTCTTCACGATAGAGGTCAGTATCAGAGAAGCCGTCACTAATACCTCCCCATTGATTGTAATCAACGTTTACAAATTCGGGGATATTGGCTGCCTTTTTATCCACCGTTAACTGCTCCAGCCAGACGGGAGGCGTATCGTTCCCATTCTCATCGATATGAGTGAGGAAAAGTTGTGTATAGGCGCCAAAATGCTTTGTTGAGAAGACCATCCACTTTCCATTGGGTGAAAAAGAGTGCCAGGAGTTCATTTCATCCTGATTACAATTCATTAACCGGGGCTTTCCACCCGCGGCGGGCATAATGTACAGGCGGCTGTCGGGTTGCAGCAGCATGAAGTTCCTAGCCTGGCAAAAAACAATCCATTTACCATCGGGTGAGTATTTGGCAAAATAGTTACTCTTGTTATTCCCTGAGGCACCCTCTACCGGAAGGGCACTTCCACCGTCTCCGTTGTTCCACGGAATCCGGTAAAGATCAAATTTAAAGTCTTTTTTACCGCTGATATAGTCAGCTGCATATTTTAAGTCCAGCACTAAATTGGTGCTTTTGTCGATTGTTGTATCGACAGAACACCTGGCCCTGCAAAACATAATTTCTTTATTGCCAGGTTCCCATACCGGTGCGCTTTGAACAAATGCAGGATCATCTGCCCCTTTCAAGGATTTAATCTGCCCTGTTGTACGGTTATAATAAGCCAAAATTCCCTTAACCGGGAAGAACAACTGAGAGTACCAGAAGTTATTATCAATTGGGACAAAGATAGAACGGTCTTTCACCGTACTTACGGCATACTTGCCATCCGGTGACAGTTGAGCCAGTAATCCGAAGGTTTTAACGCTGTCTTCTTTTTTATAATCTGACCATGAAATAATATCGGTTAAATTGATAACTGATTGCTTCCTGATTGCAGAAATCGTATAATTACCTTTATCGTTGGCATAATCAACATCCATGCCGAAGGTTGAGCCATCCCGGGTAAATGAGTGACAGTTTGCACAAACGGGCATTTTATCAAGCATTTTGTGTTTTTGGTTGGTAACTACGTCACCCAGGTACCATTCCAGCCTGTCTCTGAATTTATCCGCGTGTCGGAATGGCAATTCCACTGCCCTGTAAAATATTGGAGCTTTAACGGAATCTTTCGAGAACCGGATCTCAATGGTTGCCGCTTCTTTTTTATCACCGCTTTCAAGCAAGAGCCTGATGGGTTGGAAGTGAGATGTCTTTTTTAATTCCTCCCAGAATGCAATCTCCGGTTTTAAATAGGTTGTATCGCTTGTCTTCTTAAATGTACGTTCGGTGGTCTTGAAAGTAAGATTCCAGCTCTTAATCGCCGGATTTAAGCTTTTCCACCTGAAGGAAGCGGGGGAGATATCTGCAGGAAATGTTGACCCGTTAAACGGGTAAACGATGACGACATTTTTGGCACCTTCAATCGATATATTTTTCAGTTCAACCTGGTTGTTCCATTCGGTGTCTGCACCCGTTTTTTCATTAGGTTTTAGATGTGTTTTTGTATTTTGGGCAACCAAACTGCTACTCCAAAGCAATAACGATCCTAAGAAA
>CAIXCY010000095.1 GCA_903918045.1 uncultured Bacteroidia bacterium
ATTAGTGGTTTGCCATCCCTGGTTCTGTTGGTTATCCGGCCACGGTCAAGAATCCACACCCAATGGCCCATCTTGTGACGAATCCTGCACTCACAATTATAGTAGGGTAACTCGCCTGAGAAGTGTCTTTCCAGTAGTTCGTTCGATTTCTTCAGGTCTTCGGGATGGGTTAATTCCTCCGAGGTTTTTATCGTGGCAGGAGCCAATTCATCAAGTGTATATCCGATCATCCTGACCCATTCTTCATTATAAGCAGTTTCACCTGTCTGCACATTCCATTCCCATGTACCTATATGTGTACCCTCAATAATACTCTCCAACTTCCAATTTGCCAGACTTATGACCTCTTTCGATCGAACATTTTCAGTGATGTCCAGAAAAGACCAGACTCTACCATAAGGTTTATCATAAAGATATAATGGTTTGGAAATACGCTCAAAGACACGTCCATCCTTAAAGTTAATAATATCCAGGCTATCTTTATCGGGATAGGTATAAAGGGATCTAACCAAAGCCACAAATTCGTCAGGATTTACCAGTTGGATTAGGATAGAATTCATAACCAATTCATCATCAACTGATTTGACAATTTCATCCGACAAGTGCCACATCTCAGCAAACCGGGCGTTGCTTTTGAGGATCCTACCCTGATCGCTGACAACAAGAATGCCATTATGAACCGACTCGAAAGCCGCATCCAAAACAGATGCAATTTTCTGAAGGTCATGTTTAACCTGCTTTAACCCGGATATATCAGTAACTGTGATATGGCACACTTCGCGTTCAAGACTTAAAATGCCTGAAATCTGAATATATTTGGAAGCCTCATTTTCAATAAGTAGTTTCACTTCACAGGTTTCCCTCGTATTACCCGCAAAAACATGATCGAGAAAATCGTTAAAAACTCCCTTGCTGCTATCATCAACAAAAAAACCAAAACGGCTTAAATTTAACCCACTTTGCGCTTTCTTTAGTAGTTCCGCCCCATAAAGGTTTGACTCAAGGATTTCACCCTCTCTTGAAAGCGTAAACTGACAGCTGGAGGCATTATTATACATGTCAGAATATTTTTTAGCGTAGAATTCCGCCTTGTCCCTTTGACGATGGAGTTCTTCGTTTTGCATCTCGAGCTCAATCTGGTGGGTCTTCAGCTCATTGCTAAGCCAATCAACATTCCTTTCATTTAATGTTGAGTTGATCCTGGATTTGTTTTCACTCTCCGTTGGAGCCACAGGTAACCCTTGTGCGGATAATGCTTTATTGTCTTTAATCATATTTGTATATATGTTAAACTATATATTTACGTAAAATATTAAGAGTCTTTATCTTGAGTTATTTCAAAGGTAATCAATCTTGGATGGTTATCTGCCTTTATTGGTATAATAATTTTTCAAAGATAAACGAGATTTTTGGGCAGTGAGATTTTTGATTGTTCTTATTCCGTGATGATGCTCTTTTCCAAACTTCTTAGCCACATGTAGGCTAAAGGGGACTTGATTTTTTTTAAGAGATAAATAAACAATCTCATCTGTAAGGGTATCTCTGGTAGATATACCCTTTGTTTTGGATTTATTGTTTGAAGTGTAATGGAATTAATAAACAGGGCTTAGAGCTCCCAAAAAAGAACAGTACCCAATCATGGGATTTCATACCACAAAGGAACGGTACCTGAATCATGGGATTATAAAATTTTGGACATGAAACACACAGTTGTGAGCACCGGATTTTGAGTGACATCTGAATTCATATCGAATACCACCCGCTCCATTGATAGTGCCCTCTTTTGAGGCAGGGGTAGCCTTTTCGACGGAGTAATAAATACGATTCTGTCGGATATTTTAAGTGCATCTCATCTTCAACACGCAGTAAATGCAATTCTTATAGAGACAGCCCAGACCGTGAAGGATTACCTTATCGGGGAACCGTCTGGTTTAAAGCTCAGGATTAGCAGCGTATCTATATCAATAACGGCGGGAAAGCGGCGGGTGACCCAAAAACAAGGGTCAGACCACATGATCTAACCCTTTGATTTTCAATTGTCGGGGTGACAAGATTTGAACTTGCGACCCCTCGCCCCCCAGACGAGTACGCTACCAGGCTGCGCTACACCCCGAAATGTGTGTTGTTAAAACACTGATGCAAAAATAATATTTTTTCCTCAATTAATGAGTAATTTGGCGTCACTGGTTTAGAATTACGCTTCGGAGACCCTTTTTGCAATTGAATAGTTTTCAATCAATTTCTAAACTAACTCAAAGTTTTTTGAGGATTCCTTAAACAAATGACTGTAAATCATGTTTTATTTTCTGTGATGCATTACTTTCGTATATCCAAAATTCAAAATTATTTTACACTAGCAATTATTGCGGGTGTGAAAATTTAATTAACTTTGAAAGAACAATAAATTAATCATAAATGGAATTATTTAAACCTCTGAATATTGCTGATAATCAGCCCGTAAAGAGTAAAATTGAAGGCGAAGCAGAACATGTGAAATGTTTGATTATTGGCTCAGGTCCTGCCGGATTTACAGCAGCCATCTATGCTGCCCGTGCAAATCTAAGCCCGGTTATGTACGAAGGGTTGCAACCCGGCGGACAATTGACAACCACCACTGAAGTTGAGAACTTCCCCGGCTATCCTCTGGGGATTACAGGCCCCGAAATGATGGAGGACCTCAAGAAACAAGCCGAACGTTTTGGAACAGATGTGCGCTGGGGACTTGCTACAGCCTCCGATTTCAGCGGAGGTGTTCACACAATCACTATTGACAGTATAAAAACGATTACAGCAGATACAGTTATTATTGCAACCGGTGCCACAGCCATGTACCTTGGAATACCTGATGAGACGAAATATGCCGGGTCGGGAGTTTCTGCCTGTGCCACCTGCGACGGCTTTTTCTACAGGGGCAAGGATGTTGCTGTCGTTGGAGGGGGGGATACCGCCTGTGAAGAGGCGATCTACCTGGCCGGTTTATGCCGGAAGGTTTACCT
This sequence comes from uncultured Bacteroidia bacterium, assembly GCA_903918045.1. Classification (GTDB taxonomy): domain Bacteria; phylum Bacteroidota; class Bacteroidia; order Bacteroidales; family Prolixibacteraceae; genus JAAFHB01. Next base: position 2,997 of record CAIXCY010000095.1, read on the forward strand.
GATTGTGCGCCGTGATGTTTTAAGGGCTTCAAAGGTAATGCAGGACCGCACGATTAAAACACCGAATATTGAGATTTTATGGAAACACCAGACCAAAGGCTTATTTGGAAATGGAGTAGTCGAGGGTGTAAATCTTATCAAAAACAAAGGTGAAGCCGATGAATCGGAAGTGAGTATCAGTGTCGACGGTTTCTTCCTGGCAATCGGTCATATTCCAAATTCTGCAATTTTCAAGCCATATCTTGAGACCGATGAGGTTGGGTATATCAAGACGATCGGTGATTCTTCAAGGACACAGGTGGAGGGGGTATTCGCCTGCGGAGATGTAATGGATCCGGTTTACAAGCAGGCTGTTACCGCAGCAGGTTCAGGATGTAAGGCTGCCATTGACGCAGAACGGTATTTGTCTGAAAAACATTGAAAATATTGTGTAGAGACTTGCCCCGGCGCGTCTCTATAATATATGATAAAAAAATGCCTGCCGAAAACCGGCAGGCATTTTTTTATCATATGATTTTAAATCGATCTATTGTATCTGCGCAAATTTTGAATTGGCATATTTCCCTGCCTCGAGATTTTTGCGTACTGCTGAGAATGCCTGAATCGTATATTCAACATCCTCAATGGTATGGATTGAGGTGGGGATTAATCTTAATAACAGCTGACCCTTTGGAATAACGGGATAAACTACGATTGAGCAGAAGATATTGTAATTCTCACGTAAATCCATCACCACATTGGTTCCTTCCGGTACGCTTCCCGAAAGATATACCGGAGTAACGGGTGAATTGGTAACTCCAAGGTCGAAATTTTCGGCTTTCAATCCAGTCTGAAGTGCCCGTACAATTGTCCAAAGATTATCTCTTAATTGAGGTTCTGTACGGATTAATTCAAGCCGTTTAAGCAGGCCAATTACCATTGCCATTGGAAGTGACTTGGCAAAGGTTTGTGAACGCATATTATAACGCAGGTAGTCGCAAACTTCTTCGCTGCTTGCGATAAAGGCGCCAATTCCGGCCATTGCCTTAGCAAAAGTTCCGAAGTACATATCGATCTGATCCTGAACGCCGAAATATTCACCAACTCCTGCACCGGTAGTACCCATGGTTCCAAAACCGTGAGCATCATCAACGAGTAGACGGAAATTGAAATCTCTTTTAAATGCAACAATTTCGTCAAGTTTTCCAAGGTCTCCCGCCATACCGAAAACTCCTTCGGTAATAACCAGGATTCCACCACCGGTCTTCTGAGTCAATGCTGTGGCATGTTCAAGTTGCTTTTTAAGGCTAACCATATCGTTGTGCAGAAAAACAAACCGTTTCCCCATGTGCAAACGAACACCGTCAAGAATGCAGGCATGAGCCTCAGCATCGTAAACAATCACATCGTTACGTCCACAGACTGCATCAATGATCGAAATCATCCCCTGGTATCCAAAATTGAGGAGGAAGGCATCCGGTTTATTCACGAAACTGGCCAGTTGCCGCTCCAGTTCTTCATGCATACTTGTTTGACCCGACATCATTCTCGCTCCCATTGGATAAGCAAGACCGTATTGTGCTGCGGCAAGCGCATCGGCTTTTCTGACCTCGGGGTGATTAGCCAGGCCGCAATAGTTATTGAGACTCCAGTTGAGTACCTCTTTTCCACGGAATTTCATCCGCGATCCGATCTCACCTTCCAGTTTAGGGAATGAGAAATAACCATGAGCTTCTTTCTGATATTGACCTAGGTTGCCTTTGTCTGTTTTGAATTTTTCAAAAATATCCACGATTGGTATGATTTTATTTAAAAACTTTGTAAAAGTATACTTTTTTATATTGTCAATGAAACGGATTATTAATTACTTTTTGAATTTCATCAGCAGGGAGATGAGGATGAAAATTAAGATAGCAGCTGCAATTCCATAACTATTTAAAGTCACAATAAGAGCTGTTGCAATCCCAAGAAAGATAAACCGAACTTTATTCTCTTTCCATGAGATATTCCTGAATTTAAGGGAGAAGAGCGGTAGTTCTGAAACAAGCAGCAATGACATCCCTATGGTAATTATCAAGAGCACCCACGGCAGAAGCACGATATCGTCAATTACAGCAAATTTCCTGTGCTCAGTGATGAGCGCCAAAGCAGCGATGAAGATTGCGTTGGCAGGGGTTGGTAAGCCAATAAATGAGGTGGTTTGTCGTGTGTCTATATTGAATTTTGCCAACCTCAGTGCTGAAAAAACAGGGATAAGCAGTGCTGATGAAAGACATGTGATTTCCCAAAGTGATAAGGTGGAGAAATTTTCTGCACGAACGTTCATTCCAAACAGTGAATATTCCATCATCACCATCATCAGCATTCCCGGGGCAAGCCCAAATGAGATCATATCAGCCAGTGAATCAAGGTCTTTGCCAATTGGAGAATAAGCTTTTAGCAAATGTGCAGCCATTCCGTCGAAAAAGTCAAAAATTGCGGCGGCAAAGATAAAAACGACGGCAATCGTCAACGACCCTTTTATCGCCAAAACCACAGCGATACTGCCTGAGATAATATTTAGACAGGTAATGAAATTGGGAATATGTTTTCGGATCATTAGTAGCGCATGTTTTTACAACTCTGCAAGAATAGTTTGGCTTCCAGTTACATTTTGGCACAATTCCACATTTACCTTCGTTCCCAGTGGAAGGAAAAGATCAACCCGCGAACCAAACCGAATAAATCCAAGTTCATTTTGCTGATTTACATTTGCCCCTTCCTTAGGATAGGATATAATTCTTTTGGCTACAGCTCCTGCAATTTGTCGTACAAGAACCTCGGTACCGTTTTCCATGCGGATTACAGTAGTCGCCCTTTCATTTTCGGTGGATGATTTGGGTAAATAGGCGGCCATGAAATTACCGCTATGATGTTTGAAATAGGAGATAATTCCAGGCACCGGGATCCAGTTTATATGGACATTGTACACCGACATAAAAACAGAAACCTGCAAACGGCGATCTCCAAAATACTCAGGTTCATCAGTCTCTTCAATAACAACAATCTGTCCATCGCAGGGTGATAAAACTGTATGGGGATTTAATTTGATTTTTCGGTTGGGATAGCGGAAAAACCGCATTACAAATATCAGAATATAGGTAGTCAGCAGGAGTGTAAAGGCACGAAAATAAAGCTCTTCGGTGAGGCCAACAATAACATTCAGAAACAGCCAGATTAAAAATGCGACCGCAATAACCAGAAACCCTTCTTTGTGAATTCTCATAAGTTTGTACAATAGTTGTGCAAATCTAAGAAAATAATGGTTAGTGAAAAAATTGAAGCACAAAATATATCACAGGCGAGGCAAGCAGGATGCTGTCAAATCGATCGAGAAGACCTCCATGGCCTGGCATGAACCGTCCTGAATCTTTCACCCCGATGCTCCGTTTAATCATCGACTCAACCAGGTCACCTAAAGTGCCTGAAATGGCCACAATAAGGGCAACCACTCCGAGTAATGCCAACCGATACTCAGGGAATATAAAGGTGAGTATCCATGCTGAGAACAGTGCTGTAATTATACCGCCAAACAACCCTTCCCACGATTTCTTGGGAGAGATTCGCTCAAATAGGCGGTGACGGCCAAACCGGACCCCAAATATATAGGCCCCTGTATCGCTTGTCCAAACAAAAATAAAAAGGCTGATCAGTAACTCAAAATGGTAATCAAAGGTCCCTTCAATTTGATGAAATGAGAGGAAGTTAAGCAGCGAAAAGGGGATAGAGACGTAGAAAATTCCAAAAGTTGTTAATGCCAGATTTGTAATTGGATTCTCCTTTTTCCGAAATAATTCATAGATCAGTAAACCATAGATTACCGGAAGGATATAAAAGTATGCATGAAAAGACAAGTCATGTTTTGCGATAAAAAATGAGAACGAAAAAATTAGTGCTCCTGCAAGTAGGCCAGGATATACCTGAGGGGAGAATCCTGCCAGTTCGCAAAGGGTGTAAAATTCACGCAAGGCGAAAATCGAGATGATTAGAAAGAGAATAGCAAAAGGATATGCTCCTAAAATAATCGCCCCTGTTAAAACAGTTGCAAACAGGATGCCCCAAATGGTACGGGTATGCAACTCGCTCAAGTTCAATCTTTTTTTAATTGTTTAAGAATCTCCCGGGCTTGTTTTTCATCTTGATCCGTGACATAAACCTCTGCTTCGCCGAAAATAAGGTAGGATGAATCTTTGTGATTTAACACAACAGACTCAATCCCGCTATTTTCAAGCAAGTCTTTTGCAATGGATACAAGGTATTCATCGCTGCTTTCAAAGACGCTGGTCCACCCTTTTTCCATGGGAATAAATTTAGAAGTTAAACTTTCGGGGTTGATTCCGGTGATTCAATTGCAGCTTCTGCAAAAGGGAGTTCCTCCTCTTTTTTCTTTCCCCAGGGACGAGCACCGAAAATTTTCTCAAGGTCTTCAGTAAATATCACTTCGCGTTCGAGTAACAATTCAGCAAGTTGCTTATGTCCGTCTGAATTTTTACGTAAGATATCTTTAGCCCTGATAAAAGCGGTATCAATTAACTCTTTAATTTCTGCGTCAATAAGTTCTGCCGTTTTTTCGCTGTATGGTTTGTTGAAACTATAGTCGCTTTGGCCAGTAGAGTCATAATAACTCACTTTTCCTACCTTTTCTGACATTCCAAAATAGCAAACCATCGAATAGGTTGTTCTGGTGACTTTTTCGAGATCGTTCTGTGCTCCGGTTGAGATTTTATTAAAGACCAGCTCCTCCGCAGCTCTTCCACCCAAAGTGGCACAAACTTCATCGAGCATCTGATCCCGTGTGGTAATCTGACGTTCTTCAGGGAGGTACCAGGCGGCGCCAAGGGCTTTACCTCGCGGTACAATTGTCACTTTAACCAGTGGATGGGCATGCTCCAGCAACCAGCTAACCGTAGCGTGACCGGCTTCATGATAAGCAATAATCGCCTTTTCATCGGCTGTAATAATTTTATTTTTCTTTTCAAGTCCGCCAACAATCCGGTCTACAGCATCGAGGAAGTCCTGCTTTTCAACTTTGGTTTTTTTCTTTCGGGCAGCGATAAGTGCAGCTTCATTACATACATTGGCAATATCGGCACCTGAGAATCCCGGTGTTTGTTTGGCAAGAAAAACCACATTCACATCATCTGAAAGGGTAAGTGGGCGCAAATGTACCATGAAAATTTCCTTACGGTCAACGACATCGGGCAATTCTACATGAATCTGGCGGTCAAACCTTCCTGCACGCATCAATGCGCGGTCAAGGATATCGGCACGATTTGTGGCTCCAAGGATAATTACTCCTGAATTGGTGTCGAAACCATCCATTTCGGTAAGTAATTGATTGAGTGTATTTTCGCGCTCATCGTTTGATCCCATATTCGGATTTCGTCCCCTTGCCCGACCAATTGCGTCGATCTCGTCAATAAAGACGATACAGGGGGCTTTCTCTTTGGCCTGTTTGAACAAATCCCTGACGCGGGAAGCGCCTACTCCGACAAACATCTCAACAAAATCAGAACCTGACATTGAGAAAAACGGAACGTCAGCTTCACCGGCTACAGCCTTCGCTAAAAGTGTCTTTCCGGTTCCCGGAGGGCCAACAAGCAAAGCGCCCTTAGGGATTTTCCCCCCCAGTTTGGTATATCTTTCAGGATTCTTTAAAAACTCAACAATCTCTTCAATCTCCTGTTTTGCCTCAGCCAAACCGGCAACTTCTTTAAAGGTTGTGCTAACCCTTGACTCTTTATCGAAAATTTTAGCCTGCGATTTTCCAACATTGAAGATGTTGCCGCCGGCTCCACCGCCCTTGCTCATTCTGCGGAATACCCAGAACCAAACAGCAAGAAGCAGAAGCGGGAAAAATAACCAGCCTAAGATTTCACTGAAATAATCGTGCCGAATTTCGTACGTCAGGGTAACTTTTCCGGTCTCACCAAATTCGGTTAAAGCGCTTTCAAGGTTTTTTTCGAAAACATCCACAGATCCGATTGTAAAGTAGAAATGAGGTCCAACCTTCGTGGGGGCGCCAAAATTCTGCGGAAACTTGCTTTTGTATTTCTCGTAAGCAGCTTCTTTAAGATAAATATCAGATTGCGATTTATTAACGACAACAATTTTTTCTACATCGCCATTTTTAAGCATCGTATTTTTTACCTCCTGCCAGCTTGTTTCAACGGGTGAACCACCTGAAGTATAATATTGAATTGCGAAAAAAGCGATTAATATTATCCCATATATGTAAATTGGGTTAAACTTAGGGGTAAGCTTAGACCCGCTGCCCGAAGGTTTTTTTGCTCCTTTAGGAACATTATTTCCACCATTATTTGTTGTATCTTTCTCAGCCATAATTTATTAAATGTCAGCATCTATGTTATAAATTCTTCCGTCTGCCCATAAACTTTCCAGGTCGTATAACTTGCGGATGGGCTCCTGAAACACATGAACCATTATGTTTGTATAATCTAACAGGATCCACTGTGCCTGATTATAACCATCACGATGACCTGCTGGTTCATTTTTTAATTCTTCTACCGTTTCTTCTACCGAGTGGGCAATCGCATCGACATGGGTATTTGATGTTCCATGGCAAATGATGTAGTGATCGCATTCAGAGTTGTTAAGTGTTTGAAAATCAATTCCGATTATATCAAGTCCTTTCATACGTTGAATACCCTCGATAATCGCTTCAACCAAATCAATTGAGCCATTTTGAATGGCAGGATTTACCATATAAAAATTTTAATGTACAAAGATAATTTTTTTGTCCGATTGATAAATAAAGAATCGATCTGGTTATCTTCTGAAATAATAGTTTTTACTTTGACTTCTAAAAATAAAATAAAATGATCGGATCAACGATACTTCGAATCTCACATGCAGATTCGACCAATAACTATGCCGCGAATCAGTTACTGACAAAACGTCTGACTGACGGAATTGTTTTCGTTGCAGACAGCCAGATTGACGGAAGGGGACAGGCTTCAAGTAAATGGGAGAGTGAACCAGGGAAGAATTTGACCTTTAGTATCGTCTTATTTCCCGAATTTCTGGAAATAAGCAGACAATTTGAGCTTTCGAAGGCTATTTCATTAGGTGTTGCCGATTATTTAAATGCACTTACTCCAAATGTAACGATTAAGTGGCCAAATGATATTTACCTTGGAAATCGTAAAGTGGCCGGAATTCTGATTGAGAATTCGGTCAGATCAAGGACGATCTCTTCGTGTATCGTGGGGATTGGTTTAAACATGAATCAACAATTATTTATCAGTGATGCCCCTAACCCCGTTTCCCTTTCAAAAATTACAGGGAAAGTTTATAATCTTGAGGAGGAGCTTGCTATTCTTTGTGGAAATATTGATGTCAGATTCATGCAGCTTCGTAGTGGCAGGTTCCGGGAACTTGATGAAGATTATAGCAAAATGCTTTACAGGAAGGATATCTGGTCACCTTACACCGATGGAAATGGTGCTTTTGAAGGGAAACTGCTGGGAGTTGACTTGTCGGGACAATTGCGTATTGAGACAAAATCCGGGAAAGTCAATAAGTATCAGTTCAAGGAGGTGGCTTTTAGGTGGTAGGCTATTAGGCTATTAGCGTTTAGGAAGAGCAATTATTGCACTGTTTTTTGCTAATATGGGTCTGCTGAAAAATTAACAACCGATTGTCATTTATGAAGGGATAGACAAAATCAGAAAATTCCGGCAGGGATATCGTAAGGGCAGAAAACAAACAGGATAGGGAACTGTCGTCCCAAGGTGGACGAATTTCCGAATTGTCTAATCGCCCAATTATTTAATTGCCGAATTGCCTAATTACTTAATCGTCTAATTGCCTAACCACCTATCTTTGATCCTTCGTACTGTATTTTAGTCAAAGCTTCTGCGATCTGATCAATTCCGTTTTTTAAATGTTTGTTTACAAGCATTTTAATCATCGGATTTAAATCGGCGTGAACGGTAATTTTCAACCTGCAATTAGCATTATCTATCGGTAAAAGCTGTATCCAACAGTTTACCTGAAATGGGACAGATTGACTACCTGTCAGCTTTATAAGTTTAAATGGATCACGTTCAATAATCTGAACTCCGATTGTGCCGATCGGACTAATTGAAAAGGTACACTCGTCGACGGTAGCACGGAAGTTTTCCAGTTTAATATCCGGCGTGTCCGGATATTGATTCTTTAGCTCATTCAACCGGTTGGGGTCAAAAAGTGGTTCAAGATTAGTAAGGTTTGAGAGGTGGTTATAAACGGATTCATGAGCAGCGGCAATGATTTTTACCTCGCTCACATATTTTTCGATTCCCATTGGCCGATCTTCGGTTTTATTTTTAGTTTCTCTATCTTCCCCAGGTTTCCGGGCTTTTTCTCCAGTTATTCAGACTCTCGAGTTGTTCGTCAGTAATTTCTCCTGAGTCATAAGCGAGTTTAAGTAATAAATTGTAATTGCTTAAAGTGGTAAGTTCGATATTTGCATCCTCGAAATTCTGAGCAGCAAGTGGAAAATTATAAGAAAAGATAGCAAGCATACCAAGAACCTCTGCCCCAAAGTTTCGGATCGCCTCAGCTGCACTTATTGAGCTTCCCCCTGTGGAAATAAGGTCTTCAATGACCACCACCTTTGTGCCAGGCTGAATATCCCCTTCGATAAGGTTCTCAAGACCATGTCCTTTGGGTTTGGACCTAACATAAATAAACGGAAGTTGTAACGCCTCAGCAACTAAAACGCCATGAGCTATAGCTCCGGTTGCTACCCCCGCAATGGCTTCGGCATTGGGATATTTTTCACGTACGAGCCTAACAAACTCATTGCATATAAAGGTTCTTGTTTCGGGGAAAGAGAGCACTTTACGATTATCACAATAGATCGGTGATTTCCATCCGGAGGCCCATGTAAATGGAATATCAGGCTGAATTTTAATTGTATCGATGGCAAGAAGCCGTTTCGCAACCTCTATTTGTGAATTTTCCATAATATTTATGACATTTATATTTCGTGCAAAAATACGAAGAATTTTGGCATACGTTAAAAATTTTACCGCCAAAATCTTATTAAAACGTTAAATTGAGCGTTTAATGGCAACAACCTTTTTACGAAGTCCTCCCGGTTTGAATATATTTTAACCGGTAATTTTGTGCTATATTATGAATCGATTAACGAGCTTTATTTGGTTTTGAGGGTTTTGGTTTTGAATTAATATTATTATTATTATCCCTTATAATTTTTAAAAAAATCGTTTCGAAATCATGTGTCGGGAAAGGCGCCTGAGATAGTCGCATCGTACCATCCGGGGCAATGAGGTAAAATGCAGGTGTAATGGATGCGTTATAATTTTTGATCAGTTGTTTTTGTCCTGCTCCATCCAGCAACTCCCATGAATAATGTTTTGTTTTCCAGAGATTTGTCGCCCTTTCGTAGTTTTCGTCCAACGCTACGGTGACGATGCTCAAAACTTGTCTTAGGCGCCTCTCCAGGGGAACCATCGCCTCAATTTCCCGCCTGCTGTCAGAACTTGAACTGTTAATAAAAGAGAGTAAGACATATTTACCCTTGAATTGATCCATCGTAATGAGCTCTCCGTTGATATCGGAAAGCCTGAAGGATGGTGCTTTCCCTCCAATTGCCAGAAATGTGAGTGAACGCCTGATCTGATTTGCAATCGTTTGATGTTCAGATGAGGCTGCGTCTGATTGTGCAATTTCGAGTGTCCGGATTATACCTGCTTTTGTAAAATTTCCTGAATAGTAGCCATCGTATAGCCCCTTTAATACGGCAAGTTCTGCTAATTCTTTTTTGAATCCCCGCTCCTCAAAAAAGGTGACCAGCTCATTGTGCTTCCCTTGATTGACCAAATCAGTTATTTTTTGGTTTTTAATATCCTGGGATTGCTTGCGGAGAAAATCGGTAAATAGTATTTCAAAAGCCCTTTGATACCCTGGGTTATTCAATTCGCACGTTTGAGTGGCAAAATATTTTTTCACAATAAATTCAGTATTCTTTTGATTTACAATGTACTCAAGTTCAGCGAAGGTATATTTTCTCAGCGTCATAAAATATGGATTCTGAAAGGTGGCATATTTCTTTTCAAGCCGATCCATGATCTCATTAGCAATCTCCTTTGATTTTTGCTGATAGATTTGGGTTGTATTTTTAACCATCTCAAGGTTATAGTCCGAAAGAAATGAACGAACCGCAAAATTTAAATCAGTGTTACCGGTACCTGGTAAACCCAACCAATAGGGGGTAGGTTTAAAGTAAGCACTGTTTGCCTCTGCCTGACTTCTGGGAGAATAGGGGGGGAGTGCCACCTGATAATTTTTTCCGGGCTCAATGACCATAGACCCGCAATACCTCTCCAGATCGGTATAAATTTCGATTGTTTTTCCGGGTGTAATTAATGCAGAGAAGCTTCCGTCAGCGGCGACAGTGGTGGTTGCAAGCTCAGATTTCTGTTTAAGGATCGGATCGGAAAGGGTATAAAACGTAATTTCCCTGGAGCTGTAATCAACAGCTTTCCCGTATATCAGTGTATTTTGGCCCTTAAGTTGCGGAGAGATCAGTAAAAGAGCTGCGAATAAAACGAAATGGGATATTATAAAAAATTGTAAATACCTATTTTTCATAGAACTCTGAAAGATCAAAACATGCCGGAAGAAAAAGGCTTGCATCCCCTCTGTGGCGGAGGATGTCCCTTACGATTGTAGATGAAATTGCCGTTGTTTCGGGGGTCGTCAATAAAAATACAGTTTCAACCTCAGGATGCATCTTTTTGTTAATCTGAGCAATAGCCCGCTCATATTCAAAATCGGCAGATGTTCTCAACCCACGCAGAATATATTGGGCATGGACTCTTTTACAGTAATCGACAGTCAATCCATCAAATTTACCTACGCGAATTTTGGGCTCATTTTCAAAAACCCGCTTGATCCATTCTTTTCTTTTTTCCAGTGTATAATAGGGCTTCTTGTTCGAATTATACCCAATCATTATGATGATTTGATCAAACATTGGCAATGCTCTTCTGATGATCGACTCATGTCCTAAAGTAAACGGATCAAAGGAACCCGGAAATATTGCAATTCTTTCCATAACAATTCAATTATTTCACAAAGCTACTAAGAAAAATGGGACAAACCCATGATTCGGCAATTCTACAATTTGTTAATGAAATTTTTAAAAATGATGAATTTTAATTCTATTTTTATATCTCATTACAGCAGCTGATAAAATTTAAAATGACTGAGCGGGATATCATTGGAATCTTTGGGAAGATGAATTCAGGAAAGAGTTCTCTGATGAATCTTCTTACTCAACAGGAGACTTCCATTGTCGATTCAACACCCGGCACCACTACCGATACTAAGATTGCCCTGGCAGAGATTCATGGTCTGGGTCCGGTTAAATTCATAGATACTGCCGGCTTTGACGAGCAAGAGCTGCTAGGGGATAAAAAACGGGAGAAAACCTTAGCAGCCCTCAAAGAGAGTGATCTGGTACTGCTAGTAATTGATCCTTCTGGTAATGATTTTGAAGCTGAACGTTTGATAATCTTTGAAGCGGGAAAGCTCGATAAACAGCTGATCACTGTTTATAACCTGTTTAACAACCAAGACCGGATTCATATTTCAGAGGTTGATTCATCACTCTTTAAACCCAATGAATATCCCGGGATCGTGTTAAATGCCCTGGATGTAAATTATCGACAGGAACTGCTCGATTCGATCCTGAATAATTATATTCCTAAGAACTCAAAAGTCGAATTATTGCCTTTTATAGAGCAGGGTGAGTTTTACATTCTTAATATTCCAATGGATGAAGAGACTCCATCGGGTCGCTACCTAAGGCCTCAGGCAATGGCCGAGGAATACATAACCAGGAAATGGGCTTTCCCGGTTTCGTACCGGATGAATCTGACGAAGGCAAGGGGTGGTGATCCGTCAGAAAGGGAGCGATGGAACGGATTTGTAGCCAGTTTTACGAAAAGACCCAAAGTCATTATCACCGATTCGCAGGCTATTGATATTCTGAAGTTGTGGACTCCCTCCGACATTGGACTAACGACATTTTCGATCATGATGATCAATTTCATGAGCAGGGGGCGACTTCCTGAATTTGTAAACGGGATCAGGGCATTAGACTATCTGCAGCCCGAAGATCATATTTTAATTGCCGAAGCCTGCAATCACTCCCGCATCAAGGAAGATATTGGGACAGTTCAGATCCCTAAATTACTCAATAAATATTATCCGGGTGTGATTATTGATCACTCCTTTGGTCGCGAATTTTTCAATAAATCCGATATGAGTCGGTGTAAACTCGTGATTCACTGCGGTGGCTGTATGATCTCCAACCAACGGATGGCAGCACGTCTGCACGATCTGAATAAGACCGGTATACCGATTACGAACTATGGAATTTTTCTTTCCTATATGCAGGGTGAGGAGACGCTTGAAAGAGTTGTGAAGCCATGGAAGGCTGCTGATCTATAGAACGATTGGTAGGCTGAAAACCTAATTAAGATTTCGCAACGTTGCATTACGGTTTTCGTAATGCATTAATTAATAAAAATATAGCAGTGATGTTGCAATTAAACAGGCAGTAGAGCTGCCCAAATCTTTGTAGAATTATATATAAAGCAAAAAGTCAAGCCACGTCATGGCGAAATATTTGAATAATGCGGGTTATTAATTATAAATTAAATTTAATTTTCCCCGCCACCAACTGATTAGACTATCTGATTATGAGTAATATACTAAGCGAAAATCCGGCCCTTATCCTGATTGATATCCAAAAAGGATTTGATGATATTCCTTATTGGGGTGGTCAGCGGAATAATCCGGAAGCAGAGGAAAATGCTTCCAACCTGCTCAATTTATGGAGAAAGCTTTCCCTGCCAATTTTCCATATTAAGCATTGTTCAACAAATCCAAATTCAAGACTGGCGGAAGGTAATCCGGGAAATGACTTTAAGGAGATGGTTGCGCCGCTTACCGGTGAAACGGTTATCCGTAAAAGTGTAAACAGCGCCTTTATCGGAACTGATTTGAAGGAGCAACTTGAACGGTTGAAAATCACAACGGTTATTATCGTTGGTTTAACAACCGATCAATGTGTTTCAACAACGGCCAGAATGGCTGCAAATTATGGCTTCGGGACTTATATTGTCTATGATGCTACTGCAACGTTTAACAAAAAGGGATTCAAGGGAGAACAATTTTCTGCCCAATTGATGCACGACACCGCACTTGCAAGTCTGAGCGGCGAGTTTGCCACCATAATTAAGACTTTTCAGCTATTTTTTTAGGCAGCAGCTCTTATATTTTTTCCCCGATCCGCAAGGACAGAGGTCGTTGCGACCTACATTGTTAAAAATATTGGCAAGCATCGGATTTTCCTCATCAAACAGTTGCTCAGCACTTCTGTAATGGTTCTCCCATTCACCGCGCTGGTGGAAATAGCAACCTGGTTGGTGCGAGTTGTCATCAAAAAGTTCGAGTGCATAGTGAAGTTCTTCGCGTATCAGATTCTCGTTGGTCCCTTTCTGCGTAAATGGGAGAAAAGTTTCATGAAGTTTTTCCACCTCTGCACGACAGGAGTTCAATCGTCGTTCTGCAACATGAACTGCAAGCAAAGGTTTCCATCCGGTATTGTGATTACTGAGCAGACGCCCTATTTGTGATCCGTGTATTGCATCATCGGCAAAATAGATCGCATCATACATAAAAAGATAGGGGGCATTGCTCTTTTTTGAAACCTGCTTCTCTATCGCATCCAGAAATAGAACGATACTCTCTGGATAGCGTTCCGAAAGCATCCCAACAAGAAACAGCCCCTGTTCGTCGAGCAAATCCCAATCCGGTGAATCCGCTGTTGTAAAAAGATTGATTACCGATTGAACCATACGCTCAGTGGAATGGACCTCGGCAAGTATTGCATACCATAGCGGAAGGTTCGGAAGGCGTCTGTTTAGCATTGCAATACGTTCATCATAAGCATTATCCAGATGGAAGATGATTTTATTCTCAATGTCTTCATCGTATGGAAGGGTGTTTAGAAACTCAAGGGCCTCAAAAGGAATCCCGGAAGTCTGGGTATGAAGAATTGTCAATGCCTCTGCTTTTGTCATCGTCTGAATATTTTGGGCACAAATATAGCCGATTAAAACAGAACGGGGGAGTACTAGCGATTTTGGGGTACTATAAGAGTTGATTGTTCATAAAAAGGGATATTTAACTGAAGCCGTATAATGGCGGCCTACCGGGCTAAAAGATTGAGAAACAGCCATCGATGCCCACATTACAGCGATTTGCTTGCATTGTGGTTCAATAGGTCGCCACTACGATGCTATATTTTAATGCGTTGTTTTGGGTCGGGCGAATTGTGTTCGCTTTAAGATAATCTCTGCGCGGTTAAAAACTGCGGGACCCGGGCGCAGGATATTGCCGCTATACGGCTTATGCTTTGTCTGGTCTATAACTCTATTAGAACCTGAATTTTTAATTCATTACTTTAATAGCCAATGGAACAATTCCAAATAATTTTTTTTTCATCAAAATAAGTCGATAACTGATAAAATAGTTCGATATTTGTAAAACCATTTGGATGGTTAAATGGTTTTTGTTTTGTATGAAGAGACTCTTATCCATATCATTTGCGTTTCTCATCCTCCTTTCGGGGATGCATTTCACTGTCGCCACTCATTTATGCGGCGGAAAAATTGCATTTACGAAATTCTCTGTATCCGGTGAGCTGGCCTCCTGTGGAATGGAGGGTAAAAAGGATAATTGTTCATTGCCCCTAAAATTCAAAACACATAATTGTTGTAAGGATAAAGTTGCTGCCTTTGCGGTAGACAATAATTATTCCCCGACTTTCACTGATTTTAAGGTTTTTCCGCAGCCTGGCTTACCGGTTTTTGTATTGCCTGATTACCTTATCGATCATTCACCATCATTTCAAAATTATCTATGCACAGATGTCAGTCCACCCGGACATTATTTGGTGAGCGAAGTTAGCTTGCCTGACATTTGTGTTTTCCGGATTTGATTTTAATGTTCTTCTGAGATTCAGCAGGAAGGTGTATTTTACTTTCTTGGTTAATTCTTATTTTTCAATTATTCAGAACATTAACATCAATTTCAACGATTATGAAAACTTTAAAAATAGTTATTGTTGCCTTACTGGCAATCGTTTTGAGTGCTAACTCATTTGCCCAAACACAAAATTCTTCAAAGACTTCCGGAATTAAAACTGAGAAACTCAAAGTCTCAGGCAACTGTGAACAATGCAAATCCCGTATTGAAAAGGCTGCAAAAATAGATGGCGTATCCAAAGCCGAATGGAATACCGAGAGCAAAATTCTGGCCGTAACTTACGATCCCTCAAAAACCAACCTGGATCAGATTGGTAAAAAGGTGGCTGCCTCAGGTCACGATAATGAAAAGGCAAAGGCTGACGATAAGGCTTTCAATGCCCTGCCAGGGTGCTGTAAGTATCGTTAATTCGGCAATTAGTTAATTCGGAAATTACTTAATTTTAAAATTCGGCAATTTGTCCATCATTTATCTATTTCTTGTCTGATGGGCACATTGCCGAATAGCCGAATTGTCACATTGTCAAATCGTCAAATTTTCACATTCTCGAATTGTCACATTCTCGAATTTTTCCCTTTATTCTTCACTTCACGTTTAAACCGCTCACATGTTTAACCGACTTGTTAAATATTTCCTGGAGAACAGGCTGATTACCTTTATTTTCCTCATCACTTTCGTGGTTCTGGGAATGGTGTATATGCCTTTTAACTGGAAACCGGACCTCTTTCCGCGCGATCCGATTGCTGTTGATGCTATCCCTGATATTGGAGAGAATCAGCAGATTGTGGCTACCGAATGGATGGGCCGGTCGCCAAAGGATATACAGGACCAGGTAACTTATCCCTTAACGACTGCCTTGCTTGGGATACCTGGTGTTCAAACCATCCGAAGCACCTCCATGTTTGGGATGTCCTTCATTTATATTATTTTTAAGGATAATGTGGAATTTTACTGGAGCCGTTCCCGGATCCTCGAAAAGCTGAATTCATTGCCTTCAGGCACTCTACCGCAGGGTGTTCAGCCGACCCTTGGGCCCGATGCCACTGCGCTGGGGCAAATTTACTGGTATACTCTCGAAGGGCGCAATCCTAAAACGGGAAGACCGAATGGGGGATGGAATCCACAGGAACTTCGCTCCATCCAGGATTTCTACGTGAAATATGGTTTATCGACAGCCGAAGGGGTTTCAGAAGTTGCCTCAGTGGGTGGCTTTATCAAGGAGTACCAGATTGACTTAAATCCTGAGGCGTTGAAGGCTTTCAGCGTATCGGTGATGGACGTGATGAATGCAGTCCGGAAAAGCAACCTCGATGTTGGTGCAGAGACTATGGAACTGAATAATGTGGAATACATCATCCGGGGGCTGGGGTATGTGAAAGATCTCAATGACCTGGAGATTTCGGTAGTTGCTGTCCGAAATAATGTTCCGGTGAGGATAAAGGATGTGGCACATGTTGCATTTGGTCCGGCCACCCGTCGGGGAGGACTTGATAAGGCGGGTTCCGAGGCTGTCGGGGCGGTGGTCGTTGCCCGTTATGGTTCAAATCCTATGGATGTTATCAATAACGTCAAGGATAAAATCAAGGAATTAGAGGCCGGATTACCTCAGAAAACATTGGCCGACGGTACTGTTTCAAAAGTAACCATTGTCCCTTTTTACGATCGTACAGGGCTTATCAGGGAGACGATTGGCACTCTTGAATCAGCGCTTTCTCACGAAATTCTTATCAGTATTATCGTCATTATTGTGCTTGTGATGAATCTTCGGGCTTCGTTAATCGTTGCCGGATTATTGCCCATTGGTGTATTAATGACTTTCATATTGATGCGTCTTTTCGGTGTTGAGGCGAATATTGTCGCATTATCCGGTATTGCAATCGCCATTGGGGTGATGGTTGATATCGGGATTGTAGATGTTGAAAATATTCTCAGACATCTGGAAATGCCTGAAAATAAAGGGGTAAGAGGAAGAAAATTAGTGGATGTCATTTACCTTGCAACGACTGAAGTTCGTGCGGCAGTGGTCACCTCCATTGCTACAACGATTGTGAGTTTCCTCCCTGTTTTTGCGATGCAGGCCGCCGAAGGAAAGTTATTTCATCCACTTGCATTTACTAAGACCTTTGCACTGATCTCTGCTTTTCTGCTTGGAATTATTGTTTTGCCAACGTTGACTTATCTCTTCTTTTCAATTCGGATTGATACTCAAAAGATTCGAAGGATATGGAATGGTGCCTTGTTTGTGGGCGGTGTTTTTTTCATTCTGATCTGGCATGCCTGGCCGGCTCTGGCATTAATTGCAGTAGGTATTAATAATTTGCTTGACTATTGCTGGCCTGAACACCGCAGGGAATTTCCGAACTATATCAATATTGCAATTACGGTTCTGGTAGCTTCATGGTATCTCACAATCGAATGGCTTCCATTGGGGGCCCACAACACAATCATTGCCAACTTCCTGTTTGTGGGAGGAATTATTGGAGTCATTCTGGCTGCGTTAATGTCGATGGTCCATTTTTACGAGGGTATTATGCGCTGGGCTCTGGCAAACAAACAGAAATTTCTTATCATTCCCGCTATCACCCTGTTATTCGGGTTGTTGGTATGGCTTGGGTACGATAAAACATTTGGATTTATTGCCAATGGCGCTGAAAAGGCGGGATGGAAGAGTTTCAGGCAAACCGCTTTCTGGCAACATCCTGTTAAGATTTTTCCGGGAACGGGCAAGGAGTTTATGCCTTCACTCAATGAAGGATCCTTCCTGCTTATGCCTACCAGTATGCCCCATTCGAGCATTGAAAAAAACCTTCAGTATATCGAAATTCTGGATAAGCGCCTGGCGACTATTCCTGAAGTTGAGGTTGCTGTTGGAAAATGGGGTCGGGTCAATTCGGCTCTCGATCCGGCACCCGTGCAAATGTTTGAGAATACAATCAATTATCGTTCAGAATATATTTTGGACGAAAACGGACAACGACAAAAATTTAAAGTTGACCGGGAGGGGAATTTTGTTGTTAATATTGAAGAAGTAAGAAATACTATAGAAATAAATAGAAACAGGAATGAAATAGTTGTAAATAAGGTAGATAGAAATAAGGTTGAAATTAATAGAAATATTAAGGAGGTTAAGTATGATAAAGAGAAGGAGATATTTTTGGTTAATTTGGATAGTCAATGGCTAAAATTTGAAAAACCTTATTCCAATAGTTCAATCAATTTATTTCCCCTTATATCTTCCAATTTCAATTTATTTCAAACCCTCTCCACCAATTTCAATAAATACCTTATCCGGGATGATAATGGTGAATATTTCCGGCAGTGGAGACCAACAATTAAGACTCCGAATGATATCTGGAACGAGATTGTAAAAGTCACCAGCATTCCGGGGTTAACCTCTGCGCCTAAACTGCAACCCATCGAAACCCGGTTGGTCATGCTTTCGACAGGGATGCGTGCCCCCATGGGGTTAAAGGTTTTTGGTCCCGATCTGGAGGCCATCGAGAAAGCAGGAATGCAACTGGAGCAGGCCTTAAAAGATGTCCCATCCATTAAGCGGTCTTCTGTATTCTACGATCGGGCTGTGGGGGCTCCTTATCTCGAGATCAAATTAAACAGGGAGGCAATGGCCCGTTATGGTATGAGTATAAGTGACATTCAGGAGGTGCTTCAGGTAGCAGTGGGAGGAATGGCATTGACATCCTCGGTTGAGGGGCGTGAACGATTCCCCGTCAGGGTTCGGTATGCACGCGAATTGCGTGATAATCCTGAGGACCTAAAACGGATTCTTATTCCTGCCATGAACGGCGTGCAGGTTCCATTGAGTGAAATTGCGGATATTGATTACACGCGGGGTGCCCAGATGATTCGCAGTGAAAATACCTTCCTGAACGGGTATGTCATTTTTGACAAAAACGAGGGTAAGGCAGAGGTTGACGTTATCGATGAAGCATCAAATGTTCTGAAGCAGAAGCTGAGCAAGGGTGAATTGGTCTTAGCTGCCGGAGTATCTTACAAATTTGCCGGGAATTACGAAAGTCAGCTCAGGGCAACAAAACGGTTGGCTATTGTTATACCGATCAGCCTGTTGCTCATCTTGTTGTTATTGTATTTTCAATTTCGTACCGTCACAGCCTCACTGATTCATTTTTCAGGAGTATTTGTTGCCTTTGCTGGTGGTTTTCTCATGTTGTGGCTTTATGGTCAGGATTGGTTTTTGAATTTTGCTGTTTCGGGAATAAACCTTCGGGATATGTTCCAGATGCATCCGATAAATCTGAGTGTGGCCGTTTGGGTTGGCTTTATTGCCTTGTTTGGCATTGCCACTAACGACGGGGTCATTATGGGTACCTATATTCACCAGGTATTTGAAGAGCGGCGTCCTTCCACTATCCGTGAGGTACGTGAGGCAGTGGTATCAGCCGGAATGAAACGGGTACGACCTGCAATGATGACTACCGCAGTGGCTGTTATCGCATTGCTGCCGGTCCTATCTTCCACTGGTAAAGGTTCTGATATCATGATCCCGATGGCCATTCCGATGTTTGGAGGGATGGTGATCCAGGTGATGACCGTCTTTGTCGTTCCAATGTTTCAGGCGATGTGGAGGGAAAGGGGATTGAAGTAGGGAATTAATTTGAAGAAAGGGAAATAGTTTGAATTTGTAAAAGAGAAATAAACTGAAATTTGGTTGAAATAAACAAAGATAAAACGAAGTTTTTCTCGTTTGAATTTAACAATTTTAATAGATTATTATCTATCTAACTTCTAAGAATTATTACCATGGAAAATCAAAACTATATCGAATTGAAGGATCTGGAAGTATATAAATTATCCAGAAAGAGAAAGAATCTCGAAAGAAGAATTCGAAAATATAAATGGGTTGGCTTCGGTATTGCTAATCAAGCTTAATAATTTTATTGCTATCACAACTAAAAAAGGAAGAGAGAGCCATGATAAAGTTTAAAAGGAATGTTCAACCCAATTTGAATGTCGAACTAGATCGGGTGAAATCAATTCGTAGTTATTTGACATCTAATATTAAAAGAAACAATATATTTCTTTTAATTTCCTTAAGTTTCTATTTATTTCAACCAATTTCAGCTTCTTCCCAGGATTCATTGATGTATTATCTTGAGATTTCGGCAAAAAATAATCCTGTGGTTTTGCAGAAATACGCAGAATACCAGGCAGCGCTGCAAAAGGTTCCCCAGGTAGGGAGCTTACCAGACCCTGAGTTGACTGCAGGAATTTTCCTGAGTCCTATGGAACTTGTTGCGGGTAAACAGGTCGCAGATATTCGGCTGATGCAGATGTTTCCCTGGTTTGGGGTGTTGAAGAATGCAAAAAACGAAATGGGGCTGATGGCAAAAGCAAAACTGGAATCATTCCGGGATGCCAAAGTCGGCTTGTTCTACGAAATACAATCCACCTGGTACAATTTGAATAAGATTAAACAAAATATACGTGTTTCAGAGGGAAATATTGCACTACTGCATACTATTGAGCGGTTGGCTATCTCAAGGTTTAAGGCTGGTCCTGCAGGGAACATTGGTGCACAACAGGGTAATGGTGTCACTCCCTCTTCAGATAAAGGGTCATCCTCTGCAACGTCAGGAATGAATAAAATGGGAAGTAATCCGGCAGGTTCTGCCCCTGCTCAGGGTGCTGCATCCATGGGGGGTAATCCGATGGGATCTGCATCAGCTGGTTCCGTTCTTTCGGATGTGTACCGGATCCAGATTGAAATCGGTGACCTTCAGAATAGTATTGATCTGCTTAAAAATCAGATGACTACAGTTGCTGCCCAGTTTAACGGTTATCTCAACAGGCCGCAATCAACAATTATCAGTCTCCCGGATACACTAACGGCTTTGAATTTTCAACCATCGGTTTTGCAAATTTCAGACAGCTTGTTCGCCAATAATCCAATGCTGGGAATGCTAAGGCTCGAAAATCAATCGCTTGAAGCACGTAAGCAAATGGTTACCAGAATGAGCTATCCAATGGTTGGAATAGGTCTTAATTATTCCCTGATTAATAAAAACGAGATGTCAACTTCGCCGATGAACGGAAAAGACATGCTTATGCCAATGGTCACCGTTACCTTACCCATTTACCGGACGAAATACAGGGCAATGCGCGATGAAACTGATTTTTTGAAATCGGCGAATACACAGAATTATAAGGCAACAGTTAATTCGTTACAAACGGAGTATTACCAGGCGATGCAATTGTTCAGTGATGCGCAGCGAAGGATGAAACTTTATGCAAGTCAAAATCAGCTCGCTTCCAAATCTCTCGATATCCTGATTAAGAGTTTTTCATCTTCAGGTTCCACGCTTACAGATATTTTAAGAGTTCGTCAGCAAATACTTGACTATGAGTATAAAAAAACAGAGGCCGTTTCCGACTACAATACAGCTATTGCCTGGATTAGGAAAATAAGTTGTGTAGATGAAAAGGGAGATAAGGGAAGTAAATAGAAATAAATTGAAATTATTAAAAATTAAAATATTATGAGCCGTCAAACACTGTTACTGGCCGCCACACTGATTATTGGAATATTTCTTGGCTGGATATTCTTTCATTCTTCTTCATCCACTGAAGAAAAGCACGAACATGCCACAGATGATCTGAAAAATAAGATCTGGACCTGTGCCATGCATCCCCAGATCCGGATGGATGAAACGGGGAAATGTCCCATTTGCGGAATGGAATTAATCCCATTAGGCCAAAGTGGAACCTCAGCAATGGATCCGGGATCAATCCATCTGACGAAAGAATCAGCTCAGCTGGCCAATGTGCAGACCTCGGTTGTTTCGCACCAGAATCCTGAGAAAGAGGTGCGTCTCTATGGAAAGGTACAGGCTGATGAGCGATTGAGACAAAATCAGGTGTCCTTTGTCTCGGGACGTGTGGAGAAACTGATGGTCAATTTTACGGGTGAACCTGTGAGGAAGGCTCAGCCATTGGCACTCATTTATTCGCCTGAACTCGTGACCGCACAGCAGGAATTGCTCGAAGCTGCTAAATCAAAGCAGACACAACCCGAAATTTACGAAGCAGCCAGGGAGAAACTTCGTCAATGGAAACTTGCTGATTCTCAAATTTCTGCGATTGAGAACACAGGAAATGTCAGAACCGACATAGAGATTCAATCCACTACAACTGGAATAGTAACCGCAAGACGCGTTAATAATGGTGACTATGTGTCGCAGGGCTCGGTTTTATTCGAGGTTTCTGATCTTTCAACCGTTTGGGTATTGTTTGATGCTTATGAAAGCGACCTTCCATTCCTGAAAACTGGTGATAAAATTGATTTTTCGATCCAGGCCTCTCCGGGCACCGCTTTCTCCGGAACCGTAAAGTTTATCGATCCGGTAATTGATCCCGTAAGCCGTGTCGCCAGGGTAAGGCTTGAAATTGGCAATCCGGGGGGAAAACTTAAACCTGAAATGTTCGCAACCGGAATTGTCAAGGCCAATCTGGACCAGTATCGTGACAAAATGGTTATTCCCCGTTCTGCGGTTTTATGGACAGGCAAGCGCTCTGTTGTATATGTGAAACAGCCGGGAACTGAAGAACCCGTTTTCAGGATGCGGATCATTGAACTTGGACCATTGCTGGGAAACAACTATGTTATTAATGTTGGTTTGTCCGATGGCGAAGAAGTTGTCACACAAGGGGCCTTTAGCGTAGATGCCGCAGCACAGCTAGAGGGTAAGCAAAGTATGATGAATCAGGAAGAAAATCCTGGATCGGTAAAGGCTTCGGATAAGAATAAAATGGCTACAAAGAGTACCTCAATTGAAATACCTTTGGAACTTCAGCAATTCAAAGTCTCCGGTAATTGTGATATGTGCAAGGAGCGCATTGAATCTGCTGCAAAATCGGTTGCCGGAGTTGCCACGGCTCAATGGAACGTTAAATCCAAGGTGCTTCAGGTTCAGTTTGATAAAACAAAGGTAAATATGGATGCCATTGAGAAAAAAATGGCAGGTGTCGGTCACGATACTGAAAAATTGAAGGCTTCAGATGAAGCTTATAAGCAACTTCCTGCATGTTGTTTATATCGGAAATAAAGAATAAAACATGCACTATTTTATTAAGAATATGGTCTGCAACCGCTGTATCATGGTTGTGCAGCAGGTTTTTGAAGCGATAGATAACGCTCCTGTTAATATAGCGTTGGGCGAAGTTGAAACTTCAAAATCTCTTTCTGAAAAGGAGCTGGAGATACTTAGGACGAAACTACATGATTTTGGTTTTGAGTTGATTGACGATTCCAGGAGCCAAATCATCGAAAAAATAAAAGTAATTGTGATCGACCTGATTCGCACCAAAAAAGAGGAAGCTGTGCGAATCAATCACTCAGCTTATATCGAAGCGAAGCTAAACCGCGACTATACTTACCTGAGTAATCTTTTTTCCGAAGTGACAGGGGTAACGATTGAAAAATACATCATCAATCAAAAAATAGAACGGGTAAAGGAGCTTTTAGTTTATGATGAACTTACCTTAAGTGAGATCGCCGTTGAATTGGGATACAGCAGTGTCGCCTGGTTGTCTGCCCAGTTTAAAAAGGTTACGGGCCTTACTCCGGGGTATTTTAAACAGATCAGGGACAACAAACGCAAACCTCTTGACGAGGTGTAACCTGTAAATTGTATAAATCATTCCCGGAATAGTATAACATCAATATTGAGGCAGAGTCTTAACTTTGTCGAAAATTAAAAGTTATGGCAGTTACGGTCAGGAAGAATTTTCCGGTTTCGGGGTTGAGTTGTGCATCGTGTGCGGCAAATGTCGAAAAGACGCTAAGCAGTCAGCCGGGGGTGAAAAGTGCTTCGGTTAATTTTGCCTCCTCTACCGTTTGGGTGGAGTACAATCCTGAAGACACCACTCCAACAGGATTGCGTAATGTTGTTCAGTCATCCGGATATGATATTATTACTGATGAAGAGGAGGCCGGAAAACAATCGGAGGTTACCCTTCGTGAGTCAGAGATCTTAAAACGGAAAACCATCGGAGCTGCATTGCTTACGATTCCAATCGTTATTCTTGGAATGTTTTTAATGGATTTTCCCTATGCGAACTGGATTATGCTTATCATGGCAACTCCGGTTGTTTTCTGGTTTGGAAGGAATTTCTTTGTGAATGCTTTCAAACAGTTAAAGCACGGCTCAACAAATATGGATACGCTGGTTGCCTTAAGTACCGGTATCGCTTACTTTTTCAGCCTGATCAACACGGTCTTTCCCCATTTGCTTATGACAGCCGATGGCCATCCTCCGGTATATTTTGAAGCCTCCGCAGTTATCATTGTCTTTATTCTGCTCGGCAAATTACTCGAAGAGCGGGCTAAATCAAGCACCACCTCTGCCATTAAAAAATTAATGGGTTTGCAGCCCGATTCGGTAACTTTCGTCAGCGAAGATGGAACCGAAGCGATAATGGCTGTTTCGTCCGTTCAACCAGGTGATTTGCTTCGGGTAAAGCCCGGAGAGCGTGTTCCTGTTGATGGAGAGATTACGCATGGGGCGTCGTTCGTTGATGAGAGTTCCATTACCGGCGAACCAATGGCTGTAGAAAAACTTCCGGGGAATAAGGTTTTCGCGGGAACCATAAACCAAAAAGGGAGCTTTGTCCTAAAAGCCCGGAAGGTAGGAAGCGAAACCCTTTTGGCCCGTATCATTCTTATGGTTCAGGAAGCGCAAGGGAGCAAGCCCCCCGTTCAAAAACTGGTTGACAAGATTGCATCCGTTTTTGTCCCCGTTGTGATCGGACTGTCAATCCTCACTTTCGCAATCTGGATGCTTTTGGGTGGTACGCAATCCTTGCCTCAAGCTTTACTGGCTATGGTTTCGGTTCTGATTATTGCCTGCCCGTGCGCCCTTGGTCTGGCGACACCAACAGCAATAATGGTCGGAATAGGCAAAGGGGCAGAGCATGGTATTTTAATTAAGGATGCCGATGGATTGGAACTTTCGCACCGTATTAATGCAATTGTATTGGATAAGACCGGTACGATCACCATGGGTAAGCCCACTGTTACTGATTGGATCTGGCAAACCGAAGATTTATCGCTCGTGAAGCAGATCATTTTAAGCATCGAATCACAATCCGAACATCCGCTAGCTTCGGCAATCGCAACCTCGTTGAACGGTGAAGGGACAGAAATTATATTAATTAATGATTTTCAAAGCATCACCGGTAGGGGGCTGATTGCAACCTTTGACGGTGAAAAATATAACATTGGGAATGAACTGCTGATGCGTGACGCAGGGATAATCCTCTCTCCAGAAGAAATGTTGAAAGCTTATGAACTGCAGGAACAGGCCAAAACTGTAATATTTGTTGCCCGGAATGGAAAAATCCAGGTTATCATTGCGATTGCCGACCAGATTAAACCAACTTCAGTCATTGCGATTGAGCATCTTAGGTCAAAAGGCATTGAAATTCATATGCTTACCGGTGATAATGAGCATACTGCCGCTTCAATTGCAAACCAAACAGGGATTACCAAATATAAAGCAGGTTTTCTTCCCAAGGATAAAGCAGTTTATATCCAGGCTCTTCAGAAGGAAGGCAAGGTTGTTGCGATGGTGGGTGACGGAATTAATGATTCACTCGCCATGGCCCAGGCCGATGTGAGCGTTGCGATGGGAAATGGGTCAGATATTGCCATGGACGTTGCAAAGATGACCATTGTCTCATCAAATCTGGATTCAATTTCATCTGCTATCGAGCTTTCAAAACAAACCATCCGGACTATCAAACAAAATCTTTTCTGGGCGTTTATCTATAATCTGATAGGTATCCCCATCGCGGCGGGGATTCTCTATCCCTTCACCGGATTTATGCTTAATCCGATGATTGCGGGAGGGGCAATGGCATTAAGCTCTGTCTCTGTTGTGAGTAACTCGCTTCGGCTTAAATTCAAAAAAATGTCTGTTAATCCTTAAAATAATTAATCATGAAAACGTTAAAATTCAAGACCAATGTAAATTGCGGGGGGTGTATTGCAAATGTAACGCCTCACCTGAATAAGCTTTCAGGAATCGATAAGTGGAGTGTCGATACAACTACTCCGGAGAAGATTTTAACTGTAGAGACCACTGGTCTTCAGGCTGATGCGATAATTGAAACATTGAAAATAGCGGGGTACAAGGGGGAAGTGATTGGATGATTTATTATCCCTGACATGGTTTGGAACCCTGTCAGGGATAATGAAACTTATTTTTTAACTGGTCACCTTCTCCAGTCGTTTAATCATCGAAAACATAAATGTAGCAGAAAGGGCGCAACATACGATAAAGATTGCCCAGAGCTGCCAAAGTTCTATTTTACCCCAGAAAAAGCTTCCTACAAAAAGGAGTTTATTTCCGACAGCTGCAGCTAAAAGCCATCCACCCTGCATCAATCCCTGGAACCTGGCAGGAGCTACTTTCGATACAAATGATAATCCCATAGGACTTAGGAATAACTCGGCAATGGTAAGGATTAAATAGCTATTTATCAGCCAGTAGGGAGATACCCGTGAAGAATTTGGTACCGGAGCGCCGGCTAATTCATGGGGAGATATCACATTGAGAGAGGCAACAAGGACCAGTAAAAATCCTAAGGCTGCGATAATCATACCGAAACCAATCTTTTTTGGAGTTGATGGTTCTTTTCCGATTTTATTCAGAAAAGCAAAGAGTCCCATAACCAGAGTGGTCAATGCCACAATGAACAAAGGGTTAAAAGACTGGAAGACTTCCGGAGCAATAGAGTTGGTTACCCCATTCTGGCTCATATAATAATAGGATGATCCCCCTCCAACAATAAATAGTCCCGCGCCAATAAGCCGTGTAACGATTGTTTTGTTTTTGCCAATCATCACAAAAATACCGGCAATGGTCGCAATTACAGCAAGCATTGAACTCAAATCAAAGAAAAGGAATGTAAATGCACTAACCTCCTTGGCGATATAATCCCTTGCAAAAAAGGTGAGCGTTAAGCCATTCTGATGGAAAGACATCCAGAAGAAAATCACCACAATAAAAACAAGGATTAAGGCAATAATACGGGGTTTCTCCTCTTTGTTCGATATCGTTATGATCCAAGCAATAAACGTTGCGAATAATCCCACTGCAAGTGCAATATCCTGTACTCCAAATCCATAATTGATAATCGAAAATACGATGGTTCCAACGGCCAGAGCAATCGCAAAGGCCCAAGGTTTCTTTTCAACCTTCGGAGCATTTGCCGCTGCCACTTTTTCCTTATTCGGAAGATGTTTATTGAAAATCACATAGACCAGCATCGAAATTAACATGGCACCTGCAGCAATTCCAAAGGCATAGTTATAACCTACTGAAAATACATTGATATAACTATGGGCAAATTTTGAAAGATCAGAAATTGGCCCGGTCAGCGATACTTTATTGGCAAGTTCCTGAAATTTAGCCGGATCTGTCAGCGTACCATTGATATATTGGTGACACATCGCCGGAAGACTACCATCATGCATAAATCCATTGGTCTTTAAAAACCAGTTTCTTACTCCTGTGGCAGCAAAGGGGGCAAAAAATGCACCAACATTTATCCCCATGTAGAATACCATAAAAGCAGAATCTCTCAGTTTTTCATATTTTGGATCGTCGTACAATTGACCCACGACAGCCTGTAAATTTCCTTTAAAGAGCCCGTTGCCGAAAGCAATTACAAACAAACTGACCAGGGTAAGATTTAGAGAAACTCCCGGAATTGCCATCAGCACATATCCCGAAAACATAATCAGGATCCCGCCAAAGATGACCAGTTTATACTTTTTAGTGGCATCGGCCAGCAAACCGCCGATCAATGCAAGGGCATAAATTCCGAAATAGAACCAGCTGTAATATCCGCCGGCTTCCTGTTCCGTTAATCCAAACTTGACCTGCAGAAACAAAACCAGGATCGCCATCATTGTGTAAAATCCGAACCGCTCGCCCATGTTCGCAAAGAAGGCGACTAAGAGCCCTCTGGGGTGTCCTTTCAGCATAGAATTATAGTTTTAAGGGGTTAAAATTGTCTTATTGGGGCAAATATAGCGAACTTTTTTGGAGGCCTTACAATGCCTAAAGTCATGTTTTAACACAATATTTGAGAATATTCAAAATTATTTGTTATCCCGGGCTGCGTAGCAGTCAAATCTTTGTAGAAAGAGAATTGGAACAGTGATCTTAAAACCACGTAGTGGCGAAAT
This sequence comes from uncultured Bacteroidia bacterium, assembly GCA_903918045.1. Classification (GTDB taxonomy): domain Bacteria; phylum Bacteroidota; class Bacteroidia; order Bacteroidales; family Prolixibacteraceae; genus JAAFHB01. Next base: position 31,339 of record CAIXCY010000095.1, read on the forward strand.
TTGTTAATCAGCCCATCTTTATTAAAATTATTTAGTAAAAGATAAGGAATGGCAGAGTCTGATGCCTACACTACGCGGCTTTTGTATTTTTAATTATATTAATTTACTAAGATATCGTAATTATGTTGCTTGAATATTAGGCGATTTATCCTTAGCTTTGAATAAAGAATAATTTAAAAGATGAAAATTTTCACTACTGCACAGGTTGCTGATCTGGACAAGTATACGGTTGTAAACGAACCGATCGGGGATATTGAATTAATGGAGCGTGCTTCGATGCAGGTTACAGACTGGATTGCAAGCCATATTGATTACTCTCACCGGATAGCTGTTTTTGCAGGTCCGGGCAACAACGGCGGAGATGCCCTTGCCGTTTCCCGGATGCTTTCACTGATGAATTTTAAACTAACAATTTTTGTCCCTGATTCGGCATCCCATTTTTCAGATTGTTTTCTGATTAATCTGAATCAACTGAATAAAGAGCTTGATATTGTTGTGCTTAAGTGGAATCCTGAAGGCAAACTTCCGGATCTGTCCGGATATCAGCATATTTTGGATGGTCTTTTCGGAACAGGACTTACCCGCCCACTTTCCGGTTTTCCGGCCCGACTGGTAAACCATCTGAATAATTCAGGGATACCAATTCTCTCTATTGATATCCCTTCAGGATTAATGGGTGAAGATAACGGGCAAAACGATGCTAAAGCAATTATCAGGGCTACGAATACCTTAACATTTGAATTTCCAAAATTAAGTTTCTTTTTCAGGGAGAATGAGCAATATACCGGAGAGTGGGAGATTTTGCCAATAGGATTGCATCCGGAAGGAATCGCTCAGACTGAAACTCCATGGAACTATACTGACCGACAAACCATGGCCGGCATTTTGAAAAAACGAGGCAGGTTTTCGCATAAAGGGACGTTTGGACATGCGCTTTTGATTGCAGGCAGCGCAGGCAAAATGGGAGCGGCAGTACTTGCAGCCAAAGGATGTCTTAGATCGGGGGTCGGATTATTAACTGTTCACCTTCCACGGCTGGGAAATCAAATTATGCAGACGGTTCTACCCGAAGCGATGGTTTCACTTGATGAATCGGATCAGGTTATTTCGAATATTCAACTCTTATCCGGCTATAAAGCTGTCGGAATAGGACCCGGAATCGGGAAGTCGCCTGAAACGGTGTTGGCGTTCAAATCGCTTCTGACAAACTATCATTATCCTTTAGTGGTTGATGCGGATGCACTTAATATCCTTTCTGAAGAGCCATTTCTGTTTCATCTTCTTCCGTCGGGATCAATTTTAACGCCCCATCCCTTAGAGTTTGAGCGCCTTGCAGGCCATTCAAAAACTGATTACGAGCGGCTGTGTCGTGCCAGGGAATTTGCCCAAAAACATCAAATTGTTTTGATTCTAAAAGGGGCATACACTGCGGTCATTTCTACTGAAGGGGCCTGCTCGTTTAATTGCACCGGTAATCCCGGTATGGCAACAGGTGGAAGCGGTGACGTACTTACCGGGATATTAACAGGTCTCTTGGCGCAGGGTTACCCGTCATTTGAGGCTGCTTTATTAGGAGTTTATATCCATGGTTTATCGGGTGATTTATCGCTTGCAGGGTCATCCGAAGAGGCATTACTGGCTGGTGATCTGGCAGATCATCTTGGTATGGCGTTTACCTCGCTGAAAAATGATCCTGCTTTTGGGAAACCCAAAAAAAAGAACCACTTTTGATTGTTTAAAAAATTCGGAAACAGTAACTAAAAAATAATAATAATGAAACAGTTTTCAATTCTAATGTTAACGGCTCTGCTTGTCGCCGGATATTTTACGGCCTCTGCAAAAGACGATAAAAAGAAGGGGATATCCGAAATGGGAGCCTTTCAGGGGGGGCTAATTTATTCCTTGCCCCGTACCGGGATCCGTATCCTTGTTGAAGTATCTCAGGAAAAATTCTATCATGGGCCTTATTATGAGTATGCATCAAAATATCTGGGAATAAAAAATGTTGCCACATCCGATGGTGAACTATGGAAAATCAATGACCTTAAGATGGAAACCTTTGGCGCTCCCGATCCGACAGAGGTACACAAGGCTAACGGTGCCATCGCCTCCATGCTCAGCTTGTCAGATGAAGGGGTATTATTAGGTATTAATTGCGCAGTTAAGTCAGAGGCAACTAAAATATATACAACCGATTTTACTCCTTCAGTCGAGCTTCCCCACGATATTTGGTCCGAAATGTCAATGCATTCCTTTCTTGTCGGTAAAGACTCCACAAGACGTTCAGGCGACAAGGTGAAAACATTTGAGGAGAAGGTGGCGGAAGCAGGACAGGATGTTTTGAAACTACGCAAACGCAAAGCGCTTATTCTGGCTTCAAAATACGATAAGCTCCCTCCCGATGGACAGGCTTACCAGGTTATGGTTGTTGAGTTAAACAAGATCATCGCTGAATATGAGTCCCTTTTTATCGGAAAAACTTATAAAGCAATTCACAAATATGTTTTCGAAATTGTTCCTGAGGCCAAGGCGAGCAAGGCCCTTGTAGCATTTAGGTTTTCCCCGGCTTCAGGGGTCCTGCCTGAAAGCAATGTTTCGGGAAAGCCAATTATGCTTGAGCTTGATCCCAATCAGGACCTGGTACACAATAGCGAACAGAAAGCGACTCCGGCTGCAGGTGAGCCGACGGCAAGCGGACTATTTTACAGGGTCCCGGGATCGGTTGTTGCCCGTTTACTTAGTGGAAGCGATGTACTTGCGCAGTCACGTTTCTCAATGGCCCAGTTTGGAACAGTCTCTCCATTTCCTGACGGAATGATAAACGGAGAATATTCAATAGAATTTCATCCTGTTACCGGAGCTATTAAACGAGTTGGAAATTAAGGGTCATTTTGACCTGATAGTTATACAAATTGCAAAATTCAAACTTTAAACCCTTTTGAATTTTGCAATTTGTATTTTTCATCGCTTTTCTCCCAATCAATTCCTCATGGATTGGCTGTTGGGTTTCAATATTTTTCCTGATCTTCCACCAATATTAAATCTCCTCTTTTTAACTATATTGCGACGCTGAATTCATTGCTAAATCGGATAAAAATCAATAGTAAATAATCTTTTTTAACGCCCTTACCCACAAAAAATGCAGGAACTGAAAAAATCTCTTCGCGACTCAAAGTCAGCACGTTGGTTGATGCTTGGACTGGTGTCATTTACAATGATGTGTATGTATTACCTCACAGATGCCATGGCTCCTTTACAGGAACGTTTACAAGCCGGTCTATCCTGGTCTGCATCGGACTATGGCTTGTTTACCAGTGGTTATGGCTGGTTCAACGTGTTCCTGCTGATGCTTGTTTTCAGTGGAATGATTCTTGATAAAATGGGTGTCCGGTTCACCGGAATTCTTGCAATTGCGATCATGCTGATTGGCGGATTTATTAAATACCTTGCAATTTCCGGCCATTTTCATGGGATGTATGAATTAACAATCGGTTCATGGCAGGTAATTGGCCCAACTACAAAATCTGCAGTGGTTGCAGGCTTCGGATTTGCTGTATTTGGTGTAGGATGTGAGATGTTTGGAATTGCTGCCAACAAAGCGGTGGTACGCTGGTTTCGGGGAAAAGAGATGGCTTTGGCAATCGGACTTAATACATCAACAGGTCGTATCGGAACCGCTCTGGCCATGTTCACCCCCATCCCTTTGATTAAGTTAACCGGCGATATCAGCATGCCTGTGATCGTTTCTCTTTTTCTGTTAGGCATCGGGATGCTCGTGTTTGTCCTGTTTACCTTCATGGATCGCCAATTAGATCAGGAAGATGCCGATGCGGGAGTGGCTGCTGATGAGGAATTTAAATTTGCTGATATTATCGAAATAGGGAGAAATCGGGCATTTTGGTACATCACAATCTTATGTGTCTTATTTTATTCCGCTGTTTTCCCTTTCATTAAATATGCAACGAATATGATTGTGCAGAAATTTGGAATTACCGACTCTTTTGCAGGATATATTCCCGCCTTACTACCATTTAGCGCCTTATTGCTGACTCCTGTTTTTGGCAGCATGTTCGATAAAAAAGGGAGAGGTGCGACAATCATGATCATCGGTTCTATACTCCTGGTTTGCGTCCATTTATTATTCTCTATACCTTCCTTGAACAGTTTCCCCATAGCCATTGGTCTGGTTATGGTATTAGGGATTGCCTTTTCGATGGTTCCTTCTGCGATGTGGCCTTCAATTGCAAAAATAATACCGGAAAGTAAGCTGGGAACTGCCTATGCCATGACATTCTGGGTCCAGAACTGGGGTTTGATGGGTGTGCCTTTATTAATCGGCGTTGTACTTGATAAATATTGTATAACCGGTACAGTAAATAAATTGGTAGACGGTAAAGATCAGATAATTACATTGTATAATTACACAATCCCAATGCTTATATTTGCCTGTTTCGGGATCGTTGCGATCGTTTTCTCATTTTTGTTGAAAGCCGAAGACCGTAAAAAAGGATATGGTTTAGAATTACCCAATATTGAACATCGAAAAACTACTTTATAATATTAAAATCAAAAAATTATGAGCAAAGAAATAGCCAATCTTGAACCTAAGGCGGTTTGGGAAAATTTTTACAAATTGACTCAGGTCCCACGCCCCTCCAAAAAAGAGGAGAAAATTCAGGCATTTATGATGGATTTCGGGAAAAGCCTCGGGCTGGTTACCGAAAAGGATGAGACCGGCAATGTCGTAATCCGGAAGCCCGCCACTGCGGGAATGGAGAACAGGAAAGGGATCGTCTTCCAGGGTCACCTGGATATGGTGCCACAGAAAAATAGTGGTACTGTACACGACTTTGAGAATGATGCGATCGATGCCTGGATCGACGGTGATTGGGTCCGCGCCCGTGGAACTACCCTTGGAGCCGATAACGGACTTGGTGTTGCGTGTGCGATGGCGGTCCTTGCCTCAAAAGATATTGCTCACGGACCACTCGAAGCGCTATTTACCTGTGATGAGGAGACCGGTATGACCGGGGCGTTTGGATTGAAGCCAAATTGGCTTAAGGGCGACATCCTGCTTAATATGGATTCAGAAGAGGAGGGAGAACTCTATGTCGGTTGTGCAGGTGGTGTCAATGCTGACATCGAATTCGAATACGACGAAGTGATCGTACCAGAGGGGGTTTCCCCTTTTAAACTCGTGATTTCCGGATTGAAAGGGGGCCATTCGGGTCTTGAGATTAATGCGGGAAGAGGGAATGCCAATAAATTGATTATCCGGTTTCTTAAATATATAACCAGGGAATTAGACGTCCGTTTGGCCGAAATTAATGGCGGTGGAATGCGTAATGCAATTCCGCGGGAAGCCTATGCAGTTGTACTGGTTGCCGATGAAAATATAGAACAATTAAAAAGTGCCGTCAAAAAATACGAATCGATCTATAAATATGAATTGGGAGCCGTTGAACCTGCCCTTAGCTTCACAATCTCTGAAACGGATGTTCCTGCTTCACTAATCGAGGAAAGGGTTCAGGATGACCTTATCGATTCTGCCTACGCCTGCCCCAACGGAGTGATCCGAATGAGCGACAGCATGGCTGGAATGGTCGAAACCTCGACAAACCTCTCCACGATAAAATCAAGCAAGGGGGTTATTTTTGTAAAATGCCTTTTGCGCAGCTCAGTTGATACGGCCAAGGATGATCTTGTCGAAATGGTGGACAGCGTTTTCGCTTTAGGCGGTGCAATGGTCGCATTCGATGGCGATTATCCAGGGTGGAAACCAAATATGGATTCGCAGATTCTGGCAAAAATGAAAGAGATTTATGAGTCCAAATTTGGGAAAACACCTGCGGTACTTGGAATTCACGCCGGTTTGGAGTGCGGAATACTGGGAGCCGCTTACCCAAACTGGGATATGATTTCATTCGGTCCAACCATGCGCTCACCCCATTCTCCCGATGAGCGTGTCAATATCCCATCGGTGCAGAAATTCTGGGATTTTCTTGTTGATATTCTTAAAAATACTCCGGCAAAATAGGTAATATATATTTTAGTCATTTGAAATCCAGGCCCCGGAGGTATTTAATTACCTTCGGGGCCTGATCTTGTTTATGAGGTTCAAATATCCCTCGTCCTTATAAATTGGATCATTTTTTGAATGACTTTTCTCCTTTTTGATATCCTGCCCGAATGTGTATATTTGCATTATCCCAATCACTTAATAGCAAATCATTTCAAAACCTAAATATCCATTTCGATATGACAAAAAGAGCCATCCTTGTCATCCTCTTTATTCAAATAATTATGAATTCCGGGTATTCTCAGATTAAGAATATCGGTGTTCCTTATATTCATAATTATCCCAAACGGGAATACAAAGCTGGTACCCAAAACTGGGGGATCGCCCAGGATCAAAAAGGATTTATGTATTTTGCCAATAATGAGGGACTTCTGGTTTTTGACGGTGTTGCATGGCAATTGTATAAAATGCCCAACTCTTCCATTACCCGATCGGTTTACATCAGTGAAAAGGGGGGCATTTTTATTGGAGCCTACAACGAACTGGGTAAAATGGAATACGGGAGTAATGGCAAATTGGAGTTTAAGTCCCTTAAGAAATATATTCCAACCGAATATCAGAATTTTGATGATATCTGGAATATCAACGCCTTCGATGGAAAAATTGTCTTCCAATCCTATTTTAATGCCTTCATTTTTGAAAATGATTCTTCACTTAAGGTAATCAATGCTCCGGTCAGGTTTCAGAATTCCTACAAAGTGAAAGAGAAATTGTATTTTAATGATATTGAAAATGGTTTGTACGAACTTATTGGGACTAAACTGATAGAATTGTCGGGTTGTCAGAGTCTGAAGGGAGAGGAGATCTGTACGATCCTACCATTTTCTGAAGGCGATGAACTTCTGATTTGTACATTAAACAAAGGGATCTATACCTATAATGGCAAACAGCTGCTCGAGTGGAAAGTACCTGTTAATGAGTTTCTTAAGAATAATCAAATCTTTAGTGCAACACTTATTCAAAATAGTAATTATGCATTTGGCACGATCCATGATGGGGTGATTATTTGTGATCCGCAGGGAGTTATTGTACAGATGATTAATAAAAAGAAAGGTTTGCAGAACAATACAGTTCTGAAAGTTTTTACTGATCGTGGCGGAGACTTATGGCTGGGTCTTGATAATGGCATCGATTACATCAACATTAATTCTCCAATCACCTTTTTAAAACAATCGGAGGAGATCGGGGCAGGGTATACCTCTATTATTTATCATGGAAAACTCTATCTGGGAACAAACCAGGGTCTTTTTGTAAAAGATTGGGAAAAGAGTGACCAAAACAGTAGTTTACGGTTGATTCCCAACACTTCCGGTCAGGTTTGGTCACTTGGGGTTTATGACGGTATTTTGATCTGTGGACACAATAAGGGAACCTTTATCATCGATGGGGAGCACGCAACGGAGATCTGTAATATTCCGGGAGGATGGAAATACCAAATTCTTAAACGGTTTCCCGGTTACCTGATCGGCGGAACGTACAGTGGTTTGATCTACTTCAGAAAGGAAAATGGTTCATGGAAGTATGTTAACAAGATAAAGGGTTTTAATGAGTCGTTCCGGATTTTCGAGGAGGATGAGCAAGGGACCTTATGGATGAGTCACGGATTTAAAGGGATTTACAGTATCAGTTTTGGGACTTCGCTTGATAATGTAAAATCATTCCGGTATTATACCGTGAAAAACGGGTTGCCCACCAATTACAATCTGAATGTTTTTAAGATTAAGGGAAAAATTGTTTTTGCCACTAATGCCGGGTTATATGATTATAATTCGAAGAGTGATCGGTTTGAGAAGAGCGCCTATTTCAATGAGCTGCTTAATCCGGTTATCGACTTTACCTATCTTAGGGAAGATGACAAAGGGAATATCTGGTATATTGCATGGTATCATTCAACCCATCGGGCCGGAGTATTCCGGATGCAGGAAGATGGGACCTTTAAACATATAAGTGCCCCTTTTGTCTTACTCAGCGGCAAATTTATAAGTGGTTTTGAATCGATATATCCCTATTCAACTGACCATCTTTTTTTAGGAACAGAGGATGGTTTTGCCCATTACTCACCCACCGCCCACTTCAGTTATAATCCGGAGTTTTCTGCTTTTATTACGAGGGCTGTTGCAGCGAATCTGGATAGTACTTTCTATTATGGCAACTCCCTCCATTCGGGCAAAGCGAATACAATCCCAAAATATACGTTTGGTTACGCGAAAAACGCCTTTAAATTCTATTTCGCTTCCCCGATTTATGACAATCCCACCAGCGTAGAATACAGTTTTAAATTGACGGGTCTAAATAATGACTGGTCAGGATGGAGCAGTTCCCCTTCTGTGGAGTTTGCACAATTACCCGAGGGAAACTATGGGTTTAATGTCAAAGCCCGAAATTCACTCGGCGTGGAGAGCCGTAGTGATGAGATTCAGTTTACGGTGAGCCCTCCATGGTACAGGTCCGGGATGGCAATTGCTGTTTATATTTTATTTCTCTTTATCCTTTTTATTCTTTCGGGCTTAGTTTTTATCAAACGATTGGAGATTTCACGTCGTAAAGAACGGCTAAAACACCTGCTTGCATACAGGCAAAAAGAGAGTGATTATATTCAGCAAGCCGCATTGGCTGAAAAGAAGATTATTAAGCTCAAAAATGATAAGCTGAAAAATGAGATGATTCATCGGGACAAAGAGTTAGCCAATCAAACAATGGATTTAATTCATAAAAATAAGTTTCTCACAAAGATTAAGGAGGATCTTGAAAAAATCAAGGGAGCATCATCGGATGAAATGTTGAAAGTGAAAATCTCCTCCATGATTGGCAAGATTAACAAAGATGTTGACCATGACAAACAATGGGAAGTCTTTGAGACGGCTTTTGATGAAGTCCATGAAGATTTTTTAAACCGATTAAAAACCCGGTTTCCTAATTTAACTCCCAAAGAACTCAGATTGTGCGCCTACCTTCGGATGAACATCTCCACCAAGGAGATCGCACCGTTAATGAATATTTCAATCCGCGGCGTCGAGATTTGCCGGTACAGAGTTCGAAAAAAAATAAAAATTGATCGCGATACCAACCTTACTAGTCTGTTAATAGATCTTTAATTGATTTTTATCCATTGTAGTATTATATTATTACCATAAGTGTATTTTTTAATATTTCTAAATAAGATGTTAATTACTTATATTTAGGTAATTAGTGTTTTATTGATGTATTTTTGATGTATTTAAATATCGGGCTTGATGTATTATTGTTGTAAGAAAAATCATTTTAATTTGAAATGTTATAGCTTATTTTGCGACATAAAGTTTAAAGTATGATTAATTTAATGTGAAATAACATTAACAAATTATAAAATTTTTCATGCCAAAAGACTTAATTCTTAATTAACATTTCTAAAATTCAATTAAAATTTATGAAAAAAACAATTTTAGTTCTTTTAATCAGCGTGTGCTCCCTGTTCGTTTACGGACAGAGTATACAAGTAAAAGGGGTTGTTACTTCCGCCGATGATGGACAGCCGATTCCTGGAGTTGGTGTTGTTTTGAAAGGAACAACCACTGGTGTTACAACCAATATTGACGGAGCTTATACTTTAAGTGTTCCTGCTACGAGTACTCTTTTGTTTTCATTTGTTGGGATGACTTCCCAGGAGGTTGCAGTAAATCGCAGGACCACAATTAACGTTAAACTTTCCTCCGCAGCTGAGACTATTGATGAGGTTATTGTTGTCGGTTACGGTACTCAAAAGAAGAGTGTAGTTACAGGGGCAATCTCTACAGTAAAATCATCGGATCTGGATAACATGCCGACTCCAAGGGTCGAGGATGCTTTGAAAGGTAGAACCTCTGGTGTGACTGTAGCTTCTAGTTCAGGTCAGCCTGGCTCCGACGCAACGGTAAGTATCCGCGGTATTACCTCAATCAATTATGTTTCTCCCCTTTATGTTGTGGACGGAGTTCCTGTTGTTGTAGGTGGAATTGATTACCTGAATCAGTCAGACATCGAATCGATCGAAGTTCTGAAAGATGCTGCTTCAGCTGCAATTTACGGTACTCAGGCTGCAGGTGGTGTAATTCTTGTTACTACCAAAAAAGGTAATGCAGGCACCATGAAAGTGAATTATAACGGTTATGACGGCACCCAGGCGCCAGAGCGTACCTTAAACATGCTCAACGCAACCCAATACGCAACCTTGAGGAACGAATCTTCAATTGCTGCAGGCAGGGGAATTATATTCTCTGATCCACGCTCCCTTGGTGTTGGTACAAACTGGCAAAAGGCTATTTTCAATAACAGTGCAATGGTTCAAAACCATAATTTAAGTTTCAGTGGTGGTAACGAAAAATCAACCTTTTTTGCCTCCTTCGGATACTTTGCACAGGATGGTATTGTCTCATCCAGTATTTCCGGATATAAAAGGTTCACTGCCCGTTTAAATTCAGCTCATAAAGTAAAACCATGGCTTAACTTTGGGAATAATGTATCGTATTCTCACATCGTAAGTAAAAGTATCTCTGCCAATGACTATTTTGGAGCCCCTTTGGCTTCAGCAGTTAACCTTGACCCGGTAACTCCATTGGTAGTTACTGATCCTAATGTTTTAGCGACAGAGCCTTATGCATCTCATCTGGGCTCTATCCTCAGAGACGCTGCCGGAAATCCTTACGGTATCTCAAACTATGTTGGACAGGAAATGTCAAACCCATTGGCTTTTGCTCAAAAACAACAAGGTAATAATGGATGGAGTGACAACATTGTAGGTAATGTGTATTTGGAAATTAACCCTGTTAAAGGTCTGAAAATTAAATCAAGCATCGGCGCAAAACTCGCTTTCTGGGGTTATGCATCCTATACTCCGATCTATTTCCTGAGCAATACAATTTCAAATTTGACCCAGAATTCATATAGTCGGACTCAAAACAGAGCTACTGACTGGACCTGGACAAATACGGTGGATTATACCCGTTCATTCGGTAAGCATAACTTAGATTTATTGCTCGGAACTGAGGCCCGCGATGAGAGCGATGTGAATATGATCGGCGCTACCTATTTAGGTATTCCAGCTACAAGTTATGGTACTGCTTCAATGAATTATTCAATTCCAGTTGCCAATCGTCAGGCCTGGGGATCTGAGAATCAGCCCTATAAATTATCTTCACTCTTCTCCCGTTTAACCTACGATTATGAAGGAAAATATTTATTTACCGGTATCATTCGTCGGGATGGATCTTCCCATTTTGGTAGCAACAATGTCTATGGATATTTCCCATCTGCATCATTTGGATGGGTAGCTTCAAGAGAAGATTTCTGGGTTAAGAACGAAGCAGTTAATCTGTTAAAAGTTAGAGCTGGTTACGGTGTAAATGGTAATGACAACCTTTCTCCGTTCCTTTATACTTCAACAATTGGCGCCCTGGGTGGATATGCCTTTGGAAATACAGTCAACAGCGCTCCTGTTACCGGTTATGGTCCTGGCGCTCCTGCTAATCCGAATTTGAAATGGGAGCAGACCAGCCAGTTAAACATCGGTGTCGATGCAATCCTGTTCAAAAATTTCACTGCTACAGTTGAGGTTTTCAAGAAAAAAACTACTGGAATGTTAATGGCCGTCTCCCTTCCTGGTTACGTTGGTGCCTCAGCAAGCCCTTACGGCAATGTTGCTTCAATGGAAAATAAAGGGATTGAATTTGACCTTGGCTACAATAAAAAATTCGGTGAGATCGCTGTAGGATTGAAAGCTAATGCCTCTTATATTGAGAATAAAGTTACTGATATTGGAACGAACCTGTACCTGACCAATGCGACCATGATTGCCAGCACTTATGAAGTGAGCCGTAAAGCGGTAGGTCAGCCAGTAAATGAATTCTATGGATTTAAGATCGGTGGTGTTTTTCAAACCCAGGCAGAAATTGATAGTTATGTTGGCACAGCAGGGACTAAGATTCAGCCAAATGCCAAGCCAGGTGATTATAAATGGGTTGATACCAATGGTGATGGGACAATTACAGAAAAAGACAGACAATACCTTGGAAATCCAACTCCCAATTTCACTTATGGACTAACTGCCAATGTGGCTTACAAAGGATTCGATTTAGTAGTATTCGGACAAGGTGTTTCGGGTAATAAGATTTTTAATCAATTACGCAGACTTGACATAGTTGGAGCCAATTATATGAATAAGGCGATGGGTCGCTGGACAGGTGCAGGAACTTCAAACACCTATGCACGTCTTTCTGACAATGATCCGAATAATAACTTCGCAAACCCAAGTAATTTCTATTTGGAAGATGGCGCTTATTTTAGAATCAAGACTTTACAGTTGGGTTTTACATTGCCTAAGGCACTGATGAATCGTATTCAGGTTGAAAAATGCCGTATTTATGTTAGCGGTAATAACCTGCTTACTTTAACTAAATATACCGGATATGATCCTGAAATCGGTGGTGGTCAGGGAATTTACAGTATCGACCGTGGAGTTTATCCACAGGCAAGATCATACATGATCGGAATTGATCTCACATTCTAGTAACTTAAAAATTCACATACAATGAAAATAAAATTTCTATTTTATACTTTAGTCTTTGCAGGATTGATCCTCGTTGGAACTTCCTGTAGTAAGAGCTTCCTGACCGTGCAACCTATTGCATTGTCTTTGGAATCAAATTATTACCAAACTCCGGATCAGGCCTATAATGGTGTTGTTGCAATATATGATGCGCTTGCCCCTGAAGCGGGATATGGCCATAACTGGTATGCCAATAAACTGGGTCCGTTAAACAGTGCAGGCGACGAGTGTTATGCAGGCGGAGGAAGTTCTTCCGATATGGATAGCTACCAGAGTTGGAATACCTACAATCTTTCGGCTGCAACCGGTCCTTCAGACATGTTCTGGGATTTGGATTATGCCGGAGTATACAGGGCAAACCTGTTGATTACAAAGCTTTCAAAGGACATTCCTGGCTTAAGTTCCACAGATAAAGACAGGTATGTTGCCGAAGCAAAAGTTTTAAGAGCTTATTTTTATTTTGAACTTGAAAGGTTGTTTAAAAATATCGTTCTCTCAACAGCCCCTATTACGACTGCTGAAATGTATACCCAGGTCCAGGCTAAACCTGCGGATGTGTATGCGCAGATTGAAAAGGATTTGACCGAAGCGATCCCAGCGCTCCCTGCAACTGTTCCAACAGCTCAGGACGGTAGAATAACAGCTGGAGCTGCTACTGCAATGCTTGGTAAAGTATACTTATACGAAGCAAAATGGACTGATGCAGCATCAACTTTAAATAAAGTGAATGCATCAGGTGTATATTCATTATTACATAACTATAAAGATATTTTCAGTCCGGCTAATAAATTTAATTCCGAATCAATCTTCGAAATTGTTCATACCAACGCACAGTCATCTTGGTGGGGACCTAGTAACTTCCGTGGTAATGTCTATTGTACGATGGTAGGTCCAAGAAGCTATTCTGCCGGACCAGGTGCCGATGCCGATCATATTTATTATTCAGGATGGTCTTTTAATCCTATTATCAAAGCCTTCGCAAATTCTATGCAAAACGATCCGCGTTACGCAGCTACCGTTGCCGATCTTGATGGGCTTAAGTCACTTGGTCAGGCCAGTTATCTTCCTGGTTATATGAATACCGGATTTTTCGAACAAAAATGGTGTGCTCAGTTAAGGTGGTTGGCACCAACGGGTCAGGATGTTTTAAACTGGCCAAATGATGTCATCGAGATTCGTCTTGCGGATACCTATTTAATGGAGGCTGAGGCTTCAGTGCAAGCCGGAGCAACTGCCCGCGCCCAGACTCTTCTGGATGCAGTTCGTGCCCGTGTGGGTCTCCCTTCTGTACCGGCTACGCTGGACAATATTTATGAGGAACGCAGACTGGAACTTGCAACTGAAGGTCACCGCTGGTTCGACCTGGTTCGTACCGGTAAAGCCGCTACTGTGCTGTCATTTAAAGGGTTTAAAGCCGGAACAAATGAAATATTACCTATTCCGCTAACCAGTATGAACAACTCAAAACTTGTTCAAAATCCAGGTTACAACTGATTTTTATAAAACAACAGATTAAAAAGATTTTATATGAAAAATAAGATATTAAAATCAATAAATACCGGGGTTATAACGCTCTTGATATTAAGCGTTACACTCCTCTATAGCTGTAAAAAGGAAACAGTCTATACGTTGGGTCCTGTACCAACTGACTCCCAGGTTACAATCGAAAAAACAGCCGGGGCAGACGCCAACCACTGGATTTTGAAAAATACATCAACGGTTACCGGCATAGCGTACTGGGACTTAGGTAATGGGGCTATGGTTTCAGGAAATGAAGTGACCGTTTTCTATCCTGATGTCGATTCGTACACAATTGTTTTAACTCTTGTAACCAGCGGCGGTGTGGCTACCTCTTCGATTACCCATGCACAAACTGTTGCCGATCCTAAAGCAGGTAATTTAGTCAAAGGTGGCAAATTCGCAAACGCCGGAGATATTGCACAATGGACAATTCAGCGAATCAACGACAATGTTAATTCAACGATAACCTTTGCAAATGGTTGGGTGACTATCGACAATAATCCTGAGACATGGGGTCAGGTAGCTGTTTATCAGCCAATTCAAGTGGTTGCTGGTCAGAAATACAAAGTTGATTTGAAGTTTAAGACTGACGGTGTCAATAATGGTTGGTTCAAAATTTACGCCTGCACAACTCAACCTACCCAAATGGTAGAATACACTGGCGCTATTCTTGTAACGGAGGTTGCTATATGGGGCAATGTAGGTGCCAAATCGGGATTGTTATCCAATATCTTTAACCCTGATGCAGGGATTAAAAGCAGTTGCATCGTCACGTTTCCTACCAGCGGAACTATCTGGCTTGAAATACAATCGGGCGCTGAAGATATGAAGGGTGGCGTTTCATTTACAAATGTTGAATTCAGAGGTGTTCAATAATTAATTAAAAACAGCCTGGAATTATTTTGTTTCAGGCTGTTTTAATCGCATTAGAACGCAATTTTATTTTTTATTTTCTGTAAAACTTATCCATAGCCGGTCATTTCTATAGATTGGCCGGCTATTTTATCTTAATAATCAATCCAAATGAGTCTGATTAAGGATTTTTTCCTGATGTCTTTTGTCATCGCATTAGTATGCACTTCATGCAGCAAATCTTCAAGTCCGGTTATACCGACACCGACACCCAAACTGTCTTCCCTAACTGTGGTTGATGTAGCTCACATGCGTGATAATAAACAGGTTATCTCATTCAGGTTTTTTATTAATGTCTCTCCTGCAAGCGACAAGGATATTAAGGTCAATTATGCAACTGCTGACGGATCAGCCATAAGCGGAGCCGATTATACTGCGGTTACTGGTACATTGACCATACCGGCAAGTAGTACGGTAGGTTATGTCGATGTATTTGTTACAGGGGACAGCTTGCGTCAGCCCGACCAGGCTTTTACCCTGATATTGAGCTCCCCTGTTAATGCAACAATAGCTGGGACAGGAAAGGCAACCGGGACGATCACAAACAGTGGCACCTTTTATCCAAGTGATGGCGAAGGTTATTTTTCACCATCAACCTATCCGGGATATACTTTAACATGGAGTGATGAATTTAATGATGCTTCAATCAATACCGACGTTTGGAATTACGATATTGGAGGAAGTGGATGGGGCAATAATGAACTGGAATATTACACCAATAGTTCAAACAATTCATACCTTTTGAATGGTAAACTTGTTATTGAAGCCAGGAAGGAAACGATAGGAAGCAACAATTATTCTTCTGCAAGGATGAACACCGCGGGTAAAAAAGCATTTCAATATGGAAGAATTGATATCCGTGCCAAAATTCCTGTTTCACATGGCATGTGGCCTGCCTTATGGATGTTGGGTTCCAATATTGGAACTACACCCTGGCCGGGCTGCGGCGAGACAGATATCATGGAATTAATAGGCAGTTCACCCAACCGGGTTGTCGGTTCAATTCATTGGGCCCAGGCAAATGGGTCATCCGGTACAGTAAATAATGCATACTTTCTGAGTTCAGGAGATTTCTCACAACAGTTTCATGTCTTTAGTCTGATTTGGAAGTTGAATTATGTTCAGATTATTATTGATGGAATTCCATATATGACTGCAAATAATACCAGTATCAGTTCAGGAACCTGGCCTTTTAATGCCACCTTCTTCTTTATTTTTAATGTAGCCGTAGGTGGGGACTGGCCTGGTCCACCAGATGCCAGTACCATATTTCCTCAAAAGATGTTTGTTGATTATGTCAGAGTGTTTCAATAACATATTGCATTGATTGTATAATATTTAGGGACTTTAACTAATTTAAAAATCCGGATTATGCTTTACAGGCAGTGGAAATCTTGTATTTGTGCGATGGTTCTAATTGTATGCTCCTGCCCGGATATGCAAGCTAAAGGGAAGTTTAGGATTCAAACCCAAAATAGTTCATTTGTTAGTAAATTCAGTATTCCCGAAAATTCGGATGAGGGTGCAAAGCAGATCAGATCCCTAAATATGATCCATCCAATTCCTTTTATAACACAGGATTACGTAATTAACCTCGATGATGCTCAGACTATTCCGCAAACTATTGAGAAATCTGAGTTCAGCAGGCTGGTTTGGTCTGATGAATTTAACACAGGCAATACTCCCGATTCTACCAAATGGGGTTATTCAGTTGGAACCGGAGACGGCGGATGGGGAAATTCAGAATTACAATATTATACTGAAAGTCCGAAGAATGTTATTGTTCAGGATGGTCTGTTAAAAATAAAAGCAATCAGGGAAGATTATAAGAGAAGCGCTTATACCTCCGCAAAATTACTCTCAAAAAATAAATTTGAATTTAAATATGGAAGGGTTGAAGTAAGCGCCCGGCTTCCTAAAGGTAATGGGCCATGGCCTGCGATCTGGATGTTAGGGAGCAATATCGGGACCACAGGTTGGCCCGCTTGTGGCGAAATCGATATAATGGAACACCATGGCTTTGAGATGAATAAAATATTCGGGACACTCCACTACCCCGGGCGTTCGGGCGGCAATCCTGACGGGAATACAAAAATGATTTCGGATGCCTCAACAGCTTTTCATAAATATTCCCTGGAATGGTCAGCATCCGCCATCAGAATACTCGTTGACGACCAGTTATGCCATTTTGTAAAAAACTCCTCTGACCTTCCATTTAATCATAACTTCTTTCTTATCCTGAATCTTGCCATTGGCGGAACCTTTGGAGGCGTAGTAGATCCTCAATTGGCAGGTGCAACGATGGAGGTTGATTATATCAGAGTTTATCAGTAGCGATTAATAATTAGGTAAAAAATAGTATATGCAAAAACAAAAAAGTTCCATTGTCCTTATTGCACTTGTAATTGCGATGGGCGGATTTCTGATGGGTTTTGATGCATCTGTAATTTCCGGAGTGATCAAATTTATTGAACCCGAATTTCACCTTTCAAAACTCGAATTAGGGTGGTCAGTCGCCTCTTTATCCCTGGCAGCGACTCTGGCAATGATGTTTGCAGGGCCGGTTAGTGACCGGTTTGGCCGAAGAATAGTCTTGAAATATTCGGCCCTGCTCTATGCATTTTCGGCATTGCTTTCAGCTGCGGCCCCTTCATTTATCATCCTTGTAATTGCCCGAATGATCGCGGGAATAGGAGTCGGAACCTCCCTAATATTGGCTCCAATGTATATCGCTGAAATATCTCCGGCTGAGAAACGGGGCAAACTGGTCTCTTTTAATCAGTTAAACATTGTCGTTGGGATCTCGGTAGCTTTTTTTACCAATTATCTGATTGTCCATCTCTCCCAATCGGACGCATCCTGGATTCAGAGTTTAAAGATCAAAGAATACAATTGGAGATGGATGCTGGGAATCGAGTTCTTCCCCGCCATGCTCTATTTCTTCTTTTTGCTTTTCGTTCCTCAGAGTCCAAGATGGTTAATAATGAAAGGTCGGTTTGAGGAGGCATTAACAATCATGAAACGACTCGGTGATGACCAAACTGCCATTCGAATGGTTAATGAAATCCAGGAACATGTCTCTTTGGATAAAGCGCCAAAGGTTAAAACACCTGTAAAAGCACTCTTTGCCCCTGCCATGAAACTGGTTTTAACAATAGGTATTATAATTTCTGTTTTGCAACAGATAACTGGTATTAATTCAGTCTTTTTTTATGCCCCTATGATCTTTGAACAATCGGGGATTGGCACTGATGCTGCATTTATTCAGGCAATTCTTGTGGGTCTAACAAATGTTGTGTTTACTATTGTTGCAATGGTTCTGATTGACAAATTGGGCAGGAAGCCTCTGCTTGCCTTTGGAATTACCGGAATTGCACTGAGTATGTTCTTATTGGCTTACGGATTTAATGCAGCTACCTATACTTTGACAGATGCTTCAATTTCCAAATTGCCGCCTTCGATTAACAGCATCCAGTTGAGCCCTTTGAAAAATAAAACGTTCACCAGTGACACCCGGTTTAAAAATGAAGTAACAGCTGCAATTGGGGCTGAAATGGAGAAGAAATTTGAATCTGAGTTTATTACTGCTGCGATAAAAATGAACCCGGCTTTAATATTAATTGGAATCCTTGGGTTTGTGGCCTCCTTTGCGGTCTCATTAGGTCCGGTAATGTGGGTATTGTTTTCAGAGCTGTTTCCGAACTATATCAGAGGGCTTGCAATCTCGTTTGTCGGATTTCTTAATTCTGCGGTAAGTTTTGGAGTGCAATTGATATTTCCATGGGAACTGGCCAGTTTAGGAAGTACCGGAACCTTTCTGCTATACGGAATCTTCGCTTTTCTAGGACTGATCCTGATGATGAAGTTATTACCGGAAACAAAAGGAAAATCGTTGGAAGAACTGGAAGCTATCCTGATAAAATAGGTCATTTTTTTTTGGAATTCAATACTAGAACATCTAAAAATGTGGTATACAAAAATAAAAAATAGTCTCTTTATGGCGGTCTGCGCATTTTCGATTCTGACCCTGACTGCCATAAGTGGTGGTTGTGCTGACCAAAATCAACAGAAATTTGAGGCACCAACGTTAACTGTTGAGGCTGAGTCATTTATTAGTAATTCTGGGAACATATCGATTGTCAATGAAAAAAACAGTGAGGTATCCGTTCAAACAAAGGAGAATGATGCCTGGCTAAGTTACAAAATAAATATCCCGGTATCAGGGAGATACAGCATAAAGTTGTATGCACGAAATACTGCGGGGAGGGAAGCTGTCTGCTGGATTGAAGATTATATCGATAACAAGGATGGTCGGACTTATAATGTGAGCGGTAATCTTATAGTTGGTGGGAACGATAAGGGTTCTCCACGTTTTGTTCAAAAGGATGGTACACCCATGGCTGCATCATCACATTATCTCAAACTACATATTGAGAAAGGGACTGTGATTATTGATAAATTGACATTTACCCTCATCAGGGAGCATCAGATTACGCCGGTAGTGATTAAATCCAATACCGAGGGAAAGGGATGGGAGCTGATCTGGAGTGATGAGTTTAATGGTCTCGGGCTACCCGATACAACTAAATGGACTTTTGATATCGGAAACTGGGGTTGGGGAAATAACGAATTGCAATATTATACCGCCGGCCGACTCGAAAATGCCAGACAGGAAAATGGAACCCTGATTATGGAAGCCAGAAAAAATGACCACGGTTACCCCTGGAGCTCTTCCCGTTTAACGACCAGAGGTAAGGCGAGTTTCCTGTATGGCAAAATCGAATTTAGAGCCAAAGTTCCTGTTGGAAGGGGAAGCTGGGCTGCAGGATGGTTATTGGGTGATAACTATATCGATGAGCTTTCCTGGCCTTACTGCGGAGAAATCGATGTGTTGGAAAATGTTGGTTATGAGCTTGACCCAAATACAGGTAACGGTAAAACGCATGCTTCGATCCATTGCGGGGCCTATTATTTTAAACTCAACAACCAGCCAACTGCAATTGTAGATGTAGAAAATATGAATAATGATTTTCACATTTATACAATTGAATGGATACCTAAATCAATAACTATTTCTGTCGATGGAAGAAAATATTTTGATTATCACGACACCTCAAACAAACTCTCCTGGCCCTTTGATAAACCACAAAACCTGATCCTTGACCTGGCAATAGGCGGAGGTTGGGGTGGAGCAAGGGGGATTGACTCAACCTTGACCTCCCAGAAGATGATTGTCGACTATGTCAGAGTTTATGAATTGAAATAATAGTTTCGGGTTTTTAAAATATTTGAAATATGGATAAGGAAATCCTTCTGGGAAATACCAAAATGTATGTCGATGAGAATCCCGTTAAAGGAGGATTTACTAATTTTCAGGAGGAAACCTTTTATAAAATTTCGAATTACAATCGGATGGATCCGTTTTTTATGACCATCCTGAGTAATTCAGACCATTGGATGTTTATTTCCAGCAACGGGGCACTGACTGCCGGTCGCAAGGATCCTGACAACGCTTTGTTTCCCTATTACACCGTGGATAAAATCCAGGATTCAGCTGAAATTACGGGAAGTAAAACAGTACTGCTGGTTAAAAATCAGAAAAGCACTTTCTTGTGGGAACCATTCTCTGATAGGTATACCGGGATTTATAAAATTGAGCGAAATATCTATAAGAATAATTACGGGAATAAAATTGTATTCGAGGAGATCAATATTGACCTTGGCGTAGTATTCTCATACTGTTGGATGAATAGCGAAACATTTGGGTTTATCCGCAAGTCAACGCTGAAAAACTCGGGGGAGACCGATTTGACTGTCTCTGTGTTAGATGGGATTCAGAATATCTTGCCGGCAGGATTAAACCGATCACTCCAACTCTCCTTAAGTAATCTGGTGGATGCGTATAAAAAGAGTGAGTTGATTGCTGATCAGTCTATTGCCTTATATATGCTGAGCGCTGTCATTGTTGACAAAGCAGAACCAAGCGAATCGTTGAATACCACCATTGTTTGGTCGGAAGGTTTTGACAATCCAAAAATTCTGTTAAGTTCAAATCAAATCGGTAATTTCAGAAAAGGAGAATCACTACAAACTGAAACTGATATTCGGGCAACGCGTGGTGCCTATTTTATCAATGCAGAGGTTGATCTCACAGCCGGCAACCAAAAAACATGGCATATTGTCTCCGAAATCAATAAAGATTTGGGGTATCTCGCCTCCCTGAAACAATTCTTAAACCAGAATAAGGATATGGCCACCCCGCTGCAGGATGATGTGAATAATGGCACAAGGGAGATGATCAGAATTCTGGCCTCAGCAGATGGATTGCAGCTTAGCGCGGATAAGTTAAGTGTAAACAGGCACGTTTCGAATGTATTTTTCAATGTCATGCGCGGGGGTATTTTTGTTGATAATTATTCCCTTTTAAAATCAGATCTGATTGAATTTATTATCAGCGCAAATAAATCTGTTTATACTAGAAATATTGAATTTATCGAAGCATTTGAATCATCGATTGATTATCCTTCCCTGATAAAAGATGTGGCAAATCATGGTGATCCTCAGTTAGTCCGTTTGTGTTATGAATATTTGCCCCTTGCCTTCAGCCGCAGGCATGGTGACCCGTCAAGACCATGGAATCTCTTTGCTATAGAGATGAGGCGTGAAGATGGTTCGAGAAACCTCAATTACCAGGGAAACTGGAGGGATATCTTTCAGAATTGGGAAGCGCTTTGCCTCTCATACCCTTCATTTACGGAGAGTATAATTTGTAAATTTTTAAATGCTTCTACTCCAGATGGTTACAATCCCTTTCGAATTACCCGTAACGGGATTGACTGGGATACTCCCGACCCACACGATCCATGGGCCAGCATCGGCTATTGGGGCGATCACCAGATCATTTACCTGCAGAAATTTCTTGAGAATTCTGCCCGGTTTCACCCTGGTGCATTAAATACAATGCTCACAAGCGACATTTTTGCCTATGCCAATGTCCCATATCGTATTAAAAGTTATACAGATATTCAAGGGGATCCTTATAACACGATCGACTTCGATCTGCAGGCCGAGAGTCTTGCCCGTGAGCGAGTAAATGAAAAGGGGAGTGACGGGAAACTGGTCTGGACTGCCAAGGGTGAAGTGCTACTGGTCAATTTTACCGAGAAGCTATTGGCGACTGTTCTTGCCAAACTATCCAATTTTATCCCTGAAGCTGGGATCTGGCTAAACACACAACGTCCGGAATGGAATGACGCAAACAATGCATTGGTAGGAAATGGCGTTTCAATGGTCACCCTTTACTATATGCGCAGACTTGGAGCCTTCTGCATCGAACTTTTTAGTCAGACAAGCGAAAATAAGGTTGAGGTTTCAATTGAAATAGCTGCATTGTTCAATTCAATCCTGAAAACCCTGATACAGTTTGAACCACTTCTTTCAGCTGATATTTCTGACCAGAACAGGAAGTTGATCGTTGATGAATTAGGAACGGCAGGTTCCAACTACCGCTGGGGAATTTACAATCGCGGATTTTCGGGTTCTAAACAAGCCATTGAAACCAATGCCCTCTCCGATTTATTCCGGTTAATGGTTAAGCATATTGATCATACTATTCGTAAAAACAGACGTGAGGATCACCTGTATCATGCATATAACCTGATATCGATCAGAGAAAAATCTGTTTCAATCAGATATCTCTACGAAATGCTTGAAGGGCAGGTTGCCGTGCTAAGTGCCGGTGTATTAAAGCCTGACGAAGTCAATGACCTACTTGATGCCCTGAAAAAAAGTGCGATATTCCGCAAGGATCAAAACAGCTACATGCTATATCCCGACAGGCAGCTGAAAAGGTTCGCAGAAAAGAATATCATTCCGTCTGAATTTGTTCTTAATTGCCCGTTTCTTTTGAAGCAGATTGCTGATAATTTAAAGCGTATTATAAGTGTTGATGTAAATGGAAATTACCATTTTAACAGCCATTTCAGAAACGCTGCTGATGTCAGATTCGCACTGGACCAGATTATAAATGGCGGTCCGGATGAAAATGAGAAGGAGCAGGTTCTTCAGATATTTGAAAAAATCTTTGATCATCAGTCTTTTACAGGCCGATCCGGCGCCTTTTATGGCTATGAAGGTTTAGGGTGTATCTATTGGCATATGGTATCCAAACTGTTACTGGCGATCTATGAAAATTATTTTTCAGCCTTAAAAAATAACACCGGAAAAGTGCAGCTTGAGCGTCTGCAAGCCCACTATTTCGATGTCAGAAAAGGTTTGGGGTTCAATAAATCTCCGGAGATATTTGGTGCATTTCCTACCGATCCCTATTCCCATACCCCTGGAAATGGAGGGGCAAAACAACCCGGAATGACTGGGCAGGTAAAGGAAGACATCATCACACGTTTTGGTGAATTGGGCATTTTCGTTGAGGATGGAAAAATAGTCTTTATTCCTGCCTTGCTTCGAAACTCTGAATTTTTGGATACAAATATCGACTTTCACTATGTATCTTTGCATCACAAAGATTGCACTATACAGCTTGCCGCAAAGAGCCTTGCCTTTACCTTTTGTCAGGTGCTATTTGTGTACCATGTTGCCCCGCATGAATCAATTGCGATTGTAAATCAACGTGGAGAAATTACAGAAATTGATGGACTTTCTTTGGATACTTTAACATCAGATTCAATATTCAACAGATTGGGAACGATAAAACAGGTAGATGTTTTTCTTAAACCATATCTTGATTAACGGTTAAATTAAAGGATTTTTTTTCGCTGCATTTTAAAATTATTTTCTTCGGATGAGAACAACTGTAAAACTTGTATTGCTTATTTTATTTATTTCTATCCTTTTTAGATGTTCCAAATCAGGTATCACTCCGACTCCCGATCCGGTCAAACCTATCCCGACAGTAAAGAATGATGTGACCTTCTGGCTGACTAAGGCAGATCAGTCGGTGTTACTTCAAAAACAAACGACCATTTTAGGCTTTGGTACGGCCGTAAATACTTATCCAACGATTACGGTTGATGATTCCCAAACCTTCCAGGCAGTTGATGGCTTTGGTTTTGCCCTAACCGGAGGAAGTGCACAGGTAATTAATTCATTAGATTCATCAGTTAAAAATAAATTATTACAGGAGTTGTTTGGCGCCGATTCGACTTCAATATCAATCAGTTATTTAAGAATCAGCATCGGAGCATCTGATTTGAATAGTGCCCCTTTTTCTTATGATGATATACCTGAAGGCCAGGCAGATATGAACTTATCGAATTTTAGTCTTGCGGCAGATACAATCGATTTAGTTCCGGTTTTAAAAGCGATTCTGACTATAAATCCTGCTATAAAGATCATTGCAGCTCCTTGGTCAGCACCAGTTTGGATGAAAGATAATAATAGCACTGTTGGCGGGAGCTTACAGTCAATCTATTATGACGTATATGCGAAGTACTTTGTAAAATATATTCAGAAGATGAAAGATGCGGGAATTACGATCACCGCAATTACACCTCAAAATGAACCCTTGTATGGCGGCAATAATCCCAGTATGCTAATGTCGGCATCTCAGCAGGCACAATTCATTAAAAATAATCTGGGACCAGGCTTTCAGGCAGCAGGTATTACCACCAGGATTGTTTGCTATGATCACAATTGCGACCAGCCCGGATATCCGATTGCCGTATTAGGCGATGCTGGTGCACAACCTTTTGTCGATGGTTCTGCTTTTCATCTCTATGGAGGTGACATAACCGCTTTATCCGTTTTACACAATGCCTTTCCGAATAAAAATGTTTATTTTACAGAACAGTATACCTCTTCAACTGCCGATTTCGGGGGTGATCTAAAATGGCATCTTAAAAATGTAATCATTGGTTCTATGGCCAACTGGAGTAAAGTGGCTCTGGAATGGAATCTGGCCAGCGATGCCGCTTATCAGCCCCATACTCCTGGTGGTTGTAATACCTGTAAAGGTGCGATAACGATCAATACAAGCAATAGTTTCACCAGAAATGTAGGTTATTATATTGTTGCTCATGCTTCAAAATTTGTACCGGCAGGTTCAGTTAGGATTTCGAGCAATCCTACCGGTAATTTAAACTGTGTGGCGTTTAAAACACCAGCAGGGAAAAGAGTTTTGATTGTGGAAAATGATGGGACAGGCGCAGCAATCTTTAATTTACGCTACAATGATAAGTGGACTTCACCAATTCTGGAAAGCGGTTCTGCGGCTACATTCATCTGGTGATGATCATGAAATAAATTACCGCTGATCTCTGATCTATTTCTTTTTGGGTGCCGGATTGCCCGGATTATATTCCCTTGCTTTATAAATAACGCATCTAATTCCCAAAAGAATGAACAAAATACTAATCCTTATCCTGAACATCACACTGTTGTTTTCCATTAACCTTTCCGGCCAGATGGTGCCTATGGGAAGCGGAAGTTATACGATGCAGTTGCCTCCCCCCGACGCGGCAGGCAGGAATGTAAATCCAAACGGAACTCCCAGGATCTCGGGTGCTGCATTAACAAAACCAGTTGCTACAAGCGATTGGTGGACCGGCTTACTCACAGATAACGATGCTACCAATGGCGCCAATCTTTATAATTATCCGCTCTCGCTTAAAGGGGGTTCAGGTGGTCTGATTCTGAGCTATACCTTTCTGGGTGGAGGGGCAAATGATACCCGGCAACCGATGAGTCCTGACCAACCATTGGTTTTAGGTGTAACCGGATTAACCGGAACATTCCCCACAGTCTCTGATTACTCCGACTGGACGGTTACAACCTCCTGGAACAGCACAGGACACAACTTTAATGCGACGATAGGGATGGGAATGCCCTTTGTTTATTGTACAATTGGAACTTCGGATGTTGCGTCGGTCACTGTTAATATTGGCACCGTTTCTGTTCAGAACGAAATGATCCTTGTCACGAATTCATTGAGCGGATCTAATTTTGCCATTTATGCTCCGGTAGGGTCAACCTGGACGCAATCCAATAAAACCTATTCTTCAACCCTTTCGGGGAAAAACTATTTTTCGGCGGTTATGTTACCACCGGGGCTTGTGGCTGCAACCGTTGCAAACGATTTCAAACAATATGCCTATGTCTTCCCTGCCAATACTTCAGTTAGCTGGGCATACGACAATGCCATATCAACAGTTAAATCTACGTTCACGGTTAGCGCTGATGTTAAAGAGGGTGCAGGAACAACGGTTCTTTTGGGGTTATTGCCGCATCAGTGGGCTCATTTAGGGTCGGGTTCTCCACAGCCTGGAGCTTATTCTTTTAATACCTCCCGCGGAACGATGAAGATGTTGTCATCCAATACGTTTACAATTGAAAACAAATTCAGGGGGATCTTATCAACGCTACCAAATACGGCAAAATATAGTCCTGGATTTGATCCGGCTGCCCTGAATTCAAAAATAGATCTTGTAAAGGGGGAGGGGCTTGCCCTTTGGACCGATTCCTATAACGAAGGTTTGGCAATGAACAGGCTGATCCAGGTTGCCAAAATCGCCGATCAGATTGGAAATACTCAGGCCCGCGATCAGATTGTTAATACCGTGAAAACCCGTCTGGAAAACTGGTTTAAGGCTGATCCCGGAGAGAACGCTTTCCTGTTTTATTACAATACAATGTGGACCACAATGATCGGTTATCCTGCCGGATACTCTGCCGATGCAAATCTGAATGATCACCATTTTCATTACGGCTATTTTATCAGCGCCGCTGCAGCTGTTGAACAGTTTCAGCCGGGATGGGCAGCAAACTGGGGCCCAATGGTAAATATGCTCGTGAAAGATGCCGCCAACTGGGATAAAACCGATCTTAAATTTCCTTTTCTTAGAAATTTCAATCCCTATGCAGGACATAGTTTTGCAGCTGGCTTGCTGAACACTGAACCGCACGGCAACAACCAGGAATCCTCTTCTGAAGCGATGAACTTCAACTCCTCATTGATAAACTGGGGCGAACTTACGGGAAACACAACGATCCGCGATCTGGGTATTTATCTTTATACCACAGAACAAACCGGTATAGAAGAGTACTGGTTTAATATGAATAAACGAAATTTCGGGCCCAACTATTCTCAGATGATGTGTTCACGCGTCTGGAGTGATGGGTATGATAACGGCACGTTCTGGACCGGCGATATTGCCGCTATGTATGGAATTGAAATGTTCCCTCTAACAGGAGCTTCACTCTATCTGGGGCAGAATAGCTCTTATGTGACTGATTTGTGGAACGACATGAAGACAAAAACTGCTGTTTTGGCCAAGACTCCAAACGATAACCTGTGGTTCGATATTTATTGGTCCTACGCGGCACTGGCTGATGCGCAAAGTGCTGTATCACTTTATGACGCCTATCCCGGCTATAAACCTAAAGGGGGTTGCTCCGATGCACAAACCTATCACTGGCTTCATAGTTTAAACGGCTCCGGATCTGTGGATGGTTCGATTACGGCAAATTATCCCATCGCGGCAGTTTTTAACAAAGCAGGAGATAAAACCTATGTTGCCCATAATTATGGCACGGGTGAAATTACAGTTTCCTGGTCGGATGGTTTTTCGATGGCTGTTCCCGCCAGAACAATGAAGAGTAGTAAAGACGTTGCAGTAACTGCAACCCTCACCGCCTCTGCTTCACAGGTTGCGACCAATGGAAGTGTAACCCTTTCAGCAGCAACAAGCGGATCGGGAATAACAAAGGTTGAATTCTATGATGGAACGGCACTTATCGGCACCTCGGTAACATCGCCTTATACCGTGACCGCTTCATCTCTTACGGCAAAGATTCATGGCTTCACTGCAAAAGTTTACATGGGAGCAGCATTACAGTTGTCAAATGTTGTAACAGTAATCGTGGGCTCCAGACTTCCTTATGGTGGAACGGTTGTCTCAATTCCTTCGCAGGTCATCGAAGCCGGTAATTACGATATTTACGAGGGGGGAATTGGTCAGAATATCACTTATTTTGATGTAACAACCGCCAATGAGGCTGGTACTTTCCGTACTCCTGAATATGTCGATGCAAGCCCCGTGCCGGGAGAAGGCAATGTAGTAAGTTTTATCGTAAGCGGTGAGTGGCTTACCTATAGTGCAAATATTGCGCAGGCGGGTGCCTATGATCTTTCCATTCGGTACACCTCCGGAAATGCCGGCGGTGGTGGTCCATTCCATATTGAAGTTGATGGTTCAACGGTTGCGTCCAATATTACAGTTGACTTTACAGATTCAAACTGGAGCGTATGGGCTTCCAAATCTGTTCCAGGTGTTATTCTGCCTGCGGGACAACATGTCATAAAGCTTGCATTTGATAACGGAGGATTTAATATCGGAAAGGTTTCCTTTACCTACAAAGGTGTGGCAACTCCCTCATTGGCCTTATCTCTAAACACGTTGGCCGTGTCGATGATGTCCGGAAGCAAAAAATCGTTTGATGTCATTTCAAATATCAGCTGGATGGCTGTGAGCGATCAGAATTGGCTTACGATCACGAATGGAACTGGTTTTGGTAATGGCACTGTAATTTTAACAGCCATGGAAAACATGATGATGTCGTCCAGGAGTGCGAATATTAAGGTGTCTGGCAATGGAGTGTCTGACCAATTCTTAACGATTACGCAGGATGCCGGTGGATATTCGTACCTGGGTGTCTCCGTAAATAATTTAAACATTGGAATTTCATCAGGAAGTATTCAAACATTTGATATCAGTTCAAATGTAACCTGGAGTGCAGCATCCGATCAGCCCTGGCTGGTAATCAGTAGTTCAGGTGGAACTGGTAGCTTACAACTTACCCTTACCGCGCAAGCAAATTCTGCCCCTATTGACCGGGTTGCAACAGTTACAATTGCTGGTGGTGGTGTTGCCACAAAAACGGTGGTCGTTACCCAGTCAGCAGCACCTGTTCAAGCTTCCCTCCCAATTGATTTTGAAACAGGAACCTATAGTTGGACCGATTTTAACGGAGGAGTGGCTACTGTAATTGCCAACCCTCATGCTTCAGGGATAAACACAAGTTCAAAAGTTGCCCAGATCATCAGGAACGGTGGTGCAACCTGGGCTGGAAGCTATTTGACGCTTGGTACTAAAATTGACTTCACTGCGGCATCCACATTTTCAATGAAAGTATATTCCACCCGGGCTGGGGTGCCTGTCCTTTTTAAACTTGAGGGGGATAATGTGCCAACTGCTGAAGTATCTGCAAATACGACCGTTGCAAATACCTGGGAAACATTGACCTGGAATTTTGCCGGGAACACCTCAAATATCTTCAACAAGTTAACCTTAATGTTTGATTTTGGAACCGTTGGTGATGGCTCGGCCAATTCAACTTTCCTTTTCGACGACATTAACCTGATAAGCAGTTCAGCCAGCGTATTAAATGTTTCTGTAAATACTTTGACAATAGGAGCACAGGCCAATAGTATTAAAACCTTTGATATTTTGGCCAATATCACCTGGACCTTAACCAGTGACCAGGAATGGTTAACTTCAGGCATTCAAACAGGTTCAGGAAATGGATCAATAACGTTAACTGCAGGTGCAAATCCAACTATCGCCTCAAGAATTGCTAACATATCAGTGTCAGGCACCGGAGTCCCTACCCAAACAATTACAATAACTCAGGATGGAGGGACAACAGGTGTCATTGATATTTCTGAAGATCAGTTTTCAATCCATCCAAATCCGGTTTCAACAATTTTATATATTAACTCAAAACCGGGAATTTTAAATTTCAGCATTTATGACATGAGCGGGAAAATGGTAATGAATGGAAAAATTGTTGATTATCAAATAAATGTAGATAACCTCTCAAAAGGTATTTATACACTTAAAATGGATTACAAAACCCGATCTTTAAAACAGAAATTTATAAAACAATAATTGCAGGATATGAATAATTTTATAGTGTTGATTTTACTTTGTACCACTTTAGGTTTGATTGGAACGGTTAATGCAGAAGATAAACCTGAGTTGAACCGACATTCAAATACAAAAGGAATAGCCTGGATTACAAGTCCTGAGACAAATGTATTGTTTCAATCTTCAAAATTTCGTTTTGTCTCAAAAATGAAGGAAAACCTTGATCCAGAAATCAAAATTGATCCAACCCAAACTTATCAAACCATTGATGGTTTTGGGAATTGCCTCACAGGCGGGAGTGCTAAGTTATTGCATCAGATGGACCCTAAGAGCAGGCAAGCGATTCTGAAGGAGTTGTTTTCGATGGATGGAAATAATATCGGAATCAGCTATTTGCGCATCAGTATTGGTGCATCTGATTTGGATGATCATGTTTTTTCGTACGATGACCTCCCTGCCGGGGAAACAGACAGCACACTGGCCCGTTTTTCACTTGCTCCCGATCAGGCCGATCTGATCCCAATTTTAAAGGAGATCCTGACGATCAATCCGCACATCAAAATTCTGGGTTCACCCTGGTCGGCTCCAACCTGGATGAAGACGAATAACAACTCCAAAGGGGGAAGTTTAAAGACGGAGTTTTATAATACTTACGCACGGTATTTCATGAAATATATTCAGGGAATGATGGGTGAGGGGATTCTGATCGACGCGATTACGATACAGAATGAGCCCCTGCATCCCGGGAATAATCCGAGTATGTTTATGCCAGCCCTGGAACAGTCTCTGTTTATCAAACAAAGTCTTGGACCCCTTTTTGTCTCTTCAGGGATCAAGACCAAAATAATTGTTTATGACCACAATGCCGACAAACCCGATTATCCTTTGACAATTTTGAATGACCCAGATGCCGCCAAATACGTTGATGGCTCTGCTTTTCATCTTTATGGAGGAAAGATCGAAGCACTGACCCCTGTTCATGAAGCCCATCCGGATAAGAACCTCTATTTTACAGAACAGTGGGTTGGTGCCCCTGGAAATCTGGCCGGTGATCTCGCCTGGCATGTTAGAACCCTAATTATCGGGGGAACCCGTAACTGGTGCCGTAATGTGTTGGAATGGAACCTGGCCGCCGATCCGAAAAACAATCCCCATACCCCGGGAGGTTGTACCGAATGTCTGGGTGCAGTTACAATTGATGGAAATAAGGTAACCCGCAATCCTGCCTATTATATTATAGCTCATGCAGCAAAACTGGTCAGACCCGGTTCTGTGCGGATTGGGTCTAACACGAGTGATGCATTGCCAAATGTTGCATTTCTTACACCTGACGGGAAAAAGGTGCTTATCGTGCAAAACAACAGCGGTACCAGAAAGAATTTCAATATTGAATTTAAAAGAAAAACAGTTTCTGTTTCGCTCGATAAGGATGCGGTAGGAACATATATTTGGTAATTATTGGTTTTTTTGATTGTTAGTTTAGAAAATGAGACCCGGCCTGATGAATATTGGGTAGGGTTTCTGTTTTAATAAACTATTTGATCAAGTAAATATTTTTACAGATGTAAGATATTCTGTATTTTTACCCAATCAACTTGGTAATTCCAGTTCTGACAAAATACAAACAAAAAAGCAGAATGGTTTTTCTAAAGTTAATAAAGATAATTGTCAATCCTGAAATAGGAATATCATGGAAAATGAAACCCATCGGTTGAAGGAGAGAATAATAGAACTTGAAACAGAAAATTCTATACTTAAACAACAGCAAACTAAGATTACAAAAGCCAAAGAGTTGTATCTTAAGATATTCGAGGAGTTTCCGGCTTTAATCTGGCGTTCGCGTTTGGATAAATTATGCGACTATTTTAATAAAACGTGGCTTGATTTCACTGGCAGGACTATGCAACAGGAATTTGGCAATGGTTGGGCTGAAGGCGTTCATCCAGATGATTTTGATTCCTGCTTACAAACGTATGTGACTTCATTCGATAAAAGAGAAGCTTTTTTAATGGAGTACCGGATGAAAAATAGGTTTGGTGAATATCGCTGGATCAGAGATTTTGGAAGACCCTTTTACGATTTGGATAATTCATTTTTGGGATATATTGGTTCTTGCTATGACATCACTGAAATTAAAGATAACGAACTAAAGCTTATTGAATTAAACGCCACAAAAGACAAGTTTTTTTCAATTATTGCCCATGATCTGAGAAGCCCGTTCAATTCTGTTATCGGGTTTAGCGAGCATCTTCTGGAACTGATTGAGAAAAAAGAATATGAAAACATTGAGTTATACGCCAATATAATACTTCAATCGTCAAATAGAGCAATGGATCTGCTAACCAACCTTTTTGAATGGTCACAATCGCAATCCGGCAGGATGGAGCTCCATCCTGAAGATTTCCCAATGATTCCCCTTATTAAAGAACAGATAGTTTTGTACAAAGACATCGCCGAACAGAAATCGATTACAATTACAAATTCGTTAACACCAGATATTCGGGTTAATGCCGATAAGGCTATGATAAAATCATTGTTGAGAAATCTGATTTCAAATGCAATTAAATTTACGCCTTCTGGCGGGAAAATTGCCATCTTAGTGGTGGAAAAACAAAATGAGATCATCGTTTCAGTAAGTGATAACGGCATTGGAATCTCAAAAGCAGGAATTAACAACTTATTCAGTATCGGTCATAGTTATTCTACTCCCGGCACCAATAAGGAAAAGGGAACAGGCTTAGGCTTAATCCTTTGCCAGGAATATATTAAGAAGAACAACGGAAAAATCTGGGTTGAGAGCGAACCAGGTAAAGGGACTACTTTTTATTTCTCAATACCGCAGTGATCAAAAAGGGAATAGTATTAAAAAAATAAAAAAGAGTTAATCAACCGTCCAATAGTTAATACTCATATGTTTTGACAATCAGGTTATTGAATGAAATTTTTATCAATATAGGTTTGAAAACTGGTTTTATATTGCTCTCCGATAGGTATATATATCTTTTCGTCAAAAATGATCCGGTTCCTGTCGATCATTGAAATTTTTGAAAGGTTCACAATAAACGACCGGTGAACCCTTAAAAACCGGTCGGACGGCAATTGCTCTTCAATGGATTTTAAACTCATTAAAGACTTAACCGGTTTGCTTCCTGCCAGATTGATATTGATATATTCGTGCATACTTTCGATATATTTGATATCGTCAAAGTCGATGCGGACCAGTTTATATTCTGATTTTACAAACATATGGTTGATAGCAGGAGTAATAGTTGATGGTTGCCTGTTTGCCGATAATCCGATCAGATCTTTAACCTTATTGGCAGCCCGAAGGAAATTGCTGTAGCTGACCGGTTTCAGCAGGTAGTCCGTGGCATTCACTTCAAATCCTTCCACTGCGTATTCGCTGTAGGCAGTAGTAAAGATAATATAGGGTTTTATTGTGAGTGATTTTACAAATTCCATTCCACTCATTTCGGGCATGTTAATGTCGATAAACAGGAGATGTATCTCATTATTTTCGAGGATCTCCATTGCCTCGAAAGGATTCCGGCATTGGGCAACCAGTTCCAGAAAGGGTGTTTTCTGAATGTATCCCGCTATTTTTTTTACTGCCAAAGGTTCATCATCAATGGCAAGACATGAGATTTTCATACCGGTATTTTTAGGTTCACTTCAAATTCGGTTTCCTTGTCAAGAATATCGAGACGGAAATTATCACCATACAATAATTTCAGGCTTTTCTTAATGTTTACAAGTCCTATTCCGGAATACTCGCCCTTTAAATTAGTTTTAACCTGATGGTTGCTGTTCTTGATATTGCAATGCAAGGAAGCTTCCTCAAGCCTGAGTTCAAAATGAATGTAAGATTTCAGAGGGTACGAAACGCCATGCTTAAATGCATTTTCAAGCAATGAAATAAACAGCATTGGGGGAATGCGAGTTTCCGGAATCTGATCGGGCAGATCAACCGTGACCTCTACCTCTTCTGAATGCCTGAGCTGCATCAGTGCAATAAAGCTGGTTAGAAACTCAATCTCTTTTTTTAGTTCGATCGTATTTTGAGCAGAATCATAAAGCAGATAGCGCATTAAGGTAGAGAGTCGTTCGATTGTATCCTGTGCCTTTTCAGAATCAATTTCAATTAGGGTATGAATATTGTTCAGCGTATTCATGAGAAAATGAGGACTTACCTGATGTCTCAGTAAGGCCAGATTAGTTTTGAGATGCTCCTTTTCAGAATCTTTTCGCAATTTCTGTTCACTCCGCCATTTATACTCGAGTTCAAGAGCTGTGCTACTTCCAATAATGAGTAAGGCGGTAACCAGATTTTGCAGAATTGTCCCCAGCAGAGGGAGAACACCGTATGGGCGAACAGGCTGAATATCGGTTGGCGCAATTCCTATTCCCTGATGATTAGGTGGCCCTAATGGATGGATGATTAAACTGATAACAGCTACGGCAATTATCATAGCAGTAACAATGACAAAATATTGAGATCTTCTTTCGTTAAAGAGTAATCGCGGCACCAGCACAAATAAATTAATCATGAAAAGAAGAAGAAGCAAGAGCAGATTTGTCAAATCCCCAATCATTCTATTCCAGCCATTGGCACCAATATCCTGCATATACCTAAAATAGGGCGAAACCAAAACCAGTACCCAGAGGACCGCGTAAAGCAAAAGAAACCCTTTTCGTGATTTAAACATATCTTTTTAATTCAGATTTTGATAAGCATTAAAATAGGGAGAACTATAGATTAATTTGGAATTTTCAGGGATTGGCGATCTCATCGGAGGATGTCCCTCCTCGCCAAACCCTGGCTTGTGCATTGATCTTCTTCCCAAAGGCCCCTGTCTCTCTTCATTTTTTTGTTGCAGATAGATAATATTCTTATACTTTTCTAATCCTAACTTATCTATTGACCTGTCATTCCCTACTTTCATATTTAAATTCCAGGCTGTCCAGAATTCGATACCATGCCTGGCAATAATGATCGCACCTGCTCTCTCTTCGGGAATTAAAGGCTTAATATTTTGTAAATCCCGATAAGCTAACTCATCAATGCATGGCTTTTTTTCTTCATGAAAATAGATCAAACCAGAAGCCAAAGTTATTAATACCAGCGAAATTGAAAAAGGAAGTATAAGTTTATTATTCATTCGTATTAAATTAAAGATCAATAAGCTTTGCGGAATAAAAAGCATTACATGAAACCGCTGAACATATTGTGACTCATAAAATGGAAAGGCAAATATGAAAATTAATACGACCAACGAGAGTGTTACATACCCGGTAATTTTATCGTTACTATGTTTCTGTTTTTGGTATTGAAGAACACCAAATATTGCAAGAGCATATGAAATCAGCCAGTTTAACAAAATCGGAACGAACATAGGTCCCTGAAATTCAATGTGCCTCGAAAAAATTACATTCCAAAAGGTGAGTATTCGGAATGCCCTGTTAAAATCGAACAGGGTAATAATCGCGCATCCAATTGCAATAGTTATCAAAGAAGGAAGGATTGCCTTTCTCCCGAATGCAACAAAAAAGGATATGCACAGAAATGCCAAACCAAACGCAAAAGTGCCAAAATGGGTAAATGCAATGATGAAAAGAGCGAATAATGTCACGATTAAATTCCATCTGGTTGGGGTCGTCAGATAACCTTCTAAAAAGTAGATAAATGTTAGAAATAATGGAATTGCAAACGCATTTTTCTGAAGATCGCCAACCATAATAAACGGCGAAAAGGAGAATATTGCAAAAAACAGAATAGCAACCTCCGAAAAAAGTGGGAGATTCTGATCTCTCTTTGTCAGGATTTTAAAGAGCGGTATTGCCAATAAAGGTAAGGCGGTACTATCAACAATCTTGATTACAGAAATGATCGTTTCATCGTTAACCGCGAACCCCAAAAGCGAAATGACTTTTACCAGGAAGGCGCAAAAATAAAAATAGAGCGGGACGTCATTAAAACTGAGCAATCCGGTTTTTAATATATTTCGCACCTGCACGGGGTAATACCCCCCATCCATCCCTAAGATCAGATCTTGAGAGAAACTTATGTATAACCGTAAAATTATCGCCAAAAGGGTAATCACGGTAAATGCAAGTAATCTTACTGATGGTTTATTTTGCCTCAGCATACCGAAGCGTGAAACTTTAGACTGACTGGAAAGACTTCTCGTGATCAGTTCTAATTTCATTTTTTATGAAATTAGAACTGTATTTTATAGACAATATTTGGGAAAAATCCGAGTTGGTAAGTCGTATTTATGGCTCTGCTTCGGTCGTCATAGTTTTGAGAGAAGACATTCTTGTGATTGGTTATATTTTGCAAATCCAGCGAAAATGAATGGGATAGTTTTTTCTTATTACTATTTATAGTGTAGCCTATTTTAAAATCTAACCGGAAATAGTTGGGATAAAAGGCCGCATAGGCATCTGTTGACAACTGTTCATGACCTGTAGAATTTGAAGCGGTTAAATCAATAGGAGTGTAGGCCCTTCCTCCGGCATAGGTATATTTCAGGTCGGTTGAAAATTTATTTCGTTTTTCGCTTCCAACTTTCCACTCTTTCCCGCCCAAAATATTGAAAATATACTTTCCGTTGAAAGCAGTATTTCGTTCCACGCCATCGCTTCCTTTGTATTTTGAGCTGTAAATCGACGAAGTGAACAGTCCATAATATCCTTTGCTGAAGAATTTCTCGATGGTCAATTCTGCACCATAATTTTTTCCGGTCCCCCTGTTTGTAAGGTTGTCTTCAAGATCACTTTTAAAACTTGCTCCGGTATTGAGCATGGAGTAACTGCTTGAAAAAGTATTGACCGGAACATTGTAGATCGATTGATAGTATACTTCAGATTTTATCCGCCAGTCGTCAAAAGGTTGTAAATCATATCCTAACACAAAGTGGTGACTCTTGGTGAAATCCAGACTTCTATTATTGTAACTGGTTGAACCATCTGAATTTTGAGTTTGAAGGAAGTAAACGTTTATTGGTTGTGTTTGTGAATGAAGCCCATACCCAAAATTTAGGGAGCTTTTAGTATTGAGGTCATATTTCAAATCCAAACGCGGTTCAACAGAAACTGAATTGTTGAGGGCAAACAGCTGTGAGTGCAGACCGGCATTTAGGGTTAGTTTATCGTTAAAACTATATTTGATATGTGCGTAACCCTGTGCCAGGCTCGTGTAGCTATTGTAATCCCAAACCTGCTTCCAAAGTGACTGAATACTCTCTTTTTGCCTGTAATAGAGGTTTAATCCGATCAACTCATCTTGAATACCGACTTTTACGAACAGTTTTGAATTAATTTTTGAATTAAAACTTGTCGAAAAATTGTATCCCGTTCTGGCTACTTTATTCTCTTCTTTCGTGAAAGATGTGTTGGTAAACCGGTCAAAATCATCATTTGTCTGGTCGTTTTTTGAGTAGTTAATACCTAAATTTGAGCTAAAGTAGGATCTGTTGTTGAGTTGTTTGATATGCTTTAACCCGATAATCCCAATCTGACTGCTTAAATCATGTCCGCCACCGTTTCCATACAAAGAACTTGTATTTCCACCTTCAATATTGATGCTGCTTGTTGCGAGTATTCCAAACAAGGTAAATCGCCCTGCTTTGGTGTTCCCGCTATTAAGGTTAAAGGATAAATCCTGGTAAGATGGCAATGCCGTTGTTCCGATATTCACCCCCATAGCCTGAGCAACACCTGCCAGTGCATAGCGGTATCCAACCAGATAAGACGAGCCTGTTTCCTTGTTGATTGGACCTTCTGTTGTAGCTTCCAGTCCGGTAATTACACCGGCCTGCAAGGTCGTTTCCTTTTTTTGGGCGTTTCCATCGCGAAAACCCAGATCAAAAACACCGGCTGTCGCATTTCCATATTCTGCGGGAAACGCCGATGTCAGGAAATCTGAACTTTTCAATAGATTGGTATTTAATGCACTGACTGCACCTCCGGTGGTTCCCACCGAAGCAAAGTGGTTTGGGTTTGTAACATTCATCCCGTTGATACGCCACAAGACACCTACGGGGGAATTGCCACGGATCACGATATCGTTGCGGCTGTCATCGGGGGCGCTGACGCCTGCAAAATTTGCGGCCAAACGGGCTGGATCACTGCGACCACCGGCATACCGGTTCACCTCTTCGGTCGAAAATGTGCGCGCACTGATTGTTGCCAGATTGTTGATTGCTTTGTCCTTTGTATTTGCCTTAATAACCACCTCATTCAGGCTCGTGACATTCTCCTCCATTGCAATATCAAGGATAGTCTCTTTGCCTGATGTTACAACTACATTTGGAACTAATACATTCTTGTAACCCAGGTAAGAAACATTGATATCATACCTGTCTGGTGAAATATTTGTTAGTACATAATTCCCATTAGCATCGGCTGATGCCCCTTTGTTTTCGGTTTTACTCAGAATCTGAACTGTAGCTCCCGGAAGTGTTATCTGAGATAGCTTATCGGTGATAACGCCCCGAATATTTTGCTTGTTGTTTTGAGCAAAAGTAAATTGGGTGATGAATAGGACAATTATAAAAATGTATTTTTTCATTTCTATTGGTTTTAAATTTTTAGAATAATATGATGTCTCACCTCATCGTTTGTCATTTTGACCTTCCCTGGTGTTTATGAGCGAAGCCGAAGTAAGGGGGAGAGGAGTCGTACGCCGAAGTCCATCAGAACTCAAATCAGAAAAGGCTGTCTAAGAACTCTGTGTGACCCTGTGAATCCTCAGTGTGACTCTGTGTAACTATTTAATTCAACTGTTTTGTACTGCCCGCTTCAATGGTAAATACTTTACCGTTTATTTTTACAAACACATTTATTGAACTTAAATTTGTAACCATCGTTTTATCAACTGAGAATTTGAGATTTTTATAGGCATTGATATAATCCACTAATGCTATTTGAGTCGTGTAGTAAATACCCGGATTTTGGGAGACCATTTTAAAAAACTTCTCAACTTCTCCCCATTTGTTTCCGGGTCCTTCATATTCCCAACTATGGCCCCACACATAAAACAAGGCTAAGGTTTTTACCTTTAGAAAATCAGATGTAAGCTGATAAAAGTTCTTTAATTCTCTTCTGTCGTTTGCTGTGTCGTTAGGGATATAATGTATGCATTCGGCCTACTACATATTTCAATTTCTAAAAATCGCGGATTATTTAGATTTTCTGAGGTTTCCAGTTTATCGGCAAAAGTTCCTCGAGACGCTGTATGGAATGATCCGGCAACCGGTTTAAAACGTCAGTCAGCCACTCCAGAGGATTAACACCTGCCAGTTTGCAGCAACCCATCAGGGTGTAAATGATTGCGGTTCGCTCTGCTGATTCGTTGTTGCCACAGAACAAATAATTTTTTCTTCCTAAAGCCAGGGGGCGCACTCCATTTTCAGCATCATTGTTATCGATTTTGTATCTTCCATCCAAAACATACCTTGCCAGACGTGGATAGATATTATAGGTATATGCTACGGCTTTTCCGATCAGGCTTTTGGGTAGTACCTGGTTTATATTTTCTAATAGCCATTTCTCAAAGGTACGGATGATGGGATAAGATTTCTCTTCCCTGAGTTTTTTGATCTGATCAAACGTCAACTCTGCTTCCCGTGCTTCTCGTTCAATAGTATACAGATCATGTATAATTTTTAATGCGTGTTTAGCCCTTTGCGGATCATTATCCAGGGCTTGTTCAAACTTCCGCCTGGCATGTGCCCAACAGCCCAGTAGCAGGACACCTTTTTTTGTCTCATAGATATTGTAAGCGCCATACGCATCGCTTTGTACCGCTCCCTGGAAGGTGTTCAAGATATCTACCGCCACCCTTTGGGCACGACTGCCTTTATCATAGTGAAAAAACAGCATATTCAGCATCGGGCTTTTAACGATCCAATGATATCCCTTTCGGGTAGCCCCTGGATGGTCCCGATCCATTACCGGGATAGTGGTTTCATCCATCATCAGGTAGTCGCTCCGGATAACTATTTTTTTTGTTAAATAGTACAATGTTCTGATTTGATCGATCGTATCTGCCGACCAGTCATTTACTGTCGATGCCGGCAAGCTGATGTTTTGTCGCTTGAAAATCTCCAGTAACCGGTAAAATGGGATGTGATCCACATATTTACTTACCAACAGATAGGCCAGAAGTGATGCTCCGGCGTTTGACCTTGGCAGTATCTGGGTTGGCAGATCTGCGATACAGATACCCTCTCCCTTGGGAAGTGCATATTTAGGTCTGATGGTGCGAAGAACATAAACCTCCCCGGGTGTATAGAGCATTTTTTCGGTGACCTCTTCACCAATTTTAACTGCACCTTCGGGGATATTCTCCGGCTCGATAACCAGCTCTTCACGGCGAATGGAATCAGGGATGGCTGTGCGTACAGGTTTCTTGTTCTCTTTATGGCGGATATAGGTAATCTCGATCTTTTCTGCATCAGCTTCTATTGCTGCTTCCTCAGCAATACTTTCCTGCCCGTCAAAGGCAAGGGACAACTGGGAAGGATCTTCCGGTACGAAACGTTCGCTGCTGCGTCCAAACATCCTGCGACGTAGGGCTATTAACTCGTTAGAGAGCTTTTCAACGGTTGTACTTAGTTTTTCGATAGTCAGATTACGCTCGATGATTTGCCGCTCTAATCGCTCAATTTTCTGATCCTGTGTCTCGTTTTTCAATTCTAATCCCATTGATTTCATGTTTCGAAGATACATAAAATCAATGAATTAGAAAAATATTTCAATCAAAAAAGACCACTTTTTCTGATCTTTTTTGATTGAAAACAATCAATTTTTCAGTTTAATAGAATACACTTTTTACAACCGTGTTATTCGCTGCTTGACTTGCTTGTGAGGGGGAAAACCTTTTGCGTTGAACAATGTTTTTCATCGAAAGTCCCTGGATCATCATCACCAGTTCAGACCATCGCATCTGAAAAGCGTTTTGTTCCAAATCGAATACAGGACGCTCAAAACAACCCGATTCCAATCGTTTGTGGTAGATTACAAATCCACCGTTTTCCCAGTGAAGCAGTTTGATTGTGTTGCCAGAACCATTGACGAAGATAAAAACTTCACCACTTAAGGGATCCCTGCCCATCTGGGAGCGCACAACACCACATAGGGTATCAAAACCTTTTCGCATATCAGTTGATCCGGTGCACAAATAATATTGTAGATTATCCGAAAGGGAAAACATACCTTAAAAAATGGTGACCAATTGGCGGATTATGCCAGGTTCACAACCCGAAGGAATCGAAAGTCGAACCCCGTTGGGATAAGTAATTTCAAAGAGCCCTTTACCTGTAACCAAAGTCTGATCTGTTTTCTGAATACTAACCGGAAGAATTTTGTTG
>CAIXCY010000096.1 GCA_903918045.1 uncultured Bacteroidia bacterium
TTAAAGGCTATCTCCGAAATCTTCGCGGAATTTGGCCACAAGTTTATCGACCCAATCGCCGATTGGTTTGAGTTTACCCACAAAGAAGCGCAACACAGGTGGTTCTTCGGTCCATTCAAGACCGCCAATCAGGTGACGGTTATCGTATAGCCACTGGATACGGTCCTCTGCATATTTAATTTGGGATAACGTAAAAACTCTTCTTGGGAAGGCAAGGCGAAGCAATTCAACATCTGCCAGGATATCGTCACCATTTGCATCACGAACACTCGAGATCGTGCCACGTTCCATCCCCCTGATCCCGGAAGCCACATACAAGGCAGCAGCCAAAGCACCTGCGGGATACTGGTTTTGAGGGACATGGTCAATAAATGCCTTTGCATCGAGATGGCATCCTAATCCACCCGAAGGGGTGATTACTGGAATCCCCTTTTTATCGAGTGAGTCAACAAGGTATTTTATAAATGTCGGCGAGTGACTGATCACATCAAAATCAAGTGTCTCATAAAGTCCGACTGCCATCGCTTCAATCTCCCGGACACTCATTCCACCATAGGTAAGGAATCCTTCATAAAGCGGAACCCAGTCACGCATCTGCATATAGATATCGTGGTTATTGGTACAAATACCACCTCCGCGTGTGCAGCTCACTTTCCTGCCCGAGAAGTAGGAAAAGTCGG
The DNA here is from genome assembly GCA_903918045.1 of uncultured Bacteroidia bacterium. Taxonomy (GTDB): domain Bacteria; phylum Bacteroidota; class Bacteroidia; order Bacteroidales; family Prolixibacteraceae; genus JAAFHB01. Next base: position 681 of record CAIXCY010000096.1, read on the forward strand.
TATAGCTAAGCATCTCGTGAAGAATATCTTTGATAGGTTTGTTCTGATACCCCTCTTCACGAACTTTGATAAAATAGAGGTTTTCATTAATCAAACTGGTATCCATCAGCAGCATGATTTTATGAGCCTTGGCGATTGCAGAAACCTCCCGAAGGTTCGCCATCGAAAAAGGTTGACCTCCGATGAGGTTTGTCCCTGCCTCAAATCGGATATAGGCTACATTTTCAGCACCCCATTTTGTGATTATCTTATTCAGCTTATCGATATCCATATTTCCCTTGAAAGGAAAATTACTTTTAATCTTCAACGCTTCGTCAGTATAGATCTCCTCCACGATACCACCCATCATTTCAATATGGGCTTTTGTTGTGGTAAAATGGTAGTTCATCGGAATTACCTTTCCCGGTTTGACAAAAGTCTTCGAGATGATATGTTCTGCTGCACGCCCCTGATGAACAGGAAGATAATACTTCTGGTTAAATACGTACTGAATGGCCTTTTCAAGTTTTGTATAACTCGATGACCCGGCATACGAATCGTCAGCAACACTCATGGCAGCAACCTGATTGTCACTCATTGCGTTGGTTCCGGAATCGGTTAGCATATCGAGATAAACATCTTTGTTTTGAAGCAGAAATGTGTTAAACCCGGCTCCAAATATCGACTCCTTGCGCTCTTCGATAGGTAACAGATTAAGCTTTTGAACTACGCGTACTTTGTGCATTTCAAGAGGTGTTGCTTCACCACTGTAAAACTTTACGGTCTTTAATTGTTCGAAATTCTCCATGGTTGCTCTAAATTTTTCGTTATTCGTGATTAGAAAATGTAATTTATTCCTCGCGTTTGGTTTTGATGGTGCGAGTTTACAATTAAAAAATCTTTAATCATAAAAACACGAAAGACTTTTGATTTGTAACCTATAATTTAGAATGACTATTAATTCGAAACACAATACGACAGAATACATCAATAGTGTTTTAATTCAACGGATATTAGGAAAAGGGGGTTAACTTCCTGCTAATCTAAACTTCTGTTTGAAGGAGGCCTTTTCAAACAATCCGCTCCGTTCTCCGGAACCTCCTGCACCATGACTGCCTCCGTGTGACATTCTGCCACCTGAACGACCACCACCCATTCCCGATCGCCCTCCGCCTGATCTGCCCGCTCCTGCTATTGCTCCCTGGGCCCTGTTACCTTCAATTTCGGAATTCGCTCCTCCGTAACCTCCACCCAATGTGGGTCTTTCCATTGCATTTACACTGATATTCAAAACAATAACATCATCTTGGGAGATATTTCGGTCACCGGAAAGTTCATTTAAAGCAATGGCCATTTCATAGACAATGTGTTGAAGGCTATCGGCTCCGATTGCTATCCGAATACCGTTACTTCCGTTTAGGTTAAGTTCGCGCAGATCCGATTTAAATCCTCTGGCTTCAATTGAGGTTATTTGGGACTTATAGTCGCTGACAAAGGGATTCGCTACCACTTTTCTCGCCATCGGGTTGTTATTCGCCATCCGATCTTCCATCCAGTTCATCCTTGTTGCGGGAAATGTAAGGCTCGTCTTGAACTTATTCTTCTTCTCCTTCGAAATAAGCTCAATTCTCCATCCGGCACTCATGATTCTTCGCATCTTCATCCCATCGGGACTGGTAAATACAAAATATAAGTTTTTATTATCATTGGCTATGGCATAGTTTAGTCCGGTTTTGTCTTCATAAAAATTCAACGGTTTATTCCATTCTTTTGTATCGCCGTCAATAATGACCGTATTTGATTTCCACACCGATTTTGAAACATCACTTTGCGCATGGATAGGGAATACAATTGTCCAAACAAGGAGGAGTGCCAAACTTAACTTTTTCATGAACTTTGAGTTATAAATTAATAGATAATCATGGCCTTGGACAAACTAACGCTAAAATAGTTTAAGCTACACATAGTTAATTAATAACAATTTACGTTTTAAAATGCAGTGGTGATTTAAATCTGCTCACATAAAAAAAACCGGGACTGTCCCACAATCTTCAGTATAAGATTTGTGAGACAGTCCCGGGAATGGGGGTGCTTGAACAAAATTAAAGTTAACCCCGGCTATTTAAGTTCCCGAATCTTGATGTTACGAAACCAAATTGAATAGCCATGATCCTGAAGACCAATAAATCCCTCTTTGGATATCCCTTCCTGCCATCCCTTAAAATCTTTGAACTTACTTTTTGCTACCATGGCATCCCACTCCGGAGTCCATAAGGTATACTCAACGACTTTTTTACCATTCATAACATGGGTGGCATGACCATCTTTTACTTTGATCACCACTGTATTCCAAGACATTGCCGGATGTACTGTTTTAGGATCGCAAGGGAGAATATCGTAAAGTGAACCTGCAAGGTGGCTGTCTATCTTATTGTCAGAAGCATCTGCATTATCAAGTACCTGAACTTCAGGAGCCGCATAATAAATAGGCTCCCCCTTCACTTCGCGAACGTAGTAAAAGATTCCTGAATTACCGGCCTTGCCGGCCTTAAAGTCAACTGAAAGTTCGAAATTTTTAAATTTTTTCCCAGGGTAAAGGATATCACCATTCGAACCCTGTCCGGGTTTCTTCCCTTCACCAGTGAATACCTGCATTGCATCACCGTCTATCTTCCAGTTTGCAGGCATCGCTGTACCATTGCATTGTCTCCATCCGTCAAAATTTTTACCGTTAAAAAGGAGAGACCAACCCTCTTTCTGCTCTTTTGGGGTAAGTTTGTTTGCCATCTGCGCAACTGCAGGAAGTGCCAACGCAAGAGCAGCGGCAAATGTTAAAGTCACAAAAATGTTTTTTCTCATGATTTGAATTTTTAACCCCTCAGGGTATAATGGATAAATATTGAATTTGGAAATTTTGACTTCAAAGGTAATTATTAATGGTTAATGGTTAATGCATTAATTACACTTTTAGGGAATTCATTATTTCGGGTTAAAAATAGATCCGGAGAGATTAGAAAACAAAAGGATTACAATAAGATGCATTAAGGCAAAATATAACTCAAAATATTTCCATATCCTACGTTATTTGCCTGCCCTGGGTAATAGGCAAATGCACATATCCAATACTGCTGTTTAATTTCCAGGGTTGGCTTACATGTATAGGTGCCTGAACCCGACTCACACCATATAATCTCGGCCTGATCGGGTGAACTAACTGCAAAATCAATTGTACAGTTGGCACTCTTACTGATTATGAATCCTCTGATACAAGCCATATTGCCCGACATTTTCGCGCTCAGAACAGGGGACTGAGTTACGCTTTTCCCGATAAGAGTTGTGACCGATGGCGGAGCATCAAGCGTTAAGCCATCCTTGCATCCGGTTAACAGAAGAAGAAAAAATAAGATTTTGAAATGTTTCATTTTAACTTTTAAATTTTATTATTTATATATCCTGACGATGCGTTTAGCTGAGTGCAATTAAAAATCTAATCTACTTACTGTTTCGCATTACCAGTTCCAGATTTGGAGCTGCAAAAGTGGGGTTCGTTCACCAATAATGAATTGCTTTTTATCCGATTATTGTATCGATTTTCCAATATCATTACATCATTTGCCAATCAATCCGGAATTATTCTGCATTCGGTCAGAAAACATTTTTAGTACTAATAATCAATAGGTTATTATTTACTTAAAATAGATCTTAGCCAAAGTCACGGCTTCTTTTTAGGGGATTTTGCAGACACCTCAATCTGCCGTTTAAGCTTAATGCCTCTTATCGGGAAAGCGTCTCAAGCGAGCGTAAATGAATTTAATGGAGGAGGGAAATATTCCTGGTTCCGCGCGATCCTAAGAGATTCAATTATGGTGAATAATTGAGAATTTACAGAGCTTTGAGACAGATCGGGCTAAAATATTAAAGAAGAATCAACGAATTAACTGAATATCAATTTTGATCCGATTCCGGAATGCGGGGCAATCCATATAAGATACTCTGAAAAAAGAATGAGGATAATAACAACCCAACAAGACCAGTTGCTGCAATGATTTGCAACAGATTTATAGTAAAAAACACATCCGAATCAAATAAAAAGGTTTTGAACATAGATATTAAATAACTGATAACCAGTATAAATTGAAATCCAAGGAAGAAAAACAACCATTTAGTCATAAAATGTTGACTCGCAAAAATAGTTGCATCCTCCCTTCGTTTTAAATAACCCTTTAATAAACTCATTGACAAAATGGTATATCCCAGAACATGCAAAGGGCGACTCAGGTAAACTATCGTATTGGATAAAAGATCAGACAAAATGGTCGCTTCGAAATTTCCAAGAAACCCGGGGTCATTCACTATCTCTTTAGCAATCTGCATTTTATAGGACCAGGGGGTAATGATATAGGGGAAAGCAGAGGCCAAATAAATCAATGTCGGCATTAAATGCCATAAATCGTTCCATTTTAATCTGAAATTATCCGTTAAAACACTTCGGACGTACCAAAATAACATCGGACCGATAAGATAATTGAAAACGGTAAAATTTGTATAAAGAAGAGCAACAAGAAAAACTGATTTTGAATTTAACAGGACAAACTGAACGAAAGCATACATATTAGTAAACAAAAAGAACAATCCAAGGTAAATAGTTGGAGTATAACTTCGGGCTTTGAAGCCGATCAGGAACAAGGAAAGGAATATACCGGTAACCGATAAAATCAGGAGCATATGTTGAGTTAAGTTTCTTCAACAGATCTAAAGTGTTCTTTCATCTGTTTATAATTTGTTTTTTTAATTGTCAGATAGCCTGCCCCGATCCATCGGGGGAACTCGCCATAGATAATCGGTCTTCTGTCTGAGAGGAACTCTCATGGCTCGTTTCACTCATCTAAAAAAACACTTTCGTATTTTCTTTTGGTTTCGGGTTATTGAGAGAGCGATTTTTTATAATAAAATCGTCCGTTTTATCTGAGTTCCTTATGCTGCGGTCCAGCTTAGGTTCCAGATTAATATTCCATTTATCAATCATATACTTATAATATACGCTCATTTTATGGTCGTTATACATTAAATAAGCGATATAATAATCGAAAATCCAATCCAGCTGGTTTATAATACGCTTCATGAAAATAAATAAGATTATGAATTATACAGGTTTTAGGAATGCATTCGAATTAGGATTGAAAAACTAAAAACGATATTGCAAAAATCGGGTATAAATACAAAGCGAAAAAGAAATAAAGTGCGAACTATGTATTGATTTTACAAAATCGATACACAAATCACCATTTTTGAGTGTATTTCCCACTTTTGAAAATATATTTTAATCTTTTTCAACGGCCTGAATAAAACATTTATAATTTTGTGACCAAACAAATTAAATAAAAAGATATGGACGCATTTGCACCCTGGCATATCATTCTCCTTTTGGGAGCCATCCTTTTACTATTCGGAGGTCCGAAAATTCCCGAAATGATGGGTGGAATTGGAAAAGGGATGAAGGAGTTTAAAAAAGCCATGAAAGACGAAGAGGAGCAACCCGCTGAGTCGCCAAAACAGATTCCCAGCGCTTCAAATAAAAAGGAGCCAATTAAAGAGTAGAAAACTTTTTATAAAAAGCCCTGATCATTGAATTGTTCAGGGCTTTTTATAATCTATATACCCAAATCTAACCCGGAATATCCGCTGAAATCTGATTTTTGAACAGTATTTGAAATTCCAGTCACTTAAATTATAATTCCTTAAATAAGAATCAATTAACCACAGAACCCAGACCGGATTGTCGTCCCTCAACCAAAGGATTAAATTGCCGAATTTTGAATATCTTTGTACTCGATTTAAAATAGGACTTTTTAATATACGTATCAAGGAAATAAGGATTTTTTGCTCATGAAGAACATCAGGAACTTTTGCATTATTGCCCATATTGATCATGGGAAGAGTACGCTTGCCGATCGTCTTTTGGAGATTACTCAGACCGTAAGCGGGCGGGATATGCAGGCTCAGGTACTTGATGATATGGAGCTTGAAAAAGAGCGCGGAATTACAATTAAAAGTCATGCCATCCAGATGGAGTATACCCAGGATGGTGAAAAATACAGGCTTAACCTGATTGACACTCCGGGGCATGTCGATTTTTCGTATGAAGTATCCCGATCCATAGCTGCATGTGAAGGGGCATTACTTATTATTGATGCCACGCAGGGAATTCAGGCACAGACTATTTCAAATCTTTATCTTGCCATTGAACACGATCTTGAAATTATCCCGATCCTCAATAAAATGGATCTTCCAAATGCAAACCCTGAAGTTGTTGAAGATCAGATTATTGAATTAATAGGATGTAAACGCGATACTATTATTCGGGCATCGGGCAAGACCGGCGAAGGGATTGAAGAGATTCTCAGAAGGATAATATCAGACATCCCCTCTCCTGCAGGAGATCCCGAGGCACCCCTTCAGGGGTTGATCTTCGACTCGGTTTACAATCAGTTCCGGGGAGTAGTTGCCTATGTTAAAGTTGTAAACGGAACCGTACGTAAAGGGGATGTTGTCAAATTTGTCGCAACAGAGAAAACCTATAATGTTGATGAGGTGGGGGTCCTGAAACTGGCCCTCGATCCCCGCGAAACTTTAAGTGCCGGAGATGTCGGTTATATAATTTCGAACATTAAGACCGCCCGTGAGATCAGGGTTGGGGATACGGTTACCAATGTTAAGCAGCCTTGTTCGAACGTCATCTCAGGTTTTGAAGAGGTAAAACCAATGGTATTTGCCGGAGTTTATCCGATCGACAGCGAAGATTATGAAGATCTGAGAACTGCTATGGAGAAACTTCAGCTCAACGATGCATCACTCACCTATACCCTCGAATCGTCAGCTGCACTCGGATTTGGTTTCCGTTGCGGATTCCTGGGCTTGCTCCACATGGAGATTATCCAGGAGCGGCTCGATCGTGAATTTGATATGAACGTGATTACAACAGTCCCTAACGTATCATACATGATTCATACAAGGGCAGGTGAGAGTTACGAAGTTTATAATCCCGCCGGAATGCCCGATGGATCTCTAATCGAGCTTATTGAAGAACCCTATATAAAGGCACAGATCATTACGCGGTCGGAATATATCGGAGCGATTATGACCCTCTGTCTGGATAAGCGTGGCATGCTCACCAAACAGGAGTATCTCACTGCAGAACGGGCTGAACTCACTTTCGACCTGCCACTAGGTGAAATCGTTTTTGATTTTTATGATAAACTAAAGAGTATTTCCAAGGGGTATGCCTCCTTTGATTATCATATCACAGGCTATCGTCCTGCTAAACTTGCTAAACTGGATATCCTCCTTAACAGTGAGCCGGTGGATGCCCTCTCAACCCTTATCCATGCCGATAATGCCTACAACTTTGGCCGCAGGATGTGTGAAAAGCTGAAAGAACTTATCCCACGTCAGCAATATGATGTGGCAATTCAGGCAGCTATCGGCGCTAAAATTATCGCCAGGGAAACAATTAAAGCTGTCCGTAAAGACGTTACGGCCAAATGTTACGGAGGTGATATCAGTCGCAAGCGTAAGCTGCTCGATAAACAGAAAAAAGGGAAAAAGAAGATGAAGCAAATTGGAAATGTCGAGGTTCCGCAGAAAGCGTTCCTGGCGGTTCTGAAACTGGATTAATTCGTATATACGAAAATAACCTAGATATAACATTACATTAACCAACATCAACACGCTGAAATTTATCTTTGTGTAAAAATTGCCAAAGATGTTTGTTGATACTCATTCCCATATCTATTCCGAAGAGTTCAGTTCCGACAGGGATGATGTTATCGCGCGTGGACTATTCTCCGGAGTGAATAAAATCATTCTTCCAAATATTGATAGCTCTACAATTAAACCATTGCTCGACCTCGCAGGCTCGAAACCGGAACTGTTCATACCGCTGATTGGCTTACATCCAACGTCTGTCAAGGAAGATTTCCGCAAGGAACTGGAGATTATGGAATACTGGTTTAATAAACGGAAATTTGCCGGAATCGGTGAAATAGGTATCGACCTCTATTGGGATAAAACATTTATTAATGAACAGGTCGAAGCTTTCCGCATTCAACTCAGATGGGCCAAAAAAGCGGGAATCCCTGTCGTGATTCATCTTCGGGAATCTTTTCAGGAGGTGATTGAAATCGTTGAACAAGAGAAAGAGGACTCGCTCAGAGGTGTGTTCCACAGTTTTGGCGGGACAACCATGCAGGCAGAACAAATTATCGACCTCGGGTTTAAAATAGGTATTGGTGGTATTGTAACATTTAAGAATTCGGGTTTGGATGGCGTTGTTCCGAATATAAAACTTGAACACATCTTACTCGAAACCGATTCGCCGTGGCTGGCGCCAGTTCCTCACCGGGGTAAACGCAATGAATCGGCCTATATTACCGCCATTGCCGCAAAGATTGCCGCACTGCATCAGATCACCATCGAAGAGGTGGGTCGGATAACCACACAAAATGCCAAACAATTATTTGGGTTTTAACCGTTTAATTGGAGCCGGAATTATACATTTGCAGTAGTTTTGCCAATCTCAAAGGCTCTTGGCAACTAGCTACTGGCTTCTGGCAAATCTTGATTATCGATTGACACTAATCCTAATTTAAATTCTGGACATGGAATCAAACAAACAATCAATTCTTATAATTTACACAGGAGGGACCATTGGAATGCGCGAAGACCCTATGACAAGAACCCTCTCGCCAATGAATTTCGAGATGCTTCAGGTAGAGATTCCGGAACTCTATAAACTGGGATTCAAGATCGAGTCGGTAACTTTTAATCCTCCAATCGATTCGGCCAATATGACTCCGGCAATCTGGATCGAACTGGCCGAAACCATTAAGGATAATTATTCCAAATACGACGGATTTGTTATCCTTCACGGAACCGACACCATGGCTTATACCGCTTCTGCACTGAGTTATATGCTCGAAAACCTCGATAAGCCGGTGATCATGACCGGCTCGCAGCTTCCAATCGGAATCCTGCGAACAGACGGGAAAGAGAATATCATTACTGCAATACAGATTGCCGCAGCCCAAAAAGGGGGGAAAGCGGTCGTTCCTGAAGTGTGCATCTATTTCAGCTCCCACCTTTTTAGAGGAAACCGGACGACAAAAGAGGATTCGCAGCAGTTCGCCGCCTTCATGTCGCATCATTACCCCAAACTTGCTGTGGCAGGTGTTGATATCAAATACAATTACGAAAAGATTAATTATTCAGGTAGCAAAGGAATATTAAGCATCAATACTTCAATTGACGACAACGTAATCGTTTTGAAGATTTTTCCGGGGATTAACCGCAGGTATTTCGAGTCGATCCTCTCCCTCCCAGGATTAAAGGGGATCATCCTGGAATCATATGGTTCCGGGAATATGCCCACCTTCCCATGGATCTTTGAGGCAATCAGAGAGGCTACCCTTGCCGGTGTAGTCTTTATGAACGTGAGTCAATGTCCCGGTGGTAGGGTGAAGATGGGATATTATGAAACCAGCCGCGAACTCCAGGAGGCAGGTGTTGTTAGCGGTAAGGATATTACCGTGGAGGCAGCCGTAACCAAAATGATGTTCCTGCTGGGACAGCAACTCACAGTTTCAGAGGTTAAAAACTATCTGTCACAAAACCTTAGCGGGGAGTTGGAGAATTAAAACTCAACAATTGCAGCAAGTATTCCCAAACCAACAAGAACAATACCAGTAATCAGTTTCTCGTGGTGCTCAAGGGTATGTGACCTTAAACTTTTAGCCCCCTTAAAACCTGCATAAACAAGAAAAATCATAACGGTAACGGTCGTCAGGGTATAAACTGCAGAAACAATAAAGATCCCTGGCCAGCCAATTAGTCCGGCCTGAAAATAGTAAGCCTCAATTTCAACACAGGGAGTTAGAAACATCGCAATACTCAAACTGAGGATGATACCAATCCTTGAATTGCGGCCAGGCCGATGAGCACCATCTTCATAATCTGCATGATGGTGGTGGTGATGCCCACTGTTTTTAAAATCCAGGATTAAATAAATCAGGCCAAGCAAAATCAAGACAGAAGGTGCCACATAGCGCATTACAAGGCTGTAACTGTTTGACAGCTTTATCCCGATCAGCCCTGCAACTATTCCAATTAAAATGGTGCTTAGCGTATGGGCAAAACCGGTGATTAGTGTCGCTGATAATGTCTCTTTAAGTGTCCATTTTTCGGTTTTCCCAATTGCCACAAGTGGTATCCAATGGTTTGGAATTGCCACATGTATTAAACTTAAAACAAGAGTACCAAGGAAGATCTGCCACATACAAGTGATAAGCTATGAGTTACAAACAAGGCCTTTTCTAAAGAACAAAGGTAACGCAATGGTCACCGATAAAAAATATTTTTATTTTAATCTGGAATCCAATCGAATAGATATTCATCTTTAAATTCGACCTGCAAATATGATTTGAATGTAAATTTGAGTATAGGTATCTGCCATAATTCTATGATATTAGATCAATTTTTATAAATATAACGAAAAGATTTTTCATTTCAAATCCGGAGGATTTGAAGGTTTATAGAAAGCAATTTAGGAAACGAGACGTGTGACTCCGGCTGGAGTCACACAGAATACTAATGCATAATTATCTATAAGCATACGACCTCGCCGAGGTCGGTCAAAGGACGGGGTATATCTATATCCCTCTCTAATATTTCAGAGCTTTCCATTTTGGGTTTAGAAGAGATCTTTTAAATTTTTACACCGAAAAATAGTTTTTAAGTTCGGCCAAAGCACTCCCATCATTCTGAAGATCAAGGATTATGGTCCCTTTTTCAATTAACGCAACTCTATGGCTGATATCGGTAATGTGATTCAGGTCGTGGCTTGAGATTACCATCGTCGCATTCGTCTTTTTATTAAAATCAACCAGAATTCGTTTCAACAGGATCTGTGAAGTTGGATCGAGGCTGTTAAACGGCTCATCCAGAATGATGACCCGTGGTTCGGTAATCAACGCCGAAACAATGCCAATCTTTTGCTTATTCCCCTTCGAGAACTCTCTAATCAGCTTTTTCCGTTGCCCAAGGATCTCATCGTTAAAAAAACCTTTATATTCGAGTAATTTCTCATCAATTTCAACCTTTGAAACTCCGTACTCTTCGCCTACAAAATGGAAATACTCCTCGGGTGTGAGAAAATCAATTAAAAACCCTTCATCCAAATAGGAGGAGGTATACTCTTTCCACTTTTCTGACTTGGCAACTTCATAATCTCCGGAAATTACAGATCCTTTGTCAGCCCTGATCAGATCCAATAAAAGTCGAAGTAAGGTAGTCTTCCCGGCCCCATTATTCCCGACTAATCCGAATATTTCACCTTGCTGAATCTCCAACTCCCTAATAAATAGAACAATCCTTTGATTGTATGCCTTGCCAAGATTTGTAATAGTAATCATATCCTTTAACTGATTTAAATTGAGAGGTTGCGGTATCCTTCGAGATTCCTGTATTTTCTCCTTTGAAATTGGGGGACTATTACTCCATTGATCCACCAATTATGCGAAAAAATAAAGAACAGGCCTGGAATAGCGATTGCGAACTCTCCGACAATTGGATTAAAATAGTATTTAAACAGGCTGAAAATCCCGAGCGGCAGAATAAGAAAAAGCAGTGAGATCAGAAACTGGTTCCCTTTAATACCCTGGTAATTAAAAAAACTACTTTTGCCCAGGTCGATTCGGCCATCATTAAACGTACTGAAAAATAAAATGATAAAACTATTAACACCAAGAGTAAATAGTAAAACAGCAATGATAAAATAGGGGTCAATGCTTTGCAAATAGATGAAAAAAATAAAGAGCGGAATAAATGAGAGGATGGATAGTGCCGACAGCAGGTAATATTTGGCCTTTATATAATTTGCGAAGCTGTTTTTCCGGGCCATGATGCTGTCGAAATAGGAACTTTCCCAGCTGAATATAAACTGACCATAATTAATTGCCCCAACCCCAATAAGTAAAAAAACAACCATTAAACTAATAAACGGACCAAAAGGGTCTTTCGAATTTGCAATAATGAACATAAAATAGATAATCAGAATAGGAACCATAACCATCATCTGGCGGGGTCGTTTATTGCGCACGAGCAAACTAATTTCCAGCGATAAATAGCGACCGATTTCGCCAAATCTTTTAAACTGGTTTTCTCCGATTAAGGCAAAATAGGATTTTCGGTTTTTCGTTGATTTAATCTCATCGATGTAAAAATTTCGGGATAATAATCGGCTAGTGCCATAAATAATCAATAAAATAGCTGAAAGTAGGGTCATCAGTAACACCGGATTTCCTGCCAGGATATATTTGCCAAAAGAAACAGACAAACCGGAGACCGGAATTGACCAACTATTCAACGAAATCAAAAACGCTTGTAACCCGAATGGAATAAGATAGAGGATTGGTCTCTTTTGGATTTGAAACCCAATAAATACGGCAAGGAAATTATTTAATAGTAAGAGTAAAGCCATAACGGACAAATAGATCACCACCATTCCTGCGCCAGATTGAGGCAAAAGTATTTGAACCGAGAAAGGAATGAGGACGAACCATGGGATAAGATTAAACAGGTTTAGCACACTTCTGCCCAGCAGGAAATTAACGATCTGGCTTCGGCGGATGGGTAGTCTTAAATAGGGTGAAATTTCGATGGTGGGTAAAGGCTGCAGTAAACACCTCATAAACAGATCTGCCGATAAATACCAGAGTAAAATTGAATTGAACCGCTCAACAGGATCTCCCCCCATTTGCCCCAGTATTTTACCAATATTCAAACCAAGGACTAAAAATGTAATGATAAAATAGAGAATCAGAATCCCAAACAGAATTTTAGTCAGCAAATTCCTTCTCCACCGCTCATTGCGGATAAA
>CAIXCY010000097.1 GCA_903918045.1 uncultured Bacteroidia bacterium
ACGGGTGAAAAATTGTGGGCATTTGGTCTCACTGAGAACAATGCCGGTTCAGATGCAAAAGGGGTCGAGACTGAAGCTGCTCTGGAAGATAATCAATGGATTATCAACGGTTCCAAAATGTTTATTACCAATAGCTCTTCCACATTGGCGACAGGAATAACCGTACAGGCCATTACGGGGTTAAAGGATGGAAAGAAAGAGTTGTCTGCAATTCTTGTTGACCGGTCAACCAACGGCTATTCTACTGAGCCTATTAAAGGGAAGTTGATGTGGCGTGCAGTTGATAACGGGAAAGTATTTTTTGAAAATTGTCGTGTTCCTGAATCAAATATTTTAGGTAAACGAGGTGAAGGGATGAAGATTATGCTATCGACTCTCGATGGGGGGAGATTGTCTATTGCCGCAATTGGACTCGGCCTTGCGCAAGGGGCCTATGAAATGGCAGTGGATTATGCTCAGAAACGAAAACAGTTTGGAAAATCATTGGCAGAATTTCAGGTTACCTCATTTAAACTCGCAGAGATGGCCATGAAAATTGAACTGGCCAGAAATATGCTTTACCATACTTGCCGCTTAAAAGAGGCCGGATTGCCATTCGGGAAGCAAGCTGCAATGTCAAAACTTTACTGCTCTGATATTGCCCGTGAAATAGCAGGCGAATCTCTCCAGATTCATGGAGGATTCGGTTTTCTGCGCGAAAATCATATCGAACGGTTTTACCGCGATCAAAGGCTGCTTTCCATAGGAGAAGGAACCTCTGAGATCCTGAAAATGGTTATTTCCCGGTACATTTTATAACTTATTAAAAGGATATAATAATGGATGCAATGAATCTTTATGACCAGGTTTCTTTTAAAGTAAGCAAATTAGTTACCCGTTCTTACAGTACCTCATTTTCAATAGCTGTAAGCTTTCTGGATCGCGAAATACAAAAGGGTATTTACAGTATCTATGGTTTTGTCCGCTGTGCCGATGAAATCGTTGATACCTTTTTGGAGCATGACAAAGAATCATTGCTGAACAAATTTGAGGAAGACTATTATGAAGCCCAGAAAAACGGGATAAGCTTAAATCCGGTTTTGCACTCGTTCCAGCTTACTGTGACAAAATATAAGATTCCGGATAAGCTAATCCGTGCCTTTCTATTAAGTATGAGAACTGATCTTCATAAAACACGTTACACAAGCAAAAATGAGATTGATGCCTACATTTATGGCTCTGCTGATGTCGTTGGATTAATGTGCCTTGCAGTTTTTACAAACGGAAACAGCGAAATGTATGAAAATTTAAAGGCATCAGCGATGCGCCTTGGATCGGCATTTCAGAAAGTTAATTTCTTACGCGACCTTAAGAACGATACAGAATCGCTGGACAGGCAGTATTTCCCCGAAATAAAAAATGGATTATTTAATGATTCCGTAAAAGATGAGATCATTGAGGATATCGAAAACGATTTTATTGCAGCAAGAAAAGGTATTTCAGCTTTACCTGGTAATGCAAAGTTGGCAGTTCTCATCGCATTTTACTATTACAGATGTCTTGTAAGAAAAATTAAGAAAACTCCTGCAAAAAAATTAATTGTTACCCGCATTCGAATTTCTGAAACCTTAAAAATGGCCTTACTTTTAAAGGCTTATTTTATACATAAGCTGAGATTGGTTTAAAGAGATTCTGAAGAAATTAAACTTTAATATTTCATAAACGTAAAACAATCCTGATGGAAAAGAATGTGCTGGTTGTAGGAGCCGGAATTGGTGGTTTGGCTACAGCTCTTCGGTTGGCAAAAAAAGGGTATCGCGTAGAGATTATTGAAAAGAATAGCCAGGCAGGTGGCAGGCTTAATCAGCTTAAAACAGATGGCTTTACCTTCGATACCGGCCCGAGCTTCTTCAGTATGTCTTATGAATTCAAGGAATTTGCCAAAGATTGCAATATTGAGCTCCCTTTTAAATATGTGGAGTTAGATCCTTTATACACCGTAAATTTCAGCAGAAGTCCAAAAACATACCGCCTTTACAAGGATATTCACAAACTTGCTGAACAGTTTAAAGATGTAGAGCCGGATTTTGAAGTCAAGATGCACAAGTATCTGAAAAATGGCAAGGCCCTGTTCAATGATACGGTCGATATTGTGATTAAAGAGAATTACAACTCGGTATTCTCTTACCTTCTCACACTTATGAAAGTGAATCCGGTACATCTGCCTATTCTTTTCCGAAACTTCTGGCAGCAGGTCTGCCGCTATTTTTCATC
>CAIXCY010000098.1 GCA_903918045.1 uncultured Bacteroidia bacterium
CGGCTGGTTATAAAAGGTTTTGACGAAAAAATCTCTCCTTTTTTGTTCACCGTATTCCCCACCAAGGGTATGATTACTCCCCGGAAGAACCACCAGTTCGAACTCTTTTTTTGCATTGATCAGCGCATTGACTACCTGCATAGTTGAAGAGGGATCTACGTTATCATCCATTTCCCCCAAAATAAGTAATAACTTACCCTGAAGTCTGGCCGCATTTTCAACATTGGAACATTCTGCATATTGAGGACCGATTGGATAGCCCATCCACTGTTCGTTCCACCACATTTTATCCATCCGGTTGTCGTGGCATCCGCAGGATGATGAACCAGCCTTGTAAAATTCGGGATGAAACAGAAGGCCTGACAACGTATTTTGCCCTCCTGCAGAACCTCCGAACAGGCCGACGCGTGTGGTATCCATGTAGCTGTATTTTTCGGCTGCCGCTTTTATCCAGAGTATCCGGTCTGGGAAGCCTGCATCTTTCAGGTTTTTCCAGCAAACCTCCTGAAATTCCTTTGAGCGGTTTGATGTTCCCATTCCGTCAAGCTGAACGACGATAAAGCCCAGTTCGGCCAGACCTGAAAAGGCGCCGCTTGCAGGTCTGAAACTTTTTTGGGCAAACGAACTTTGTGGTCCGGCATAGATGTATTCAATTATTGGGTATTTTTTCTTCGGATCGAAGGTGGTGGGACGATAAATATTCCCCCAGATGTCTGTTTTCCCGTCACGGGCTTTGGCCACAAAAGGTTCAGGAGCAATCCATCCTTTTGCCACTACATCTGAAATATCACTTTTTTCAAGTTGCATGATCAGTGAACCATCCAAAGCACGGCGCAACACCGTTTCAGGAGGCGTGTCAACAGTTGAATAAGTATCGGTGAAATAACTGAAATCGGGTGAAAATGACACCTGATGATCCATCTTTTCCGGGGTTAAATCGACCAGGCTGGTGCCATCAACGTTAATCTTGTACAAATGGACAAAATAGGGATCTTCCCCTGGATTTCTGCCAGAGGCTTTAAAGAGGATGGTACCTTTTTCTTCATCCACCTTTACTACTTCACGAACCGGCCAGCTCCCCTGCGTAATCTGGTTTTTCACCTTCCCGGTTTTCCAGTCGATCAGGTAAAGGTGATTCCACCCGTCGCGCTCCGATGCCCAGACGATTTCGCCCCGTTTTTCCAGATCATAACGGAAATATTTTCCGCTGTAGTCGATATAGGTTTTACTTTGTTCATCTACAATAACCCTCGCCTCTCCGGATGTGCCGTTAACCTCAACTACCTGAAAGGTCTGATGACCGCGTTGGTTAAAATCGAATGTGAAAGCAGTACTTCCTGCGTTCCATTTCAGATAGGAAATATCGAACTGATTCTCGAATGGCTGCGTATTGACCGGGATTTGTTTAAGCGTTGTGATATCAAACAGTGAAGGGTGTTTGATTGGAAGGGCGTCACCCGGTTTCAGATAATATCGCTTTTGCAGGATAGGCTGCAATTGCGTTTTAGGCGATGATTCCACAAAATAGATATAATGTTCTGCATTTTTGCGCACCTTGTTAACAGCCAGTTTTTTCGAATCGGGGGACCAGCTGAAAAAGGAGGAGTACAAATCCCCTTCCGAGCCATCAAAGCTCAGTGGAATCTCTTTTTTATCGTGGGAATTTCGGATGTATACATTGTAATTTTTGATATACGCTTCCCAGGTACTGTCGGGAGAGGTGACCGGTTTGTTCCCAAGTTCATCGAAATTATCGTTCCAGTAAGGTTTTGGCGCCTCAGCCCGAACCATTGAATCTTTTAAAAGGGTATAGTTTTTCAGGGTGCAGGTCCAGTAGGCATTTGAAAATTCGAAATGAAACTGATTGGTCCTGAGATCGAATTTTAGTTTTTGAAGATGGACCAGTTTGGGTGTCGTTTTTATTCCGGGCTGTTTATTGAGCTGCAGAACCAGCTTTTCAGTGTCGAAGAGCGTGGTACGGGTTGATTTTGCAGCATCGACTAAATAATAAGCTACACCTTCGCGGGTTTTAACCTGATACCAGAAATTTGAGGTCTGATCAATCCAGTTCACACTATTGATTTGATGATACACCAGATCATTTAATTTTAGTATCGAATCGGCTCGCTGATAATCAGCTGAAGTAACCTGGGCAAAAGCCCCAAACGAAGTGGAAGCAAGTTGAACCGCCACATAAAAGCTTATTAGAATTCGTTGTAACATGATTAAGTATTTTATAATGAATATAAAAGGTCTCCCCTGACCTTCCCCAACCCCTTACTTCGACAGCGCTCAGAAACCGTCAAAGGAGGGAAGTAACGCAGCAGTTGCTTAGAAAGCGGGAGATTTGGAGGGGTTAATAATGATATTTTTTTAGTCCATAAAAATAATTTATTGTCGAAAAGATTGGATCGAAAAGATTCTTTATTTGGTAATTCTTAAACTTGGCGACTTAGCGACTCCTACATAACTCTTTTTCTCACACGAAGACGCAAAGCCGCAAAGAAAAAAATAAAATCAATTCAAAATAACAATTCTAATATTCATTAAAGCATTAAATATGAAAGCCGCTAAGAAGCAAAATGCGACATCATATACTTCCTATTACTCAATATCTGCATAAGAGGTTATTAGTTTTTAATTTTCTTCAGAAATGTCACTGAGCCGGTTGAATCTGGGACAAACGGACCATGACTACCCCATGAGCGGGAACCTCCTTAACCAGTTTTTCGCTTGTTTTGCCAATGATCTTATGTTCCCAGAGATCGTAAACAGTATAAACTTTTTTATGTACATTCACCTCTGTTGCGAAATACATGGTTTGTTTCTGCCAGCTGTAATCCAATTTCCAAACCTGGTTGGTCCGATTCATGAAACAAACTGCGACCTCTTTATTCGAAAGTGGTTTAGCCCAGATCTCATATTCACCCATGTCCATAAATTTGGTAGCCTGCTGACCCAAACTATCCTGATTAACAGCAATCACGTCGCCGTTGGTAAGAATTTCCCGGGTCGATTTATCCATTTTTCGCAGATCATTTCCCGCCATTAGTGGCGCTGCGAGCATTGACCACATCGAGAAATGGGTTTTATATTCATCTTCCGTCATACCGCCATTGCCCACTTCGAGCATGTCGGGATCATTCCAGTGGCCCGGCCCTGCATATTTCTGCAATTCGGCTTGCTTGTCAATGATGTCAACCACTCCAAGGCCACCCCAATCGAAGGTGCACTGGTAACAATCGCGGATGTCTGCGGTGGTGCGCCACAAATGACCAATACCATTGCCCCACTCCCAGGGCTTCCCTTCACCCCACTCGCAGATTGAGAAAATGATCGGACGTTTACACCCTTTGAGCGCATCGCTCATCGTTTTATAGGCTGCTTTCGGATTTTGACCCTCATCCGAACACCAGTCGTATTTGAGATAATCGACGCCCCATGCGGCATAGGTACGCGCATCCTGAAACTGATAACCCCTGCTCCCCGGACGGGATTGGCATGTTAATGAACCGGCGCACGAATAGATACCAAATTTCAAACCCTTGCCATGGATATAATTAGCCAGCGCCTTCATCCCGGAAGGAAAACGTTCAGGATCGGGAATAATATTTCCCACGGAATCGCGGGCAACCTGCCAGCAATCGTCGATTACGATATAGTTATAGCCGGCTTTAAGCATCCCGGTTTCAACCATCGCATCGGCCATCTCTTTGATCAGTTTTTCGCTGACATTGCATCCAAATTTATTCCAGCTGTTCCACCCCATAGGGGGAGTCCTGGCAAGATCCTCGAATTTCTGTGCGTAGCTGCTCATCGTAAGAAGGAGAACAAGAGAAAAAATAAGCGGATATTTTGCGTTCATTTTACTGTTTTGAAAATTTTAAAATCAGAAAATTTCCCCCATGCGGTACCTTCCCCATAGGTGCTTTGATAGAGTCCGACCTGCAATGGCAAGCCGTCAAGGTCGGGGCGCTCAACAGGAGAACCTTTCATCTCTTTCCAGGATATTCCTTCAGCGCTTGTACGGGCGTGAAATGTATTGCCTGAACGTTCAATGCGCAGGTGTTTGTCGAATTGCCATGCCGTACCATTTCCCTCCTGGCTCCTTTCGGGAAAGTCGAAATTTGTGAACATATTTCCGATGTTCCAGGCAGGAAAAATGCTTAGCTGCAACAGGTCTTCCCCTTTACCGGCAAGTGCCAGGTCGGCTACCCGTACCATTAATCCACAATCGTTATTCCCTGCAACTTTTTTCTCAGCCAGTCCGCTCACATCAGAAAGGAGAGTTTCAACCACAAAATCTCCTGAAATGTTTTTGTACACGAATGGCCCCTGCGGTTTTTGTCCGTCCCAGACAGTCCCTGCAGATTCAAGAAGGAGGTTGCCCTGACTGCAAACCAACTGTTTCAGTGTTTTATCCTCCTGGTTGCCGATAAAACCATCCCAGATCGTACCATCGACTCCTTTCTTCAGAAAATTATGATCATTCTTAAAATCGGCGGAATAGATTTGAAAATTCGTTTCAGCAGTTGTAACAGGAGTTGAATAGCCAGAGGAAAGGAGATTACCATACGCATCCTTAATTCTCAGTAAAAAAGTATAGGATTCACCCGTAGTTAAGCCGGTCGCGAGATAATCCGGTTTAAAGCTCCATCCACTAAACCTGGAAGGATGACCTGATGGTTTGACTTCATAATTATATTGCGCTCCCGGAATCGGAGCTGCCAGCATAAGAGCTGAACTTGTAGTTATTGCAGCTGGTTCAACGGTGAATAAGGCTTTTTTATTCCCTAAAATTCTGCCTGAGATTTTCCATTCGTTAAAGTTATTTGAAATTTCACCTCCATTTAATACCTTGTTGTAACTCTTTAAAAATGAGTAGGAACCGGTAAAGGAAAATCTGTTCAGGGCATCGCTCCCCAGTGTAATTGAGGCTATATGGCACTCAAAAGGAAGTTTGGCCGAACAGGACTGTTTCCCATCCATATACAGAACGATTTCTCCGCTGCCACCAGTGAGTGCAAAATGGTGCCATTTGCCCGCTTCAGGCAGGGCTCCACTGAAACCGGAGGAGATAGTCCCCGATGCAGATAAAGCCCCCAATTTTTTATCACTCCCAAAATTCAAATTAATAAACTTATTGTCAGTTGTTTTAAGTGAGAAGTACGTTTCGTTTGACGAAATTTCAGGGTTTAAGATGGCTCCTTCAAATGTAAAGTCCTGAATCGCGCTAGTATTGCTAAGGTTAAATTGCAGGGTACTTTTACCGTCAAAAGTTATTGCCACTTTTTCAGCAACATCTTCCACAGCCAATCCAACCCCTGTACCTTCAAAACTACCATTAAGGTATCCATTGTTTTTCCACGATTTCAGTGGGCCAAAGGTGAGGTCCGCAGGGCTCATATAAACCGGAATTTCTCCCTTTTCCTGATTTACAAACAAATTGTTCAGCTCATTTCCGGTAAGGCATTTATCGTAAATTTTTAAGGAAGCCAACGCCCCGGAGAATTTTAAATTTCCGCCGGATAAGGCGCCAACAGTAAATTTATCCCCACCCTGAATGTAGAGCTGACGCTGATGTTGACTATTCAGCAGGCCATCAACAAAGATTTTTTCCATATAACCATCAAAGGTGACAACAATCTGATGCCATTTTGCGGCTTGCGGCGGATCTCCTTTAAACCCAAGGTCAGCCCATCCGGCATGCTGCGCCAAAGCACGTTCACGGTTGTGCCCAAATCCGAAATTTGCAGACGAAGCATCCGGTCCACCTAAATCAGTCCACCCAGCGACATACTCTTCATCTGCTATTTCAGGATTGTAAACCCGATAGGCAATCGTAAAACTGCTGTTCCCTGAAAGCGATGAAGGGGGTGCAAACGAAGAGGTAAAAAACTCATTTCCAGTAAATATCAGCGATTTTTGACCTTCGACCATATCCACGATAGCAGGTTGCCCTTTTGAATTGAATACTCCTCCCGGCAATCCGCCATTCTTCCATTCCGATACCATCTCCCCGATTTTGAACTGCTTTACATCCAGATCAACAATCAATCCTTGTGGAGGTGAGGCAGGTGCCGGGAGATGGAGGTATTCAGCATTCATGTAATGGACGATCTCTGCCCCGGCAAGTGCACGGTTATATATTCTTAAACTATTAACAGCCCCTTTGAATGGGGAGTCACCAGTTTGTGTATTTCCAATAATAATTGGATTACCAGGCGTGATGTTTAGCGTTGTAGTATTGCTGCTGACCAGCCTCCCATCGAGATATAAACATTCAGTTTTTCCGTCAAATACCACTGCCACATTAAACCACGTTCCTGCTTTTGGAGATGTTTTGAAGGATATGTTTTTTTTGCTGTGTGAAACCACCATTTTTGAATCTCCCACGAAGAGAGCGGCCTGGTTCTCCTTGCCGGCGCCTGCGGATGCCCACTCTATCACACATCCCCAATTTTCCGGTTCTGCACACAAAGCCCGAAACATCACCGTGAACGGATTGTTGCCTGTAATTCCCCGCGGTGCAGTTGAAGTAAAACGGAGAGCGCTTTTCCCATCAAAAATCAGCGCTTTGTGACCATCGATCAATTGTGTTTTTAAAGGATCACCTGAAGTAATGAAGCTTCCGCCAAGCATCCCGTCGTTGTTTGGCCAGGCTGTAAGGTTATTTTCGGGAAGGTCATCGGCTTCAAGGTGGACCAGCAGCTGCTCCGGATCATTTTTCGAATCGCTGAACACCTTAAAATTCCACATGCCAAGAAATAAGCCAGGCAACTGGGAATTGGTGATCGTAGTTCGTAACCATCGTGCCTGAACATTGCCATAATCAACCATCGGGCACCCTGCCTGAGTGTTGTTTCGCCTGTCGGAATAGGTTTTCCAGGTTTTCCCGTCTACAGAATATTCGATAATATATTGGTAATAATAGGAAGGAAACCAGAATTCGGAATAGATCCGCCGAACGGTTTCTTCTTTTCCAAGATCAACCATGAGCCATTGATTCTTTTCATTATCGCCGGGGAGCCAGAGGGTTCCGTTATTGTCGTCAACTGCATATTCACCCTTGAAATCATTACTGTAGGAGGATGACACGGTTACTTTTTTACCAAAAGCAAGATTTGGAAACGGGTTTGTATTTTCGGCCAGGAAACCTATCCCTTTATGAGTTGGGATTACTTTTTCGATAGTGCCGTCGGGGCCGAAAACCATTTTATCGGCACAAACCTGCCGGTGCATGCCATGGGCAGAGTGTGGATTATCGTGGCGGTGATAAACCATGTAGTAATCGTTCCCATTCTGAATAATGGAGTGATGTCCCGGGCCATGCACCGATCCATCCTGAGATGTCTTCAGAATTGGATTATTTTTCCCGAATTCATAGGGGCCAAAAGGTGAGGTGCGACTGATGGCATACTGTACGCGGTAGGTCCCATCGTGGCACGAACCGGATGAATAAGTGAAATAGTAGATCCCGTTTTTCTTGAATAAAAACGGAGCCTCAAAAAAATCTGTCGCCTGGGTATTGGGGATTTTTGCATACTTGTCAACAGACTTCATATCGTTATTTAGCAATCCGATGCCGCAACCACCATTTGGAAATATGCCCCATGTCCCGAAGAGGACATAAAATTTACCGTCGTCGTCTCTGAATGTTTGGGAATCGAGTGTGATGACCCCTGGCATTACCTTGTCAGGAATAAGTGTTTTATCCTCACCCAGACTGTTTTTCCAGGGACCGAGTGGTGTATCGCCTGTGCCAATATAGGTCTGACAGGGGACATTGTAGAGCAGGTGGTATTTTCCGTCGGGACCAATAGTTACATCCGGAGCCCAATACAATCCCCCCTGGGTTATTGGCCAGTTCATTTCGTGCATGGTCCAGTTGACAAAATCCTTTGATGTCCAGACTTCTGCAGGACCGCGGCCGTCATTATTACCGTCGGTGGTTGCATAAATATACCACGTATCCCCAAACTTTTTGATTGTCGGATCGGCAAAGTAACCGGGGAGGATGGGATTTCCGCTCCCTGGTGTAAGGTGATTGGTCTCCTGAGCCGTGAGCCGTGAAGCAATAAACAAAATTACTATGAAAAGCAGGGTTATCAATCTGTTCATCAGTCTCAATAATTAGAATAATAATTTAAATAAAGTCCGATCCGGATTACTCTCCACAGCCAATTTCTATTGACCAGATTGAAGGGATATCCAATTTATTGCTGTTTGCCTTGACGATGCCTGAATCACAGGTGTCTCAACAGGCGGCAGTTGTAAAGATTGCTGACTCTGTTGTGGCTCACTCCCCTGAATTTAACCTTAATCTTTTCCTTATCCCTTGTCAACTCCTGTGGCAGGTCTACAATAGTCTCCACAAAGCTTTTGGGATCGCCGCTGATTTTAACCGGAACAACGTAGGTATCGTTCACAACCAGTTCGAATGTCGATTTGCCGCTGTCGCCTCCCCAGTAGGTCATCAGAAGTTGAACCGGATCCTTGGAGCCCACCTTCATATCAAAATCAAACATCCCGTTGTCGTAAGCAAAACGATATTTTTTATTCAGGTAGTCTCCGATTCGTGAGTTTTCGGCATGGAGATTATGGTCGCGCTCGGGCTGCATCTCTCCTAAAACGATAAAATCAAGTGTGCGTGCGTTCAGCTCTGCCAAACGCTCCGTTTCAGCTTTGCGTTTATCCTGATTTTTCGCCCATTCGGAGGGAGAGTAGACATCCCAATAAACGGAATAATACTGATCATAAGTGTCATAAAAGGGGATGAAAGTTACATCCCCGGGGACTCCCAGCGAGTGGCTTAAAAAGGTGAGCGGCTTATTCTTAACCGGTTTGATATATTTTATAATTTCCTTGTCTGCCGACACAAAAGCAGGAATATCTCCAGTTTCGCGATGCTCCTTACCCAGGGCTCCGGCTAACAGAACGGGGCCATAAAGTAACGACCTGCGGTCTTTATTGTCGGGAATTGCGACAGTGTGCAATGACATCGGCATGGCGATCTCAATCTTATCCCCATTTTCCCAGGTACGCTTAATGGCAGCAAAAGAACCGGGCAAGGCAGTGATAGTTTGGGGGATGCCATTGATTTTAACTTTCATCCCTTTGGATGCCCATAACGGATATCGCAGATTAACTGTATAGGTTTGCGGATGTTCAGCATGGATA
>CAIXCY010000099.1 GCA_903918045.1 uncultured Bacteroidia bacterium
AAAAATCCCTGAAATAACTTCAAATCATTCGTCATATACCGAAAGAAACACGCTAATTTAGGATCAGAATTAATTTGAAGGGGTTCGTTTCAATATGTAATCCCCTTTCTGAATAGTTAAACACGCCCTCTGAAAAGTATAACCTGTCTTCTGTAAAGTGTAACCTGTCTTCTGTAAAGTGTATGGTGCCTTCTGAAAAGTACATCCTCTCTTCTGAAAAGTGTATGGTGCCTTCTGAAAAGTGTAAACCATCTTCTGAAAAGGGTGACCTGTCTTCTGTAAAGTGTATAGTGCCTTCTGAAAGGTACAAACTGCCTTCTGAAAAATTTACTCTTAAAACCTTAAAAAAGAAGCTGCGGTCACTATTGCAGTATCCGCAGCACCTAATTCCTAAGAAGATTTATATTCCAATAGAAAATGGTTGATTACATGATGTTTTTATAGGTTCCAAATTTAAGTTTCGAGATCTGCTTATATTCGGGGCTATTGGCGCCAAAGACAGATTTGATATAGCTTTTCGAGTCGTTACCCATGTGAACCAATCCGGTTATGGGTTGATAAAGCACCTTTTCGCGGTTCATACGTGACTGATCCAGCTGAATTTGGGTATCGGCGACCAACTGATTATCCATTGTCAGTTCTGCATGAAAAGCTGATAATGCATCAATTGTTAAGTCAGTTTCATTGGGTTTATAAGCCGGGAAGCTGGCGAGAAATTGGATCAGCTTATAAAAATTGTCCAGTTGCTTTTCGTATCCCGACTTATGGGAAGCGTTTTCTTTTACCGTTAAAGGGTCTGCCACGGCATCATTAACCGAAGGCTTAGATTTAATTGCATTGACCCGACCTCTTTGAATTAAATGGATCAATGAACGGATATGCATCCTGGCAGACTCGTCAGCCACGAGTGATTTAAATGAATTTCCGGCACGAGTTGCAAGTTTACCCATCGAATCGAAGGCTTTACCGCGTACATTCTTTGCATTTGTATTGGCAGGCAGGAGGCTGTCTACCGCATTTACGGCACCAAGGCCATGAAGATATGCGGCTTGTAAGGCCGCCGGGGTGATTAGGGCATTTGCCGGATTATAGGTATCGCCATAACCCAGAATAGCGGAATTCAACATTTTCAGGTTGGTCACATTTGAGTTGGCCCCTGAGGATAGATTACTGGTCATCATACAAATTTTAGGATTAAGAATTCAACCATTCAAACCATCTATTTATAGAACAACTTCCTAGGATTCAACTAATATACGAAAAATTCAAATAGGGTGTTTTATTTAAACTAAAATTAATTTGACAAAAGTGAAAGTTGGAAATACTTATTTTTGATCGTATAATGCAATCCATGTGTACTTCTAATCCTTTTGTTACAATATTTTTTCCATTGGTGTCCGGTTAAAATTGAATATATCTTACAATTTCAACCGGACAATAGTGAACTAAAATTCCTTATCTTTTATCAAGGCAAATACTTCCATTGATTTTTTTAGTTTGTAAAGTGGCAGTGTAGTCATTAATTGATTTACTTTTTCTTCATTGATCTCTTTAAAAATAAGTACCGCTCCATTTTTAGTTTGTCTTAGAAATAGTTGATCTAAAAAACCCTCCTTTTTCCATTGAGCGACAACTTCTCTTTCATGTTTTATGATTTCCTGAAAATTGCCGGGTAGATTTTCAGTATCAATTGTTAAGATTACCAATATTCTGTTCATGAAATAGTTATTTATTGGTTTAAAAATGGATAATCAATATAACCTTTCTCCTGTCCACCATACATGGTCGCTCTATCAGGTTGATTTAATTCACAATTCAATTCAAAACGTTTAGGCAAATCGGGATTTGATAAAAATAAAGTCCCATAAGAAATAAGCTTTGCGATACCCTTTTGTAATTCCTCTTCACCAGATTCCCTGTTATATCCGCAGTTAGCAATGACTGGATGTTGCGACAACTTCCCGAATGTCTCTAAAGGATTTGAAGGATATTGCGGGAATTTATCAGCGGGGAAAGGGACATTCATTATGTGGACATAAGCCAGCGGCATTTTGTTGAGCTCGTTAATCAATAAAACAAATTGCTCAACTGGATTTTGATGTACAATGTTGTTGTATAAACTTGTTGGTGATAGCCGAACAGATGCTTTATCAGCACCAATTGCATTTACGATTTCGTGCATCACTTCCAGCACAAAACGGTTTCTATTTTCATTACTTCCGCCATATTTATCTGTTCGTTGATTTGCGCTTTCTGCTAAAAACTGGTTAGGTAAATATCCAAATGCAGCGTGCAATTCAACCCCATCAAAACCTGCTTCAATGGCATTTATTGCAGCTTGTTTATAGTCCTGAATAATATTTTCAACTTCTTCAGTGGTTAATTCTCGCGGGATTTCATAATCTTTCATTCCTTCCATAGTAAAATGCTGTTGCCCCTTTATGGCAATTGCTGATGGAGCTACAGGTTGTTCTCCGTTTTTTACAAGTGAATGACCTACTCGACCGGTGTGCCATAATTGCGCATACATGATGCCACCATTTTCGTGAACAGCTTTAGTTACTTTTCCCCAGCCATTTATTTGTTCCTGATTATAAATTCCAGGTGTCAATGGGCTCCCAATAGCTTGTTTACTGATATTTATTGCTTCACTAATAATAAGCCCGGCACTTGTTCGTTGAGTGTAGTACAAGACAGTTGAGTCACTCACTACTCCATAAAGGTTGGCACGGCTTCTTGTCATAGGCGCCATCACCATACTGTTTTTGAGTATTTGATTACCCAACTTTTTTGATTCTAAAAGTTTCATTTGAATATTTTATAAATTATTATTTGTGCAAAAGTGCTACCTTTGCCTAAATAATTTATATATACATATTTTATGTGTATAGACTAATTTTTTAGACTAATGGCAAATACAGGGGTTAGGAAGACTAAAGACTTCGTTCCGGGAAACTGCCCGGTAGGATATTGTATGAATATAATTGGCGGAAAATGGAAACCAAGTATTATCCATATGATACGAACCGACAGAAACCGGTATAGTATTTTACTGAAACACATAACTGAAATTAGTAAGCAAACTTTAACTAACCAGTTACGGGAATTAGAATCAGATGGAATAATTGAGCGAATAATCTATCCTGAAATTCCTCCAAGAGTTGAATACACGATTACTCCATATGGAAGTAGTTTGCTGCCAATAATTGATAGTATGTCTAAGTGGGCTATCCAAAATATGCCTGCGAGCAAAAAAGTAGAGTGTAAAGAAAAATAAAAACCGTCTTTCTATTTCAATATTCTTTAATTTAATTTTCCGTGTATTAGGAAACTGCTCATTTTGTACAAATGGAAAATAAGGAGACCCGCTGGAAACAATGCTTTCAGAATTATGAAATGGCAGGCTTTGATTGACGGGTTGGATATTCGTAATGAATTATCT
The DNA here is from genome assembly GCA_903918045.1 of uncultured Bacteroidia bacterium. GTDB lineage: Bacteria > Bacteroidota > Bacteroidia > Bacteroidales > Prolixibacteraceae > JAAFHB01. The sequence goes on from CAIXCY010000099.1 coordinate 3,443, forward strand.
CACGATTACAGCAATACCCAATTTGAAGTTTCAGATGAAGTTTTAAGCAATGAGGTTTATCCGGCATTACACATGCTTTATGGATTCTTTATTGCCGAAGGAGGTCATGGAGAGCAAAAGCTGTTAGATGGTTTCAAAGATTATTACAATTAGTCATTTCACTTGGAGATTCCTCACTTCAAAGCCCATGTTATAATTCTTACTGCCTTTACAATCGAGAGATTCCTCACTTCGTTCGGAATGACTAATCTCAAATTTTATACAACGTACTCGCTTCGATCAACTCCATCTTATGCTCCTGCAAAACCTTAATACACTCTTCCAGTTGATCCGGTTTCAGGACAACATTGGCTGAATCGCCCGTTGAGAAGGCATAGAGATAAGCAATCGTGATTTGATTGTCCGACAGAATCTGTAAGGCTTTGGCTAATGCACCGGGCTCATTGGGGCAGTTCATACATACCACCTCTGTTAGGTTAACCGAAAAATCATTGTCATGTAAAACCTTGCAGGCACGCTCGGGATCAGAAACAATGAGTCGCAAGATACCGAATTCGGAAGTATCCGCAACTGAAAATGCCAGCATATTGATTCCACAGTCACCCAGGATCTTTGAAACCTCTGTCAAACGTCCCGATTTATTTTCCAGAAAAACCGATAATTGCTTTATTAACATGGCGTTGAATTTTGGTGTTTATGACTTAATTTCGCCTGACTGATAAAATTTAAGATCCCGGCAGGGATCAAAGATGGGTAGCAAATACCTCGTAGGATCAAATTTCGTACCTTACGGCACGAAATATCTTACACCAATTATTATTCTACCCATATTAAGTGCCTATGGCACATCCCAAACAAATTGTAATTGTCTGATTATTATAAAATTTTGACTATCAAAAGAACTTCTGCACCAGCCAAAGGTATTAGATTTCTTCCCCAAAAAAGAAGATCTTTCTCATATTTCTAAATTGACCGGTTATCGATAACCCTTTTAGCTTTGCCTGCCGTCCGCTCGATCGTCTTTGGCTCCACAAGTTTTACATTTACAGATATGCCAAGCACACTCTCAAGCTGTTTTGTAATTTTAATTCGTAACTCCTGCAATTTCCTGATCTCATCCGAGAAAAACTGCTCCTGCACTTCGACCATTAATGACATCGTATCCAGCGTCCCTTCCCGGTCAATAATAATCAGGTAGTGCGGTTCAACTTCACTCATATTCAGAAGTACGGTCTCAATCTGTGAAGGGAATACATTGACACCCCTGATGATCAGCATATCATCGCTGCGCCCTTTGCATTTTTCCATTCTAACCAGTGTCCGGCCGCAAGCACACTCTTCATAATGAAGGCGTGTCAGGTCACGGGTTCGGTATCTTAACAGGGGAAGTCCCTCCTTTGTGATAGTTGAAAAAACGAGCTCTCCGATCTCACCCGGCGCAACCGGTTCCAGTGTTTCAGGATCGATTACCTCGGGCAGAAAATGATCTTCATTGATATGCATTCCGCACTGTTCCTCACATTCGCACGAAACCCCCGGCCCTACAATCTCGCTAAGTCCGTAAATATCTATTGCTTTAATTTTCAGTTTGGATTCAATCTCTTTGCGCATCGCTTCGGACCATGGTTCTGCACCAAATATGCCCACTCTAAGTTTTAGTTTACTTATATCAACCTTCATCTCTTTGATCACCTCTGCAATATTTAGCGCATAGGAAGGGGTGCAACAAAGGACCGAACTGCCAAAATCCTCCATGAGTTGGATCTGTTTGGTCGTATTTCCACCTGAAATCGGGATCACTGAGGCTCCGAGGTTTTCTGTCCCATAATGAAGACCCAGTCCACCGGTGAACAGGCCGTAACCATAGGCGATCTGTACGATATCATTCCGGTGAACTCCTGCCATGCAGAGTGATCGGGTTACGACTTCTGCCCACATTTGAATATCCTTACGGGTATAGCCAACCACTGTTGGTTTTCCGGTTGTACCTGATGAGGCATGGAGGCGAACGATCTCACTCATGGGGACCGTAAACAGCCCAAAAGGGTAATTATCGCGCAGGTCTATCTTTGTTGTAAAGGGGAGTTTTCGAAGGTCGTCAATATCTTCGATGTCGTTCGGGGTAAGTCCGGCATCCTGCATCTTCTTCCGATAATAAGGGACGCTGTGATAAATCCGTTTGACCGTTTCACTTAACCGTTCTGATTGAATGATCCGCATTTCATCACGCGTTGCACATTCAATTCTCTCATTCCATATCATATCCTGAATAATAAAATTAGCCTCTCAACACACCGGGATAGTAGAACTGCAAATTTAAGAATTCCATGAATAATGGATATGACTAACCGTTGTTTATACTGATTTAAAACAGGGGCTTACATTCTGAGCACCATTTCAGAAAATAATTTTTCAAATTGTTGAATCTCTGATGAAGGGATGATTTCAAGCAGTTTCTCCTCACATTCATTTCTCACTTTATCTATTTTATTCCGAATCGCTTTCCCTTTAGATGTAAGACAAAGTCTTATGGCCCTTCGATCTACTTCATCAGCCTTTCGATCCAGGTAGCCATTGTTTACAAGTTTATCCACTACTCTACTGATCCGGGATAATGAGAGTCCCATATTCCTGGCCAATTCAGGACTGCTTATTCCCTGACAATTGTCGAGTGCTGAAAAGAAAAGGAGTTCCGATTGAGAAATCTTCAAATCATCCATTAATCGCTGATCTACCTGCGAGCACTTTTTCTTCAATTCATAAATCATGCTCATTAATCCGGAATTGGTTTCCATATCTTTAAAAAAATCTTTCCACAAAGCTACAAACTTAGCAACTATTTCCAAACACATTTTTTGCTATTAGCATATTTTTCTGTTTCATCTTTTTTTATTTCAAATTAATTCAATAATTTTGCATCACAATTATTGCTAATGGCAAATTGTATGGTTTACTAATTTTAATGTAAGATATTATGGCACTTGAACATTTAACAAAAGAGAGTTTTAAAGAGAAGATTTTCAATTTTGAAATAAACAAAGAGTGGAAATTTGAAGGAAAAGTACCGGCAATCATTGATTTCTACGCTGATTGGTGTGGACCATGCAAGATGGTGGCGCCAATTCTTGAGGAGTTGCAACTGGAATATGGTGAAAAATTGAACATTTATAAGGTGAATACCGAAGAGCAACAGGAACTTGCCGGGATGTTTGGAATTCAGAGCATTCCTTCCATACTTTTTGTTCCCGCAGAGGGTCAGCCACAAATGGCTCAGGGAGCATTACCGAAGGAGACTTTTCGGTCAGCGATTAATGATGTGTTGAAGGTTTCAATAAACTGAGAGGGTACCTGATTATAAAATAAGCTGCTGGCTTCTCGCAGCTGGCAGTTGGCTAATTTTTCTATAGGAGTTGCTTCTTCACTTAAGAATAGGAATCAACTAATTTAAATGAGTTTGCCAGTTGCCAGCCGCCGAAAAAATTACAACAGTGATTCATTATAAACCCTATTAAAAAATAATTCAAAATGAAACAAGATATAAGCATTTCCTGGAAGGATGGAATGGCATTTGAAACCGAGGTAAACGGTCATAAATTAATGTTAGATGCCGGAGAACAATTTGGAGGGCGTGATCTGGGACCAAGGCCAAAAATCCTTATGTTAGTCGCTTTAGCTGGATGTACCGCAATGGATGTCATCTCGATCCTGAAGAAAATGCGGGTTGAGTTAGATAATTTTGATGTTAAAGTAGAGGCTGAGCAATCGGAAGAGCAGCCAATTCACTATACGAGCATGCACATCATTTATGAATTCTGGGGTAAGGATCTCCCTGAGGATAAGCTTGAAAAAGCAATTAATCTTTCACACGAACGATATTGCGGTGTGTCAGCAGTTTACCGTAAAGCGATGGCTGTCACTCACTCCTTTGTTGTGCATAACCGGGAATAACCACTACAATTACCAACTCCTGGTTCTGATGCAGGATAGAAATAAAAAGAAGCGCGGTCAAAATGATCGCGCTTCTTTTTGAGTATTGTGGGAGTCCTAATCTATCCTTTAAACACCAGGAATTATAAGCCACCAAAATGATAACCAAGACCTATTGCAAAACCCAGGTTATGTTTGGAATAGGTTTCAGAATAGGCAGCTGCTGAGTATGCATTATACATTTTGGGCTGAAAATCTTTAGTAGCGTCTTTGTATTTGGTATATAACACACCAGCATCAACAGTGAATTTTGGAGTTAGTTTAAATTCAAAACCGCCACCAAAAGTATTAGCAGTATTGTTATAGTAGCTAAAATCACTCTGGAATTGCGGGTACACCCCCATGTTTGTGCGCAGGTAGCCACAGCTAATCGCAACCATTTTTGTAAGCTGGTATTGAGTTCCCAATGCAAATTCCCAGGTATTATGGTCAATTACACGTGGTTCATCGTAGATATTCATTCCCCAGTCTACCCCTTTGTCATTGTAGTGGTTGAATGAACCTGAGAAGGTAAATTTCGACACTTTATAATCTACTCCGATTGAAAACACTGCAGGAACATCACTTCCGGTTTGCTTTTTATCTGGGAATAGTCCGGTTCCATCAACCTTCGTTTTATTGGTGAGGGTCAAACTAGTCATAAACTCATATTTAATACCAATATTGAGGTTCTTTGTCGGTTTAATATCAATTCCGATTATTGGCGTTATACCAGCGCCTGTTTGAGTGACATCCACATTCTTATCCAGAAGCTGAGCGGCTGTAGCTGTCATAACAGCTGCCTGACCATTTAGCATAGTTGCCCCAGCGACAAAGGCGCCCTGTATCTGAGTTACGTTCATATGATCGATCTGGTTTTGCGTTAAACCGGCAATTTGCATTAACCCCTGCTCTATTTTGGTACGATCAGCAGCGCTCATATATCCGGCGCCCTGAATGGTCGCAAGGGTATAGGATCCTGCTCCTCCTGATATCAATGGTTGCACCCCCGCAGCTGCAGCTGAAGATTGTCCCGCCAATCCCTTTAAAACACCAGTAACATCTGTTCCAAGAAAAGTTGCAGCGTTTTTAAATGTTCCGTTTACACCGACTGAAATATTTTTCACATATCCGGTGTACTTATTTGTTGCAGGAACATAACGTAATCCCCCATATACTGAAAAAATCTCGTTAACTTTAACTGATACGCCACCCTGAATTCCCCAATAAACGGATTTGCCGTTAAAGCTTAAATCTGCGCTATACCCCTTCACGTTCAGGCCTAATTTACTTAAATCAGATAAGTTATAAGGGAGTGTGGAGATTTCCTTCTCAAAAGAGGGTAGTCCTTTTCCAAAATCGGCGCTTCCGCCACCGCTGTTGGGGCCGAACCCGAGTGAGAAAGCTACTTTATCCCTTTTGTAAACTGCATATGCTGTAGGAAAGATTGGGGCAGTTAAAGTTCCATCAAATTTCCCGGTATTGAGCAAGGGAAATCCACTTTGCACAGATTTAGTTTGAAACAGACTCTGACTTTGAACGCTGATATAAAAGCCATTATCCATAAGCATAAGTCCTGCAGGATTAAAATAGACTGCATCCGGCGAAATAGATGCATTTCGCGATAACATCCTGATATATTGCGCACTTTGATTGCCATTCGTTAGCAAGCCTCCAGCAAAAGCCTGACTACAATACAATAAAATCCCCGCAAATACAATTAATTTTTTCATATGATTCTTTTTTAATTAGTGGGGCAAATATAAATAATAATAATTTACAATCCTTGTATTAAATTGACTATCTGATAAATACGAATATTCGAACGGAATAATCATATATTTGATAAATGATAAAAGGCCTAAGAAAAAAACTTTCCCAGACCTTATATCAGTTAGAAATAAAATACTAAAAATAATCAAGTTAACCCAAAGCTATGCTAGAACTACAACTAAATATCACCGGAAAAGAAAGTGTTATATAAGTCTCTTTTCCACTGGACACCTATGCCATTTCAGAAAAAAAGTTTAGTAATTGGATTCTTTAATTTCAAAATAGGATTGTGGATGAAGACAAGCCGGGCAATTCAAGGGTGGTTTAGTTCCTTCGTGAAGGTAACCGCAGTTTCGGCATTTCCAGACAACTTTTCCGTCCCTTTCGAAAACTTTGCCGTTCTCAAGGTTAGAAAAGAGGGTATTGTATCGTTCTTCGTGGGCCTTTTCCACCCTGGAGATTAATTTAAAAGCAGCAGCCACCTCATGATATCCCTCATCTGTTGCTATTTTGGAAAATTCAGGGTAAAGAGAAGTCCACTCCTCGTTTTCCCCTTCAGCTGCCGCCTTGAGATTTTCAAGTGTGGTTCCAATTACTCCTGCAGGATAGGTAGCCGTAATTTCAACCGGTCCACCTTCGAGAAATTTAAAAAACCGTTTGGCATGTTCCCGTTCATTTAGAGCAGTTTCATCAAAAATGGCAGCGATTTGTTCCAGACCCTCTTTCCTGGCCTGCTTGGCAAAATAATCATATCTCATACGGGCCTGTGATTCCCCAGCAAATGCCTTTAGTAAATTTTGCTCCGTTTTGGATCCTTTAATGCTTTTCATTGTGCCGCTTTTTTAGGTGAATAAGGGCCTCAATATACTTATCAATAATTTTAAAACCTATGATTAAAGTTATAAAAGTCTCTGATAGATTCACAATTTCAGATCTACAATATTTTACTTAAAACCTTTTAAATAAGAAAAATTCAAACATAAAAAAGGGGACTAATGCCCCCATTTTTTATGTTTGAATTACCCAATTAAATTCCAGCTTTCCCCTTAAACCACTCAAGGGTCTCAGAAGAAGGTCTTTCCAAAGGTAAATTATACATCCTGTCCCATACTAATTGAGATAAAACACCCAAGGCACGGCTAACTCCGAACATAACTGTGTAGAAGAAATACTCATCAATACCATAATGCTGAAGCAGAGCACCGGAGAATGCATCCACATTTGGCCATGGATTTTTAACCTTGCCCAACGATTTCAAAATCGGAGGAACAATATCATAAAGCATGTTTACAATATTTATTAGCTTGTCATCCTTTACATATTTTTCAGCGAACTGTTGTTGTGCAGTGAAGCGAGGATCAGTTACGCGCAAAACAGCATGACCATATCCAGGAATTACCTTCCCTTCAGAGATTGTTTTACGAACATAAGCTTCAATTTTTTCCCGAATGACTGTTTCTTCATGGTTATCACCAATCTCCTTAATCATTTCGTAGATCCAGAACATCACCTCCTGGTTGGCATATCCGTGGAGCGGACCAGCAAGACCAAGCATCCCCGCAGCATAGGAGTAATACGGATTACTAAGCGCTGAACCCACAAGATGAGTAGCGTGTGCAGATACGTTGCCACCTTCATGATCGGCATGAATATTCATGTACATCCGGAATAATCGGTAAACCTCCTCGTCATCGTACCCCATCATATGGGCAAAATTTGCGGCCCAGTCGAGGTCCCTATCCGGTTCGATAAAACTACCATCTTTAAAACTGCGACGATAAATATATGCAGCAATAACAGGAAGACGTGCTATAAGATTCATGACATCTTCATAGGTTGTATCCCAGTAATCGTTTTTGCTAATTCCAGCTCTGTGTGCTTTTTGGAAAATAGAATCAGTAGCCATTGAAATAATACCTGTGCTAAACTGAGTCATCGGTTTAGCGGTTGTCGGCATTGCCTCCAGGACCTTTATAACATGGTATGGTACATGGCTACGGTTATACCATTCTTTACTTAAGAACTCAACGTCATGCTGAGTTGGCAATTCCCCCAGCAACATCAGATAAAAAAGTCCTTCAGGTAATGGTTCACCATCAGGAGTATTTTTAGGTAAGAGATCCTGCAATTCGCCAATTGAATAACCACGGTATCTTATTCCATTTTCAGGGTCAAGTTTTGAGGTGACCGTCAATAAACTGGTCATCCCCTTCATCCCGGTTAGAATCTGATCAATATTAACATCTTCGACAACAACATTGCCGAATTCACTGATTAGTCGTTTAACAACTGCGCGCTCCTGCACCCCTTTTTCCAGAAGTTTTTTCTTAATGTAGTCCATCTAAGTTCAAATAGTTTTTCAAATAGTTTTTTTCAAATATATGTATTATTTGCAAAGAATTAGTCTAAAATAGACCATTGTTCATATTTTAACAAAAAGAAAGGAAAAAGGTTATAGAAAATTAAAAAAAAGAGCTAAAAAAAGGGCAACGTTCGTTGCCCTTTTTAATATAATAAACTTAATTATTCAGCATTCTCCTCAGTTTCAGCACCTGATTCGGGAGCTTCTTCTGTTACTTTTTCAGCCACAGGAGCTATATTTTCCTTTTTAGGAGCTTCAGCGACCGGTGAATCAGATTTTTTTCTGGATCTGCGTTTTTTGCCTGCTTCTTTTTTGCTGGTAGATAACATATTTTCGTTATAGTCTACCAGTTCGATGATGCACATTTCGGCATTATCCCCAAGACGGTTACCAACTTTCAAAATACGGGTATAACCTCCCGGGCGATCCCCGATTTTAATTACAATATCCCTGAAAAGTTCAGTAACTACGGTTTTGCTTTGCAACAGGCTAAACACTTCGCGTCGATTGTGAGTTGTATCACTTTTAGCGCGGGTAAGGATCGGTTCCACATAAACCCGTAATGCTTTGGCCTTGGCAAGTGTTGTACTAATCCTTTTATGGAGGAGCAGTGAATTTGCCATATTTGCCAACATCGCATGACGATGAGAACTGGTTCTACCTAAATGATTGAAACTTTTTCTATGTCTCATTGCTATTATTCCTTGTCTAATTTATACTTACTGATATCCATCCCAAAACTTAAACCGAGGTTAACCAATAAATCGTCTAGTTCGGTTAGTGATTTCTTTCCAAAATTCCGGAATTTCAATAAGTCGTTACGATTATAAGTCACCAATTCCCCTAAGGTATCAACATCGGCAGCTTTGAGGCAATTAAGAGCCCTAACTGACAGATCCAGATCGACCAGGCGATTCTTTAGAAGCTGACGCATGTGGAGAATTTCTTCATCAAACTCTTCGTTAGCGAATTTCTCATCAGAATCGAGGGTAATTTTCTCGTCGGAGAAAAGCATAAAATGATAAATCAAGATTTTAGCTGCTTCCTTCAAGGCATCTTTAGGATAGATAGATCCGTCAGTCGTGATTTCGATGAGCAGTTTCTCGTAGTCCGTTTTTTGTTCTACGCGATAGTTCTCGATATCATACTTAACATTTTTTATTGGTGTAAAGATCGAATCGATCGGGATAACGCCAAATTCCTCTTCGGAAGGCTTGTTCTCAACCCCTGGAACATATCCACGTCCTTTTTCGATTGAAAGTTCAATCTGAAGTTTAACGTCGGGTTCCATATTACAGATCAACAATTCAGGATTAAGCACCCTGAATCCCGTAATGAAATTATTGATGTCTCCGGCTTTAAAGGTATCCTGACCAAAAATAGTCACAGAAACTTTTTCGTTGTCGAAGTCATCAACTACCTTTTTGAAACGGATTTGTTTCAAATTAAGGATCATTTCGGTTACATCCTCTATTACACCGGGGATTGTGGAGAATTCATGCTCCACCCCTTCTATTTTGATCGTTGTGATTGCGTACCCTTCTAACGACGACAATAAAATCCTGCGAAGTGCATTACCGATAGTAATACCGTACCCAGGTTCAAGCGGACGAAATTCGAATTTTCCAATCCGATTGTCCGACTCTATCATTATCACCTTATCCGGCTTCTGGAAAGCTAAAATTGCCATAAACCTAAATATTATTTTTATTTCGAATATAATTCGACGATTAATTGTTCCTTGATGTTTTCCGGAATCTCTTCACGGCCAGGAACATTCAGAAATTTGCCAGATTTGGCTTCGCCATCCCATTCAAGCCAAGGAAATTTGTTATGGCGTTGTGTAGCGAGACAATCGGTAATCGCGATTAGCGATTTTGATTTTTCGCGAACACTAACCACTTCACCCGGGCGTAATGTATAAGAAGGGATATTTACAACAGATCCGTTAATAACTATGTGTTTATGAGAGACCAACTGGCGTGCAGCAGCGCGTGAAGGTGCAATACCCAGGCGATAAACTACATTATCCAGACGGCTTTCAAGAAGTTGTAAAAGAACGGTACCGGTAACTCCCTTGTGCGAATGTGCTTTTTCAAAGAGGTTACGGAATTGACGTTCAAGTACACCATACATGTATTTTGCCTTTTGTTTTTCTTTCAGCTGAGTTCCATATTCTGAAACTTTTTTCCGGCGTTTGCTGTTTCCATGCATACCCGGAGGGAAGTTTTTATGCTCAAAAGCTTTATCGGGGCCATAAATTGCCTCCCCGAATTTTCTTGAAATCTTGGATTTTGGACCAATATATCTTGCCATGTGATTTTACGTTTAAAAGTACCTATTAATTATACACGACGACGTTTAGGAGGACGACATCCATTATGTGGTAATGGTGTAACGTCAACAATTTCAGTTACCTGAATTCCAACATTTGCCATTGCCCGAATAGCAGACTCACGCCCGTTTCCCGGTCCTTTAACGAAAACCTTTACTTTGCGTAATCCAAGATCGAAAGCTGTTTTAGCACACTCCTCCGATGCAGTTTGTGCTGCATAGGGAGTATTCTTTTTAGATCCTCTAAACCCTTTTTTACCAGCTGATGACCAGGAAATCACTTCCCCATTGTTATTTGTCATCGAAATGATGATATTATTAAAAGAGGATGATACGTGAGCCTGTCCAACAGGTTCAATATTAACGACTCTTTTCTTTGAAACTCCAGTCTTTTTTGCCATTGCTACTTACAATTATTTAGTGGCTTTTTTCTTATTTGCAACTGTTTTCTTCCTACCCTTACGTGTCCTGGCGTTGTTTTTTGTACTTTGCCCACGAACCGGTAATCCGATACGATGACGAATACCACGGTAGCATCCGATATCCATTAATCGCTTAATAGAGATCTGATATTCAGACCGTAATTCGCCTTCTACTTTGTAACTTTCCGTAATTACCTTACGAATTGCCCCTAGCTGCTCATCATTCCAGTCACTAACCTTGATATTTTTATCAACGCCAGCTTTCTCAAAAATCAATTGTGAGCGGCTACGGCCTACCCCATAAATATAAGTCAAGGCGATTTCGCCCCTCTTATTATTCGGTATATCTACGCCAACTATACGAGCCATATTCTTATACGAATTAAAAATCTTACAAAATTAACATATTATCCCTGACGTTGTTTAAACTTGGGATTTTTTTTGTTGATAACGTAGAGACGCCCTTTACGGCTGACAATCTTACAATCTGCACTACGTTTTTTAATAGATGCCCTTACTTTCATATTCCTACGTTTTAATTTTTGTATCTGAAAGATATCCTCCCTTTGCTCAAGTCGTAAGGAGACATTTCAACTTTTACCTTGTCACCGGGAAGAATCTTGATATAGTGCATCCGCATCTTACCCGAAATATGGGCTGTGATCACATGACCATTTTGTAATTCTACCCGAAACATTGCATTCGACAATGCTTCAATTATGGTTCCGTCCTGTTCTATAAATGCTTGTTTTGACATAGAAACTTATTACTTCTCCAAAATTTTGTAATCAGTTGAAGACCTGTAAACTCTCACTTTCCGCCCGGAAGGCGGTTCAATAAACGTCCACAAGATCTGTGAGAAATCAGTTACGCAAATAACTTGTCTGTTTGTATACCGACATCGATACCAAAAATGTACCAAAGGTTTCGCTTTGCCGCGCTTGTTTTGCCAGCAGATAAATGGCAAACAATCATTAAAAAACAATTTCCGTTCTTTACACCTCTTCAGTTGTTTTAAAGAGGTGTAAAGAACCTGAAATACGATACACAAACACACGTTGATTCTCAAAAATCTTTCACAGAACGCATCAGAATAATTCGTTCATTTGAACTAACTCCGATTATATAATGCTTTTCAGCTAACTAGCAATTGAAAAAGCGAAAAGTAAACCCTCCATTTTACAGGGAGGTTGACAATTTAAGCTCCTGTACGCCCTTTAATCCGGCCTGATTTTAACAGTCCGTCGTAATGGCGCATCAATAAGTGACTCTCTACCTGTTGAAGTGTATCAAGAATAACACCAACAAGGATCAGCAGAGAAGTCCCACCAAAGAAATGAGCAAACCCGGAATTAACACCCAGCCCCATTGCAAATGCAGGAAGTATAGTGATTAATCCGAGAAAGATAGATCCCGGCAAGGTAATTCTCGACATTACAGTATCAAGATACTCAGAAGTTCTTTTTCCGGGTTTGATTCCAGGGATAAATCCTCCGTTCTTTTTCATATCGTCTGACATCTGGTTAGGATTAACCGTAATGGCAGTGTAGAAATAGGTAAAGACAATTACCATCAGGAACATTGTAATGTTGTAAGCAAATCCCGTATAATCAGAAAATGATGACATCATTCGGCTCATTGTTTCAGAACCAAATAATCCTGCAAGACTGATAGGGACAAACATAATTGCCTGGGCAAAGATGATTGGCATTACTCCAGCAGCATTAACTTTCAAAGGGATATACTGACGAACACCGCCGTACTGACGATTACCTACTATTCTTTTGGCATATTGAACAGGAACTTTACGGGTTCCCTGAACTAAAAGAATTGTGGCTGCGATTACAAAGAGGAAGATAACCATTTCGATAATGATCATGATGAACCCCTTTCCTTGTTCCGCCAATCTGCTGGCAAACTCCTGAACCAGTGAGTGTGGGAGACGCGCAATGATACCAATCATGATGATCATTGAGATTCCGTTCCCAATACCCTTGTCGGTTATACGTTCTCCCAGCCACATGATAAACATGGAACCGGCAGCCAATACAATCGTCGAACTTACATTAAAAGAGAATGTTCCCATAACAAACGCCGATTCTGGTAATTGGAAACGGAGATTTGCAAGATACGCCCAACCTTGAAAAACCAGAATGATGACCGTTAGGTAGCGGGTCATCTGGTTGATTTTACGACGTCCTGATTCACCCTCTTTTTGAAGACGCTGAATATAGGGAACGGCGAAACCCATAAGTTGGATTACGATCGAGGCACTGATATAAGGCATGATTCCCAACGCAAAGATAGAAGCATTGGAAAAGGCACCTCCGGAGAACATGTTTAATAATCCAAGAATCCCGTCAGAAGTCTGACTTCTTAACGATTCAAAATTTGCAGGATTTGGATCGATACCGGGAAGAATTACAAAAGATCCGAAGCGGTAAACCGCAAGGAGCAAGAGTGTTAATCCAAGCCGTGATCTTAAATCCTCAATTTTATAGATGTTCTTAAGAGTCTCGATTAGTTTTTTCATGCGGTTTAAAGTATTTCTGTAGTTCCTTCAAGTTTCTCAATAGCCTCTTTCGCGCTTTTTGAGAAGGCATGAGCTGTTACATTCAGTTTTAAATTCAGTTCTCCTTTACCAAGAATTTTGACTTTATCGTTTTTCCCGGCAAAACCTGCGTCCTGAAGGGTTTGAAAATCGATAATTGTCAGGCTGCTTTGTTCAGCCAATAATTGTAAAGAACTAAGATTGACACCTTTATATTCAACCCTATTCACGTTTCTAAAACCGAATTTAGGCACGGTACGCTGCAGTGGCATCTGACCACCCTGAAAGCTCCGTTTCGATTTGTAACCTGACCTGGATTTAGCTCCCTTATGTCCGCGGGTAGATGTACCGCCATGACCGGAACCTTGTCCGCGGCCAATACGTTTCTCTTTCTTGGTGGAACCTTCGGCAGGTTTTAAATTATGCAATTCCATATCTAAAGAATATTATTCGTTAACTTCTTCAACCCTTAAAAGGTGTTGTAGTTTTCTTACCATACCTAAAACTTCGGGAACAGCCTGGTGTTCAACCGGACGGTTTAACTTTCCTAACCCGAGCGATGCCATTATCTTCTTCTGAGATTTAGTAGCGCCTATAGCACTCTTCCATTGTGTAATACGAATCTTTGCCATTTTTTCTATTAAATTATCCGTTAAACACTTTATCCAGCGCTACACCACGATGTTCAGCTACAGTATAGGCATCGCGCAATTCGAGCAATGCTGCAAATGTAGCCTTCACCAGGTTGTGAGGGTTAGACGATCCTTTTGATTTAGCCAGAATATCATGTACGCCGACACTTTCGAGTACAGCGCGCATAGCACCACCGGCCTTAACTCCTGTACCGGAAGAGGCAGGTTTTAGCAGAACGTTAGCTCCGCCGAATTTAGCTTCCTGTGTGTGAGGGATAGTTCCGTTAATAACGGGAACTTTCACGAGGTTTTTCTTAGCAGCATCAACGCCCTTGGCGATAGCTGCTGTTACTTCACTGGCTTTACCAAGACCCCAGCCTACAATTCCGTCTTCGTTGCCTACAACGACGATAGCTGAAAAGCTGAATGTTCTACCCCCTTTGGTGACTTTTGTGACGCGGTTAATTGCTACTAACCGATCTTTAAGCTCGAGATCGCTGGTTTTAACTTTTTTAATATTTTTCGCCATAATGCTTAGAATTTTAAACCTCCTTCACGTGCCGCTTCAGCAACTGCCTTCACACGCCCATGATATAAATAACCTCCACGGTCAAATTTAACAACACTGATACCCGCAGCAAGAGCCTTTTCAGCAGCAAGTTTACCAACAAGGGCAGCCTTTTCTGTTTTGTTCCCTGCAGCAGCAACAATATCCTTATTCAATGAAGAAACTGACAATAAGGTTTTTCCCGCTACATCGTCAACAAATTGCACATAGACTTGTGTATTGCTGCGATAAACACTTAAGCGGGGAACCCCGTTCGTTCCGGAAACTACTTTTCTGATTCGTTTGCGGATTCTTTCTCTTCTTTCTAATTTTGTGAGAGCCATAACTTATAAAGTCAATTATTTTTTAGAAGCCGTCTTACCAGCTTTACGACGAAGTTTCTCGCCAACAAATTTAACACCTTTCCCTTTATACGGCTCCGGCAAACGGAATGATCTGATCTTGGCTGCAACATGACCAATCAATTGCTTGTCGGCGCTGTTGAGTGTGATGATCGGATTGGCACGTTTGTCCGTAACTGCAAGAACTTTAACTTCGGCAGGAATCTGTAAATAAGTATGGTGAGAAAATCCGAGAACCAAATCCAAGATCTGACCCTGTGATTCCGCACGGTAACCTACTCCAACGAGTTCAAGTTTAACCTCATAACCCTTAGACACTCCAACAACCATGTTGTTCAGAAGTGAGCGGTACAACCCGTGCATGGCACGGTGACGTTTTTGTTCAGTAGGGCGTTTAACCAAAACCTGTGTTGCTTCGATAGCAATTTCCAGGTCGGGATCAACCTTCTGAGAAAGTGTTCCAAGTGGCCCCTTTACGGTTACCACATTCTCCTTGGTTACGTTTACTGTAACTCCGGCAGGGACTTCAATTGGTAGTTTTCCTATCCTTGACATTGTAATTCCTCCTTAATTAATAAACATAACATAAAACTTCCCCACCTACATTCAAATCTTTGGCTTCCTTGTCGGTGATTACACCTTTGGAAGTTGAGATGATAGCCACACCCAGGCCGTTTAATACACGTGGTACATTATCTGTATCGCAATATTTGCGAAGACCAGGTTTAGACGCACGTTTCAGCGATTTGATCGCTGAGGTACCATCGGCAGGATGATATTTCAGGGCGATTTTAATGCTTCCCTGATAGTTTACCTCTTCGTCGAATTTGTAATTAAGAATATACCCTTTTTCCTTCAGAATTTTGGTAATCTCTTTTTTAATGTTCGAAGCAGGTATTTCCACGACTTTATGTTTTGCCTTAATGGCATTACGAAGTCTGGTTAGATAATCTGCAATAGGATCCGTCATTTTGTAAAAAATTTAAACGATTACCAACTAGCTTTTTTAATTCCGGGAATTAATCCGGCAGATGCCATTTCGCGGAATTGAATACGCGAAACGCCAAACTGGCGCATATATCCTTTAGGACGACCGGTCAGCTTACAGCGATTGTGCAAACGGGTTGCAGCCGAGTTGCGTGGCAACTGACTCATTCCGATGTAATCTCCTTCAGCTTTAAGACGGGCTCTTTTCTCTGCATACCTTTCAACAAGCTTAGCGCGTTTAACTTCGCGGGCTTTTAATGATTCTTTAGCCATATCAATTAATTCTTTTTAGCGTTCTTGAAAGGTAATCCAAAATTCTTAAGTAGCGCATAGCCCTCTTCGTCAGTATTGGCGGTAGTAACAAAGGTGATATTATAACCGTTCATTTTGGTTACTTTATCCAAAACGATTTCAGGGAAAATGATTTGCTCGGTAACACCAAGTGTATAATTTCCACGTCCGTCGAATTTATCTGAAATTCCTTTGAAATCACGAATACGGGGGAGTGCAATACTTACAAGCCTCTCCAGAAATTCGTACATCTTATCGGCACGAAGGGTAACCCTAACGCCGATAGGCATTTTTTTACGAAGCTTAAAGTTGGCAATATCCTTTTTGGATAATGTAGTAACTGCCTTTTGTCCGGTGATTGTAGTCAATTCCTCGATTGCAACCTCCATGATTTTTTTATCGGCAATAGCAGAACCAACACCTTGGTTGATTATGATTTTCTCGAGTGAAGGAACCTGCATGACGGATTTGTATCCGAATTCTTTTTGCAAAACAGGAACAATCTCGTCGCGAAACTTCTGCTTTAAAGTAGGTATATGAGCCATTATTTAATCTCCTCCCCTGATTTTTTTGAATAGCGAACTAATTTTCCTTTAGCGTCAAGGCGTCGACCAATACGGGTTGGTTTACCTGATTTAGGGTCCTTTAACATCAGATTTGAAACATGAATTGTAGCTTCTTGTTTGATGATACC
Organism: uncultured Bacteroidia bacterium; assembly: GCA_903918045.1. Lineage (GTDB taxonomy): Bacteria > Bacteroidota > Bacteroidia > Bacteroidales > Prolixibacteraceae > JAAFHB01. The sequence continues at coordinate 20,364 of CAIXCY010000099.1, forward strand.
ACCCTGAGGACTTTTAGCGTTGGGTTTGGTATGCTTAGACACCAGATTAACCCCCTCCACAATAGCGCGTTCGTCTTCACGAACAACTTCAAGGACTTTTCCGGACTGACCTTTTGAGTTGCCTGAAATTACCACTACAGTGTCTCCTTTTTTTATGTGTAACTTTTTCTGCATAGTCTGAATAGATTAAAGTACTTCAGGAGCTAATGAGACGATCTTCATGAAATTGTCGCGTAACTCGCGGGCTACCGGGCCGAAAATACGGGTTCCCCGCATCTCACCGGCAGCGTTAAGTAACACAACTGCGTTATCGTCGAAACGGATATAAGATCCGTCAGCCCGGCGTACCTCTTTGGAAGTGCGCACGACAACTGCTTTCGAAACCGTCCCCTTTTTCATATCGCTTCCAGGCAGGGCATTTTTAACAGTCACGACAATTTTGTCTCCAACAGTGGCATAGCGCTTGCGGGTACCTCCTAAAACACGGATTACCAAAGCTTCTTTTGCACCGCTGTTATCTGCGACTGTACAACGTGATTCTTGCTGTATCATGGCTTATTTCGCTCTTTCTAAAATTTTAACTAATCTCCAGCCCTTCTGTTTCGACAGTGGGCGTGTTTCCATTATTAATACCGTATCCCCGATGTTGCAGTCGTTCTTTTCGTCGTGTGCATAGAATTTGGTAGTCCTGTTTACGAATTTACCGTAAATAGGATGTTTTTCTTTTCCTTTTTCTGCTACGACAATGGTTTTTTCCATTTTGTCACTGACAACAACACCAATACGCTCTTTCCTTAGATTCCTGGTTTCCATAGTCATAATTAATTTTCAAGTTGACGTTTACGTAATTCAGTATTCAGGCGAGCGATGTTTTTGCGGGTAAACCGTATCTTCATCGGATTCTCAAGAGGATTTACGCTGTGGTTTAAGCACATACGGATATACTCTTCTTTTGTTATAGAAATCTTTTCGATGATTTCAGCTGTTGTTAATTCTATGATCTCAGAATTTTTCATTATTCAATAATTGAAGATTCAACAAAATCGCGTCTAACAACAAATCTGGTAGTAATTGGCAATTTTTGAGCTGCCAAACGTAATGCCTCTTTTGCAAGCAGGAATGGAACCCCTTCCACTTCGATGATGATGCGTCCCGGTGTAACGGTTGCAACAAAACCTTCAGGAGCACCCTTTCCTTTACCCATACGAACCTCTGCAGGCTTTTTGGTAATTGGTTTATCAGGAAATATACGAATCCAAATTTGACCCTGACGCTGCATATGCCGCGTTACCGCGACCCTGGCTGCCTCAATCTGGCGGCCGGTGATCCATGCTGTTTCCAGGCATTTTATACCAAAAGAACCAAATGATAACTGATTTCCACGCTGCGCGTTTCCTTTCAGTTTGCCCTTTTGTACTCTTCTAAATTTTACTTTTTTCGGTTGTAACATCTTTTTTAGCTTTGTCGATGATTACTTTTTACGTTTTTTAAACCCACCTTTACCATGTTCGGCTGCAGGGCGGTTTGGTCCACGTTGCTGCTGTACAGATTGTCCGACATTTGGAGAAAGGTCGCGTTTACCGTAGATCTCGCCACGGCAAATCCAAACTTTAACACCAATCAGACCTGTCTTTGTCAACGCTTCAGCAAGTGCATAATCGATATCGGCTCTAAGTGTGTGCAAAGGTGTTCTTCCGTCCTTGTACATTTCCGAGCGGGCCATTTCGGCGCCGTTCAGACGTCCTGAGACCTGAACTTTAATCCCTTCAGCACCCATTCTCATGGTAGAAGCAATCGACATTTTAGTGGCACGACGGTAGGCAATTTTGCCTTCCACCTGGCGGGCAATATTACTGGCTACAATCTGAGCATCCAATTCGGGGCGTTTGATCTCAAAAATATTGATCTGAACCTCTTTTTTGGTGATCTTCTTAAGCTCTTCTTTAAGTTTATCAACCTCCTGGCCACCTTTACCAATAATAATACCGGGTCTTGAAGTGTGAACAGTTATGGTAATAAGCTTCAAGGTGCGCTCAATGATGATCCTTGATATGCTTGCCTTTGAAAGCCTGGCATTCAGATAACCTCTGATTTTGTGGTCTTCGACCAGTTTATCACCATAATCGTTACCTCCGAACCAGTTGGAATCCCATCCTCTAATGATTCCAAGCCTATTTGAAATCGGATTTACTTTTTGTCCCATACTATTATTTGGTATTTTCTTCTACAACATTTTTACTTGCCAAACGGACAGTTACGTGATTCGAACGCTTGCGAATCCGGTGACCGCGACCCTGCGGAGCAGGACGTAACCTTTTTAGCATGCGGGCAGAATCCACAAAAACTTCCTGCACGTATAGGTTGCTTTCTTCGAGTCTAACCCCCTCATTTTTAGCTTGCCAGTTGGCAATAGCCGAAAGAAGGAGTTTCTCTACTCTGCGTGAAGCCTCTTTCGAGGAGAACTTCAGAACGTCAAGTGCACGATTTACCGCCATTCCACGAATCATATCGGTAACAAGGCGCATCTTGCGCGGTGAAGTTGGGACATCGTGCAGAACAGCCTGAAATCTGGCGGCTTTTGCTTCTTTTAGCAACTCAGCGCTTTTCTTTTTTCTAGAACCCATCTTGGTACTTTTTACTACTATTATACATTTCCCCGTTCATGGCTTATCGTTTTTTATTACCGCCATGTCCCCTGAAGGTGCGGGTAGGAGCAAATTCCCCTAATTTATGACCAACCATATTCTCAGTAACGTAAACAGGGATAAATTTATTCCCGTTGTGTACTGCGATTGTGTGGCCAACAAAATCCGGAGAAATCATCGAATGTCTTGCCCACGTTTTTACGACTGACTTTTTATCTGCTTCATTCAGAACCAGAACTTTTTTCTCTAACTTAAAGTCAATAAAAGGGCCTTTTTTAAGCGAACGACTCATAATCTACTTTTCTTTTATAATTAGTGATTACTTTTTCCTACGTTCAATGATATACCTGGTAGAAGCTTTCTTCTTCGAACGGGTTTTAAATCCTTTCGCAAGTAATCCTTTACGTGAACGTGGGTGACCA
>CAIXCY010000100.1 GCA_903918045.1 uncultured Bacteroidia bacterium
CCCCGCGACACTCTGACACACGAAAACAAAACAGAAATTCACCCCGCAAGCTAGCCATGGCGAGTTCAGGAAAAATTAGAAATTTTAACCCGACGCGGATTTTTGTCAAAAATTGTAATAAAGACCTGAGTAGTTACGAAATAAGTGAGTTAAAGTCAGTTTTAAAAGAAACTTATATTGACTGAAAACCAACCCATAATTGCTCCTACACGCAAGCACGGTTCCGTTGCTCGCCCTAAAAGAATTTAAAAGGTTTTAAATATTGCAGCTAAGGAAATTAGTAAATAAAACCTGCATGCGAGTAGCAGCATAACGTTAATACTAATTTTAAAAAGATTAAAGCATCACTATAGATCAAATATTATTGATAAATCCAGGAAAAAGACAAATTAAATTCTATTGAAAAGGCCTGACTTTGGTATAGCTATTTTATTGATTTCTAATCTTCCAGTCAGGCTTTTATTGCAGACCCACAATTACACTTCCTGAGATTTGCGTCAGCATATTTACCGCCTTACGAACAGAGGTTATTTCGGTAAAATTAACCGAGAGCTTCCCTTTCCCCTCCTTGACCCTGCATTTCGAAGGATTCTGTACCACCCATTGCATAAATTTCTGGAAATGGACTGTCTGATAGTAATTTGACGAAGGATCGGATGGCAAGTAGCAGATCATGCGCGACTCTTTGAGGATTATCCGCTCCACATTCAATGAGATTGCCATCCAGCGCAACCGCACCACGTCGATAAGCTCCTGCGACGATTTGGGAATTGGTCCGAAGCGGTCAATAAGCCCCTTCTCATAAAGCTCAACCATCGTTTCATTCTCCATATTGTCGAGCTCACGGTAAAGTAACATCCGCTCAGAGACACTCGAAATATATTTATCGGGGAAAAGAAGTTCAAGATCAGTATCTATATTACAATCATTTACATATTTAATATCGAGGAAGGCGCCTGACGCTTCGGTATTCTGGTCTTCAAACAGATCCTGAAACTCCCCGCTTTTGAGCTCCATCATCGCCTCATTTAAGATCCGGTGGTAAGCTTCAAAACCGATATCGGCAATAAAACCACTTTGCTCCACACCTAAAAGGTTACCTGCGCCACGAATATCGAGATCCTGCATTGCAATACTGAATCCGCTACCGATCTCAGAAAACTCCTCAATGGCCTGCAACCTTCGCCGGGCATCTGTAGATAGCATATTAAGCGGTGGTGCCAGCAGGTAACAGAACGCCTTTTTATTTGATCGCCCGACACGCCCTCTGAGCTGGTGTAGTTCACTGAGCCCAAAATTCTGGGCATTGTTGATAATAATCGTGTTTGCATTGGGGATATCCAATCCCGATTCGATAATCGTTGTGGCAACCAATACATCAAAATCTCCATTTACAAAATCAAACATCACCTTCTCAAGCTTATCCCCTTCCATCTGACCATGACCGACTACCGTTCGAACCCCGGGACATAACCGGTTAACCAAAAATGCGATATCCTGAATATTTCCAACCCTGTTATTAATGAAAAACACCTGTCCTCCGCGTGACACTTCATAATTAATGGCATCCTTAATAATCTCCTCGTCAAATGAGCTTAGTTCGGTATTGATCGGATAACGGTTTGGTGGAGGAGTATTAATGATAGAGAGGTCGCGTGCACCCATAAGTGAAAACTGAAGCGTCCGAGGAATGGGGGTCGCGGTTAAGGTTAAGGTATCGATATTCGCCTTCAGCTGTTTCAATTTCTCCTTGATAGCGACACCAAAATGTTGCTCCTCGTCGACAATCAGCAGCCCCAGATCCTTAAACTTCACATCCTTCCCAATAAGCTTGTGCGTACCAATAATGATATCAACCTTCCCCTCCGAAAGCTCCTGCAGCACCTTCTTTACATCGGCAGCATGTCTGAGCCTGCTGATATATTGCACATTGCACGGAAAATCCCTGAGCCGCGCCGAAAAAGTCTTGTAATGTTGCAAGGCGAGAATTGTCGTGGGAACAAGCACCGCAACCTGTTTACTGTCAGCCACAGCCTTAAATGCCGCCCGGATGGCAACCTCAGTCTTTCCAAACCCTACATCACCACATACCAGACGATCCATCGGCATTTGTTTCTCCATGTCCTCCTTTATCGAGTAGGTCGCCTTCAGCTGATCGGGGGTATCTTCATAAATGAAACTCGCCTCGAGCTCCTCTTGCAGGTACGAATCGGGCGAAAAAGCAAATCCATTCTCCATCTTACGCTTGGCATAAAGGGCAATCAACTCGCGTGCAATATCTTTGACCTTACTCTTGGTCTTATTCTTAAGATTCTGCCAGGTTGCCGTTCCAAGTTTATTGATAGAAGGCTCCTGACCCTCCTTCCCCTTATATTTGGCAATCCTGTGCAACGAGTGGATACTGACCAAAAGGGAGTCATTATCACGGTAAATCAATCTGATTGCTTCCTGGATATGGCCGTTAACCTCCGTTTTTACAAGTCCTGCAAACTTCCCAACGCCATGATCGATATGGACAACAAAGTCACCCGGATGGAGTTTGCTAAGCTCTTTAATGGTTATGGCCTGTCGCGATGATTTTTTTGACCGGAGTTTAAACCGGTGATAACGTTCAAAGATCTGGTGATCTGTATAACAGCACAGTTTCAGATCATGATCGATAAACCCCTCATTCAATGCAAATAGCAGAGAATCTATTTTCTGAGGATCACCTTTGTCGTCAAAAATGGCATGTAGCCGTTCGATCTGTTTGGGACTCGAGGTGAGCAGTATATTGCGATATCCCTTTTTACGGTTTGATTTAAGATCGTGCCCCAGGAGATCAAAGTTCTTATTGAATACCGGTTGTCTGGAAGTGTCGAAAGCAATGATCTCACCTGACTTAAAATAGTTCGACCCTCCGAACTCGATGCATTTGAAGGTATCGATACCGTGTTTGAATTCACTGCCCGCAATCACAAGCGTATTGGTATCATCACTGCCCATTCTTCCTGACGCCTCTGTATGTAAAGTTTTGATTTGAGAAGAAACATAAGCAAAACTCTGAGCCACAATCACTGCATTTTTATTGAGAAATTCAAACAGTGAAACCCGGTTTTCATCCTTCAGCCCCTCCTGGATATTGGGAATTATCGAGATCCGGGTAAGCGCCTCCTTTGAGATCTGATCCTCGATATCGAAGGTGCGGATCGAATCGACCACATCTCCAAAAAAATCAATGCGATAAGGGTCTTCGTTCGAAAATGAAAAAATATCAACGATAGAGCCACGAACCGAATATTGACCGGGTTCATAAACAAACTCAACCCGTTCGAATCCATATTCGTGCAATACCTCGTTAATAAATGAGATCGAGAGTTTTTCCCCATTTTTGATATGAAGCGTATTTTTTTCAAGCCCGTCACCTGAAATTACCTTCTCCATGATTGCTTCGGGATAAGTAATTACAAAATAACCTGTCTCATTCATTGCCAGCTTATTCAGCACTTCAGTCCTGAAGATAATATTCTCACTGTCAATTACTTCATGAACAATACTGCGGCGGTATGAGGAAGGAAAAAACAAAACATTCTCACCCAGCCCCAGCGCATTGAGGTCATCAAAAAAGTATGCGGCCTCTTCCCTGTCGTTCAATATTGCAATTGCGCTGAACGGATTGAGCTCATAGGCAGCCGCCATAACGACCGATGAAGATGATCCGGATAGTCCCGAAAGCGAAATTTTAGTTGCTGCAGATTGTGCAACCATTTCGCGTAAACCCTTTACCGAGGGGTGGGTGGTGTAATAATTTAACAGTTCTTTAAGTTCCAAAGTCGATATATTTCAGACAACCGGGCAAAATTACGAAAATATTGGAGGATTAGAGTTAAAAATAAGTGAGCGCTGACTTCAATTATCTGTTAGGCATTCATTCTCAATTGAAGTAATTCCGCCATTTTTAAAAGTTCAGAACAAGTTTTGAGGTTTCGGGTGGTGGCCTTTACCTTGAGTTTATGCTCAAAAAAGCTGTTGCTTAATTTGGTGTTGCCATAACCATTAGGGCACGACAGGTAGATGGTTTGCCCAATAACTGAGAATTCATCAGGCAGATAATTCCCATCTGCAATTGATTGCAACCTTGCCACGTCCGGCAACTCCGCCAGAAAGGTGATATGCAATTTTAAAATATAGGTCTTCATCTCGTATTATTTAAGTCAGAAACAATTAATAATCTCAAAGCCTTAAACACCAAAATAGTAAACAAAGTTTCGATCAAACAATTCGATCTTTCCAATTACTAATTACCCGTTCAGGGACTATTAAAAATGCCTTGTTTTCTGTATATTTGAGAGTGTGATTTTATTTACAAAAAATACTCATCATTTAATTATGACAATATGGAAAAACAGGCTATCCGTTATTACTGTTGCAAGGACGAAGAGTTACCATTCATTTGCATGTTTTCCAGCATAAACCTTCGGCGCGACCAGGTAGATTTCACGGCCTATTCACCAATATTTACTCCGGAATATGTTTCAGCATACGAAAGCTCAATCCAAAATGCAATGAAGCTTATGCAGCCGCAATCCGAAACCTTGGAGGTTAAAATTATCACACAGAGAATTCGTGAAACCTATAAGATCATCATCGGGATGGTAAACCGTTTGACCGGATATATCATGCTGGCAAATCTTAATAATACATTTTCATTGTCCGATTTTGGGATTAAACAGCTGAGAAAATCTGTCGCGAATCATGATGTTGAAGGTGTCATGCAGGCTCTCAGGGTAATAATTGGGAATATTAATCATTACAAGGCGGAACTTCAGACTCATGGCATGAGTGAAGAGATTATAACCCGGTTTAAAGAGATGCTTAGTTCGCTAAACAATGACAAGCAAAAGCAGGTTGAAATTTTAAATTACCGCAGGCAGATCGTACAAAACAATCTGGAGACATTTAACCGAATATTTGGTCAGTTAAATGAGATTCTTATGGTTGGAAAGATTCTTTATAAATC
>CAIXCY010000101.1 GCA_903918045.1 uncultured Bacteroidia bacterium
GTCATACTGCGGTAGCTGTAGGTTATCGTACCGATTTGTACTCCTGCGAATTTCGATCCTTCCTTTGTGGCGGCTGAAGCAGAAGGTTCGAAACTAAAAACAGCAATAGTTAAAATAATAATAGCGCTGGTTACTGATGATGAAAATCTGGTTTTTTTTGTTTGTTTCATGATTGTATTTAAAATGGTTATTAATTGATTATCAGTTGATTTTGATCAGGCTAAAAGGCTCGGTAAGGCCGTAATCCATCAAAAAGTATTTTTCAATTCCGGAGATCTTTTCAGGTGCGGTGTCCCAATCACCGGGACCATTGATCCACCGATTGTTTGGTTTATAGAAATAGCCAAAGGTGTTTTTTAAGCTTCCGACAACCTTTACAGCGATTTCATTTTTATCTTTTGAAAGGTATTTGCTGATATTTAATTCGTAAGGTGGATAGGCAATCGTTCCTGCCTTTATCTCATTCACATAAACCTCGGAAAGGATGCCATTCCACTTGTTTAGTTTTACTTTATATTGCTCTCCGACATTTAGTCCATCAAAATTGCCGCTATAAGAAACTTTTTGTGCAAAAAACGGATAGCCCATTGATTTCCAGGATCCCAATTTTGAGATTGTTCCACCTGAGATCTCAAATCCCTGTTTTAGTGGGTTTAAAACAAAATCTCCTACGATATAGGCAGGCATTAGTTCGGCAAAGACAGACATTTTGGGCGCCTTAAGTGTGAGAAGGTTTGAACCTTTCCTTACCTTGTCGCCAATGGGAAATTTAAAGAATTCGCGGTCAATCCACCATTTATCGCTCTTCTCAATTTTCTTACCGTTGATGAATACCTCCCATAATTCAGGTCTTTCAACTACTGCCGAGAGTTTGTTAATTGTTTCAGAATCTGCATTTTCACCTATCGTAAAATGATAATTTACCTCGAACTTTGAATCGACTTTGAAGGTGTCTAATGCCAGGTATTGCTGTTTATACTGAATCTTATGCTGCCATGGATTTCCCATCTTAAAGCCATTTGAATCAAACAGCAGATGCATTGCTTTCATAAAATAGGTCTCTTTGATATTAACCTTATTTGTTTTAAGGTCAAGAAAGTCGAGGACTAAAACGTTTTCACCCTCAGGATGAATCTTAAGATCGCCTAAACCGGAAACCAGTGTCTCTGTTAAACCCGGAGCAGGCAGTTGGGATTCAGATAATTTATTATCCGACAGGTAATATAAACGGCTACCAATAGGAGGGAGGGTGATTTCGAAGACGAGTTGTCCGTTTTCTGCCATAACAGGTACCTGGAAACATTCTCCTGTTGCTAAATCCATTTTTATGAGACTTTTTCCCTTTGCACTTACTTTAGCAGCCACGCTTTGAGCTGTATCCGAATTTACAACAAACAGAAGTTGCCCATCTTCCATAATCCTGCGCTGATAATAAAGCTCACCTTTAACCGGTGATGGTTCCACCAACGAAAAATCGGATAAAGCAAATAATTTTTTGACCTTTGGGTCATCTGCACGCTGTGCCATTGTCCACTGAGCGGGGAATGAATTTTTTAGTTCATTTACGGCAGATGACTCTGTTCCATCGAGGTAAGGGATCTCACTGGCAAAGGATAACACTTTTCCACCCTGAGCAAGGAAATCTTTTAGCATCATGTAGGTGTTTTTTTCAAGGTTCTGCATTAAGGCGGGAATTACAATTAATTCATAAGCCCGTTTTCCGACAATGAGTTTTCCATCCTTAACGGAGCCGATTGATCTGATTACGTTTTCAGAACCCAGGTCATATTCATAATGGTTTCGCTCGAGTTGGTAAACAAAATTTTTAAACGTTTTCCGGATCGAATCGGGCATTGTATTTTTATCTGTGCGGTTGAAATACATCCAGGAGGTTGTATTCTGCTGGAGTACGATCGACTTGTTCAGTTGCTCTCCTGAGGCAGTAGCCATCGAAATCCGGCCAATGTAATCGCCCATTGACTTGTAATTTTCCCACCATGGTTCGTGATAGGTAAAGGATGGCGGATAATCAAATTTGCGAACCCCTTTGAGTGTGTAATAAGCAAGATGCTGATTAACAAAGTTTACTCCAAGAACACCCTGCCAGTCCACTAGTTTTTTCAGGTTCGAAAATGGGATCTCCCACCCTGCTCCGCCGTAAGTTTCGCTTAATGTGCGACGGTGTCCTGCCTGGTTCGCCGTGCTCTGCAGTTCACGGATAGCGCGCGTATTCCCAAATTGGCCTCCTAATCCGTTAGGGACATATTCATTTCCCAGCATATCCACTCCGGGCTGCTGTTGATACATGTAGTTTGAGGCTTCGTCAAACCCATCTGTCGGCATTGGCCAGCCGTGTTCCCAATAGTGTCCGGTTAACATCAGGTGATGTTCTGCACAATAATTACTATATGGTTTTGTCCACCGTTCAACAAATAGCTCGCACAGCAAATTGTAATAGTCGTGTCTCACTTTTTTCCAGTTCCCAACTTCATAAACAATGGAAGGAAGGTTGACTTTTAAATCGTATCCCCACCGTTTTTGAAATTCAGAATACAAGTCGGAGGTCCACCTGAGTGCGGTATTGGGACCCATTGCGGCCTCAAGATTTGGCTCGTCCTGGAAGATTCCCATAAGTGTTTTCCCAAATTCATCCTTGTCATATTTTTCGTAACCCTTCATCGTAATCTCAATAAATTTCTCAGTAACCCCTTTATGGATCAGGTCGACATAAGGAAAATTTCCATACCAGTAAGATTTTTCGGCATATGTTTTTTTGAAAAGAAAATAGAGACCTTTCTTCCCGGTGAAGGATTCTCTGGTTGAGGTAATGTCAGTAAACTGGTTATTGTCGAATTTGAGGATAACCTCATATTTTGAAGCGTCGGTTTTAAGTATTTCCTGCTTTTCACAACTTAAGCCGGTTCCCTGATTATAAGACTCGGGCATCTGGGCAGGCACATGACCTCCTGCAAATCCGCTGGGATAGGAATTTTCATCATAAATCCAAACCTTCATCCCAAGTTCTTTCCCTTTCCTGACCGTATAATCGAACAGGTGATGCCAATCCTCAGAAATATATTCGGTGAGTAAACCCGGACGTGGATGGATGAATACGCCACCCAGGCCACCCTCCTTGAATTTTTTCATGTGAAAGTCAATACCGGCTTCAGTTATTTTATCATTCCAATCCCACAATGGGGCCGAACGATATTCTGAAGGGGGATCCAGAAACAAACTTTTCAACTCGGCATAGGTTTGAATACCCTCAGATACCGGTTTCTTTTTGCATCCAATAACGAGAGTCATTATAAGAATAATTGCAATTGAATTGACTAAATAATTCTGTTTCATAGTTGAGAAATTAAAAATTTTAGCGGTAGTTTGAAGTATTAGTTGGGTAAAGATAGGATAAATTCAAAATGAAAAGTTAAAATGCAATTGTTTTGAATTAGCATATCCTGACAGTTTCAATTCCAAGGATCTTTCCTAATTTATCGATTTTATCTGCAATATGTCCAACCCCAATGGCGCAATGATGGGCAGGACCCTGCCTGGACCAGGTATTCATGAATTTCTTTGCTCCGATTGAAAAACGGTAGCGACTGTTGGTATTCCCGATTTCAAGGGTTGGTCCGTCAACCGATTCCCCTTCTGCCACGAGCAAAAATATTCCATCCTTCCCTTCTACCACCGACAGTAAAGTAACAGGACCATGCTTTACAGACATCTGAATCGACAATCCTTTTCCCGGCTTTCCATGATAAACAGGTAGCGGAACGAGCCTGACACGTCCCTCTGCAATTGCCAAATGGGCAGGTCCGTCATGACCAAGCATCACCACATCATCCTTAAAATCCATCAGGTAAAACTCAGAGAATGATCCGCCGGCGCCGAATTCGGCCATAATTTTCATCGCCTGGGCATTCTTTACCTCACACTCACCTGCAATCGGGATGTTTTTGCCTGTAAGTAATGTATTCCCAGCAATAACAGAAGTAACAATGTTTTCGTAGTCATTCCCCGCTTCACCTTCGTAATAATAAGCCATAGATCCAAGGTCGCGTTTTACAATGAGTTTGTCGAGCGCTACCGATGTCCGGGCAGCCCGTTCTATCTCGGATGATTCGCATTGCGGTGCTACGTCAAACGCAGCATTGAACTCCTTTATTTTACTGAGAACTTCCTGTTGTGTAGCCTCGTCATGATATTTTTTAAGTTCGCACATCTCGAGCAGTTCAATATGGTTGCCAAACACAGCCGATTGCTTTGTTAAATCGGTGTAAACATCCAACATTCCACCATAATAGTGGCCTAAAACACCCATCCGGTTGTTGCGCAGCGCTTTGGCAACCCGTGCCGCTTCTGTCCAGGTACCAATCTCTCGCCAAGCCTCCTCATCCTGAAGGTAACCTGTTACGATATCATATTGAATTCCTGAACGGTTAAATACGCTCGCAATCTCCGGAACCGAACAGGCCTGACAGTGCTCCAGCCAGA
>CAIXCY010000102.1 GCA_903918045.1 uncultured Bacteroidia bacterium
CTGAGTGCATGCTCATAGATTCTCTTCCAGTCATTGCCCAGAAAAGCGGCAATCAGGAGTAAAAGGGTGCTCTGTGGTTGATGAAAGTTTGTTACCATGCCGCTGATTACCTTGAATTTATATCCTGGCACAATGATGATTTGTGTTGAACTTGTGAGAGAAGCAAGCCGATTGCGGTCCAAATAGGCTGATAATGATTCAAATGCGTCATTATGCGAAATGGAACTCTTTGGTTCCTGATAAGGATCCCACTGGCTTATGTGCAGCAATTCAGGATTGATTTGCGGATTTTCAATCACCTTACATCCGATATAATAGAGGCTTTCCAACGTCCTGACGGAGGTTGTTCCGACTGCAATTACCTGGCCATTAAAATTTGCCATGCAATCGATAAGTTCTTTGGAAAAGATAAAATGCTCGGTATGCATATCGTGGCCACCAATGGTATCTGATTTTACCGGCTGGAAAGTCCCGGCTCCCACATGAAGGGTAACCTCTGCACAATCTATATTTTTATGTGCCAGGGCACCAAAAACGGCAGGGGTAAAATGGAGTCCGGCTGTTGGGGCTGCCACCGATCCTTTTATTTTGGAATAAACAGTCTGATAGCTGGAAAGGTCGACATCTTCCGATTCGCGGTTGAGATAGGGGGGGATCGGAATATTTCCAAAACCCTCCAGAAGGTCGGCAAAATTAAGTTCCGAATTATCCCAGCAGAATTCGATTTCGCAGGAATTATTTGGCAATGCTCTTATTTTTTCAGCCTTGAAGTTTACCTCTTTTCCTGAAAGTGTTATTGTTTGGACCAATATTTCATCTTTCCATTTCTTTAGGTTACCGACAATACATTTCCAGCGGCAGCGTTCTGTCTGAGAAAATGATAAGGCATAATCTTTAGGTGTAAGCGGTTCGAGGCAGAAGATTTCGATTTTGGCGCCAGTCTCTTTCCTGAAAAACAGCCTGGCTCTGATTACCTGTGTGTTATTGAATACAAGCATCGATCCGGCGGGAAGGTAGTTTGGAAGGTTATAGAATTGTTCATCGGAAATCACCCCGTTTCTCCAGATCAGCAGGCGTGACCGATCCCTTTCTGAGAGCGCATAAGAGGCTATTTGTTCCTCAGGAAGGGGATACGTGTAATCCAGAATTGAGATATTTTGAACTTTATTCATTGATTATATTGCATTTAGCACAATTGACATTCGCTCAGACGAATTCAGGGCAGTTCTTTATTCTCTGGAGAATGCAATGCTACGGGTAAAAAAATCGCAGGCCTGTAAGCCGGGTTCTGTTTTTCATTCTATCATTTATCTGGGACGGTTGTCACCAACAGCCTCCTGCAGCCTACCCCTTACGTCTTCCGCCCCCCTTTCGGCAGACGAAACCAGGGCGGGCAGCCCTGTGTTCCGAAGAACTCGTAATATATTTGGCCTTACAATCCATGAGGCGTACGGCTAATCATGTTGCCATGACTACCGGTGGGCTCTTACCCCACCTTTTCACCCTTATCCCGATTTTCATCGGGACGGTTATTTTCTGTTACACTACTGCGAGTTTACACCCGCCTTCCCGTTAAGAAGCATGGCGCCCTGTATTGCCCGGACTTTCCTCCCCGATCAATCGGGGCGATAGAACAGCCTGCGAAGCTGCAAATTTACAAAATCAATCAGATAAGTTTTTGCAAGTCGGTGAATATTTTACCTTTCCTTGTTCAGGTCTCTGATTTTTGAGTAAATTAGCGGTTTGCTTATTTCTTTCAACACCCTTTCATAATCAGGTTGTTGATCTTAACATTTTAATTTGGCGTGGGACAAAAATTTATCGTGGCGGTTTCGGAACACCGTTTATTTGGATTTCTTATTTTACCGTATCTTGCTGAAGATGGGGAGGATAATAATTATTTTACTATCTCTAAGCGCATTCGTGTCCATGACCTCGCAAATGAGCCCTTTTCTTTTTCTCCCTTTGAATCTCAACTTGTAAGGCTTACCGAAAAGTACGCGGATGAAAATTTAGCTAAAAAGTATAATAAAAAAGGGACCTTAAACGATTTTTATAAAAATGTCAAGTCGGATGAGTTCAGTAAAAAACTCGTCCCCTATATTGAGGAGATTATGGTTCGTTGCCTCGATATTCTGAAGACTACAGACATACCTGTCTATTTTAAACGGGCTAAATACAACAATATTTATGAGGATGACCGGATCGAGCTGTGCTTTGAGGATACCCGGGCAGTATTTAACTTTCATAAACTTGAAAACGAAACCCGTTATTATCTGACAATCCGAAATGGAGATAAGGAACTATCCTTACTGCACCAGAATATGGTGATGCTTGTTAATGAACCGTGCCGGCTGTTCTACCAAAATAAGCTCTATTTTTTCGAAGATATTTCGGGATCGAAACTACTCCCCTTTTTCGAAAAAGAATACATCAGCATCCCGCATAGTGTTGAAGAGAAATACTTTGGCTCTTTTATTTTAAATGCAGTCAAGAGTCAGGAAATCAGCTATTCAGGATTTGAAATTTTAGATATGACGGCCGGAAGAGAGGCAATTCTTTCGGTCGAATCTGACCTTTCGGGGTTTCCTGTCTTCATACCTGTTTTTAAGTATAACGATCAGCGAATTTCGGCAGGTGATGATGGTAAAAAGATTGCATCCTTTGAAGTGAACGATGGAAACTACATTTTCAGACGGTATGAAAAAGATCAGTTTTGGGAAATTGAAATCATTAAGGCCCTTCGCGTTGTTGGATTGATAGGTGAAACTCCGAATTTAAAATTGCAGCTTTATACTGAGGACCAGGCTAAAGCGTGGTATGAGGCCATTGCATGGCTTTCGAAGCACGAGGATGATCTAAAAAAAATAGGAATTTCAGTAAGTCAGGAGCGTCTGGAGCATACCTATTTTACAGGAGCGCAAACACTGGAATTAAAGGTCAGCCAAACAAGTGATTGGTTTGATGTTTTTGCTACTGTCACTTTTGGACAGTATTCCTTTCCCTTTGTGAGATTGAGGAAGAATATCCTTGGACAAATCAGGGAATTTAAATTGCCCGATGGCCAGATTGCCATTTTGCCGGAGGAGTGGTTCGCGAGGTACCAGGCAATTTTTAGTTTTGGAAAAACCGGAGAACAAGCTGTCAGATTACAGAATTACCATTTTATGCTTATTGAAGAGCTGGCTGATGATCCGAAAGTATCTACGCATGAGAAGATCGCCCGGTTGGCCAATTCAGTTATTGTTCCTCAGGAAAAGCCTGAAGGTCTGAATGCATCGCTTCGAAATTATCAACAGGAGGGGTATAACTGGATGTACAATCTGTATGTGAATAACCTGGGGGGGTGCCTTGCGGATGATATGGGTTTGGGGAAGACTATTCAGGCGCTATCGCTATTACTAAAATTGAAGAGACAGGATTCCGTATATCCCCATTTTGAACCCCTAAGTTCAGGGCAACTCTCCTTATTTGCTTCTGCAGAACCGGATGCAGTTAAGCCCCAGCCCGGCTCGCTGATTGTTTTGCCAGTCTCCCTTGTCCACAATTGGGAAAAAGAGATCCGGAAATTTGCCCCTTCAATGAAAACATATGTATATAGCGGAGCAAGACGGCGGGAAAAAAGCGTTTTAAATGATATAATATCCAATTTTGATATCATTCTAACTACTTACGGAACAGTTCGGAACGATGCAGAGGAGTTCTTCCGCAACGATTTTTTCTACCTTATCCTCGACGAGAGTCAAACAATTAAGAATAGTGAGTCAAAAACCTATAAAACGATCACAGGTATTCATTCACAACATCGGATTGTATTGACCGGGACTCCAATAGAGAATTCATTGTCTGATCTTTGGGCACAAATGAACTTTCTGAATCGGGGGTTACTTGGGAGTAAAAACTATTTCAAACAGGAGTTTCTTATTCCTATCGAGCGGGACAATCTTCCCGAGGCTAGGGAGCGGCTACATAAACTGATTCATCCGTTTATGCTTAGGCGGACCAAAGAGGAGGTTGCAAAGGACCTCCCTGCTTTAACCGAGGAGACCATCGTTGTAGAGATGACCCCAGAACAGTTTGAGTTTTATGAAACCGAGAAATCGGCAGTAAGAAACGTGCTGCTCGATAACTTTCAGGAGGACAAATTGCAAAAATCAACCTTCTTTGTCTTACAAGCCCTTACCCGGCTACGGCAAATCGCCATTCATCCCAGGTTAATTGACAGTAATTCAACCTTTGAATCGGGAAAATTCAACGATATTATGGCTATGCTTTCGATTCTGGTCTCTGAAAATCATAAAATACTGGTTTTTTCCTCTTTTGTCAAACACCTTAAGTTATTTGCAAACGAATTTGCCAAAGAACAATGGAATTACAGTATGCTTACGGGTCAAACAACTGACAGAAAAGAGGTTATTGATGAATTCCAGGAAAATCCTGAAAAGAAAATCTTTTTGATATCACTTAAAGCCGGAGGTGTGGGATTAAATCTTACTGCGGCAGACTATATTTTTATTACTGATCCATGGTGGAACCCTGCTGCCGAGATGCAGGCTATTAGTCGTGCTCACCGGATTGGTCAGGATAAAAAGGTATTTGTTTACCGGTTTATCTCCGAAAACTCCATTGAAGAGAAGATACAGCAACTGCAGGAGCGAAAATCAAAGCTGGCCAACCAATTTGTGAACTCCGCTGATCCTTTCAGAGATATCTCAAAAAATGAGGTTTTGGATCTTTTTGAATAAAAATTGAAAAGGATGAAACCGGGCGGCTCCATCCTTTTACTAAAACTAACCAAACTAACTAACCTAACTAAACCTAAACTTATGAAAAAAAATGTACCACAAAGATAATGGTGTAACATATAGTTTTCCAAATAATTAGTGTTAAATAATTATAAAATCAGAAGGAGTTGCCAATATACTTTTCATCGAACCATACAATGTGGCGGTTATTCGTTTAAAAGCAGCTAATCGATGGCGGTCAGTTTCCCGCTTCTATATTTAGAGTGAACAATCTTCAGTTTACTCAAAAGAAGCTGTTCTGAATATTAAACATTTATTTGCAGTCGTTTTAAATGGAAAAAATAAATATCTTTGCCAACTGAATTTTTTTAGTAGATATATATAATTCAATACAGATAATTAAACCTTTTATCCAATGCAGAATAGAGGACTGATTCGGCTTTTAGCCATCTCGTTAGCTTTAGTGTGTTTTTACCAGCTTTATTTCACTTTCAAGACCTATTCGGTAGAGAAAGATGCTAAGGCTTATGGTGTTAAACAGGCAAGACTAAAAAACCCAGGTGCAACTCCGCTGGAGTTAGAGGCACTTGCACAAAAGAAGGAAGCAAATTACCTTGACTCGATTGCCAGTCAGCCTGTTTACAACTTTTTGGGTTTGCGTAAGTACACTTATCGTGAAGTGAATGAATTCGCTATTCCTCTGGGTCTCGACCTTAAAGGGGGTATGAACGTCACACTCGAGATTTCTGTAGTTGATCTGATTAAAGCAATGTCTGGTTTTAGTACTGATTCAACATTTGTTAAGGCAATTGCATTGGCAACCAAAAATGAGCGGACCAATAGTCAGGATGATTTTGTAACCTTGTTTGGCAAGGCTTTCGAAACTGTTGATCCGAATGCTAAGCTGGCTGCTATTTTCAATACGTTGGATTTGAGAGATAAAGTGAATTTCAACTCCTCCAATGCCGATGTAATCAAAGTTATCCGTAAGGAGACCAATAGCGCTATTGATAACTCATTCCAGATTCTGCGCACGCGTATTGACCGTTTCGGTGTTGCACAGCCAAATATTCAGCAGCTTCAGACCAAGGGTAGGATTCTTGTAGAGCTTCCAGGAGTTAAGGATCCTAAGCGGGTAAGAAAACTTTTACAGGGAACTGCAAATCTTGAATTCTGGGAAACCCATGAGAACAGCGAAGTTTATCCTTATTTACTGGAAGCAAACAAACGTCTTCGCGAAATTAATGAAGCAAGTAAAGCAATCACGGTAAGTAAAGAGAGTGCCAAGCTTACCAGTGCAAAGGATACAGCCAAATCACACGATTTACTTAGCGAGGTTAAAAAGCAGGGTAAAGATTCTCTGGCCGCCGGATCAGCTGCCGATATAGCAAAAAACTTCCCGTTATTCTCCGTATTGTCTCCAAACACATCGCGCGATGGCCAGATTATGCGAGGTCCCGTTGTTGGATATACACATAGCAAGGATACAGCTCAGGTTAGTGAATACCTGAATTTGCCTCAGATTAAATCAATATTCCCAAGAACGATCTTGTTCAGATGGACAGCTCAACCTACTCAGAAAGAGGGTAATTTCTTCCAGTTAATTGCACTAAAGGTGACTAACCGTGATGGACGCGCCCCACTCGAAGGTGATGTTGTATCGGATGCCCGTCAGGACTTTGGACAAAATAAATCAAACAGCGTTGTGGATATGAACATGACTGCTGAGGGAGCCAAAATATGGCAGCGTATGACCCGCGAAAATATCGGTAAGAGTGTTGCCGTAGTTCTCGATAATTATGTACAATCGTTCCCAACTGTTCAGGGCGAAATTCCTAACGGACGAACTGAAATTTCAGGAAACTTTACAGTAGAAGAGGCAAAGGATTTGGCAAACATGTTGAAATCGGGTAAGATGCCTGCTTCAGCAAAGATCGTTGCAGAAGAGATTGTCGGACCTACATTGGGAAGGGAATCAATCCAGAGCGGTATGATCTCTTTCTTTGTAGCATTCCTGCTGGTTCTCTCCTATATGATTGTTTTTTATAGCAGAGGCGCCGGATTGGCTGCAAATATGGCACTTGGTGTGAACCTTATCTTCGTCGTTGGTATTCTGGCTTGCATAGGCGCCGTACTTACCCTTCCTGGTATTGCGGGGATGGTCCTCACAATAGGTATGGCGGTGGATGCGAATGTATTGATCTACGAACGAATAGAAGAGGAGGTTCGGGCAGGAAAAGGGGTACGTCTTGCTATTAAAGACGGATTCTGGCATGCTTATTCTGCAATTATCGACGGTCACGTAACTTCACTCTTAACAGGTATCGTACTTTATGTATTCGGTTCAGGACCTATCAAAGGTTTTGCTACCACCCTGATCATTGGTATTATAACCTCACTTTTCACCTCGATCTTTATCACCCGTCTGATTTTTGAACGTTGGTTGGATAAAAATAAGAAAATCACCTTCATTACTGACTGGTCTAAAGAGTGGTTGCGGCATGCTAAGGTTCCATTTATCCAGAGCCGTAAATTCTTCTACTATTTCTCCGGAACTCTGATATTGATTTCAATCCTGTCGCTTACCTTTAAAGGTTTGAACTACTCCATTGACTTCAAGGGGGGACGTACCTATGTGGTTCGTTTTGACCATGACATCAATGTTGAATCTGTTGTGAAAACATTAGAACCCGTTTTTGGCACAGCACCTGAAGTTAAAACTTATGGTGGTAATAACCAGGTCAGAATCACTACCGATTATAAGATTACAGAAGAGGGTGAAAATATAGATTCACAAATTGAAAGTCTGCTTTACAAAGGATTGAAACCATTAATTGATCCCAAAGTGACTGAGGCAAGGTTCCTCTCAGATTATCAGCTGAGCTCCCAGAAAGTGGGACCTACAATCTCGGATGATATTAAAAGACAAGCGGTATTTGCAGTAATCTTTGCCCTTTTGATCATCTTCCTTTATATCGCATTCCGGTTCAGGAACTGGTCAATGGGTATCGGAGGTTTGGTTTCACTGGCTCATGATGCAATTATCCTGCTTGGTACATACTCTTTGCTTGACGGATATCTCTCCTTCTCGCTCGCTGTGGACCAATCGTTTATTGCGGCAATCCTGACTGTACTTGGTTATTCGATCAATGACACCGTTGTTGTCTATGACCGTTTACGGGAGTACCTTCACCTTCATCCGAAACAGGAGACTTTAAAGACCTATAATGATGCAATGAACAGCACCTTACGTCGTACCTTCAGTACATCGCTTACGGTATTAATCGTTTTGGTTGCAATCTTCCTTTTTGGAGGTACTTCAATCAAAGGATTTATCTTTGCCATGTTGTTTGGTATCTTCGTAGGGACTTATTCTTCTGTCTTTGTGGCTACTCCAATCGCTTATGATTCTTTGCCAAAGAGCAAAAGAATTGAATCGGACAAAAAATAAACGAAATTCAAATTTCTGAAAAGACCCGGCCTGATAAAGCGCCGGGTTTTTTTATGAAAGGAACCAATTGCACAGCACAATCAAGGATGGAAATTTATATCTTTGTAAAAAAGTAAAGTAAAATGGGACATATTATACTCTTTTTCAGTGGCGGCGAGATCATGGTCGTAGTTTTTTTCGCGTTACTCTTCTTTGGCGCTGACGCAATTCCCGGGCTTGCGCGGACGGTTGGAAAGGGAATGCGCGAATTTAATAAGGCGACAGCCGATCTCAAGAGTGAGTTTGAAAACCATACTGCAGATATTAAACAGGATCTTACCAAAATGACCGATAAACTTGAAAAGGGTGTTTCGGAGACAAAACGTAAGATTGATGAGGAACTGAAAGATTAAGAATGCGATTGTGTTGTCGGTTTAGCCTTGAAATCCGGTAACTTTTTAAGAATCGGAATTTTTTCAGTTTAATTCATTATAAATGTATAATTATTGGCAATTTGCACTTTATATCCTGATTTTCTAATTTCCCCCTTTTTCTATGCTTAAAGCGGAATTACTTGTTAAATCGTTTGGTGACCTTAAAGTTTTAAAGGGGATTTCTCTGGAAGTTAATACAGGGGAGATTGTTTCGATTGTAGGGGCAAGCGGTGCCGGGAAAACCACATTACTTCAAATCCTTGGCACGCTGGGTAAACCAGATTCAGGGAATGTCTGGATTAATCAACGGAGTGTATTTTCGATGGGAGAGAAGGAGCTATCCCGTTTCCGGAATACCGAGATCGGATTTGTATTTCAGTTTCATCATTTACTACCCGAATTTACCGCTTTTGAGAATGTGTGTATTCCTGGTTATATTGCCCGGAGTACCCGTAAAGAGGTCGAGTCCCGGGCACGGGAACTGCTTAAGTTGCTCGAATTGACCGATCGTCTCGACCATAAACCTTCTCAGCTCTCGGGTGGGGAAAAGCAAAGAGTGGCCGTAGCGCGTGCCCTGATCAATAATCCTTCCATCATTTTGGCAGACGAGCCCTCGGGAAACCTCGATTCCCGTAATCAGGAAGAGTTATACAGGCTATTTTTTAACCTGCGCGAAAAATTTGGACAAACCTTTATCATCGTTACTCACGATGAACATTTTGCCGGCATGACCGATCGGATGATTCATATCAGGGATGGGGTGGTGGAAATCTGATTCTTTCAAAGTTTTCGTAACTGCTTGAATAAACTTCTGATTTTTTTGGATCCAGTAAACCCGGTATAAGTAAAAGATATAGTGAAATAAGAAAATGGTTTAATCGATTCTTCACCTTCTGATATTTCAGGAAATGCAAAATGATAAGCCGGTTTAATTTCAAAATTTTCATAATTTAAAGAAATTGAAAGACTCAACTCATAATTAACTACTTTGAAATTAGAAATGGCAATATCGCTGGTTACAGTTTCATCAATTGTTGTATTTGAATTGGAATTTGCCGGGAAAAGAAGATAGGGGGATGTGGAACTTGTCATCAGCGCTTCCGGCTTTAAAAATACTCTTCCTCCCTTAAGAAAATTAAATAGTTTGTAGTCCCCCTTGAGGCTGATATCCGAAAGCAAGGTTTGCTCAATTCCATACATGTGATAAAGTGCAGGTTCTATTCTAAGCCAGTTCAAATCAAATATAAATTCTATTCCGTACAAATTCTGAAACTGATTTATTACTAAATCTGACTCATGATGAAATATCCAGTGCTCGTAGTTTATCGTTGTGTAGATCCAGGAATTTAGCTGCTTTTCATATCCTAACGAAAGCGTTGACATCATTAAAGGGGTAGTATAGCCACTCCAGAAATTGGAAGAGCAACCAAAATAGAATCCTTTTCCTGTTTTATATTGAATATTGGGCTGAAAGCCAAATTGTTTCAGTCCATAGTCCCTCCCCCAAAAAACGATCTTGCCGGAATATTCTGTTCCTATTTCCAGAGAGGGGGTGATCTCTTTTAGCGAATCAATTTGATCAAATAAAGTGTTTCTGGTTAATTTCAGGAAATGAGATGCCGATGCTGTTTTTTTTATTTCTGCAGGTTGTGAATAAACATCTGCTGCAAGGAATATTTTCATAACCAGAAAGATGTGAAGAAATGTTTTAATGTGCCACATAGTTATGATCTGAATAATTAGTTATCTTTTCGTTCACTGCAAAGGCTGCCATGACTCCATGGTCTGCTTTGATATTTTGTATCGTCCAGTGGTTTTTGAAATGTGAAGCGGATATTGAACTTGTTGTAGTTTTGTAATAATCGCTCATCTCAATTTTACTGATATCCAGGCTTAACCCTTTCCCTTGAGCCTTTATATAGGCCTCCTTCAGGGTCCAGAAAGCAAATATCGCCTGATGTTTTTCATTCAGTGGTGTTCGGGTGATTAATGCAATCTCATTTTTAGTAAAATAGGTTGATGTAAACCGGGGTATGTTTTCGATTTTAATAATCCGTTCGATGTCGATTCCAATTTTTATGTTTTTTGAAATAGCCATAATATTATCGTTACCACTGTGGGCGAGATTTAAAAATATCTTTGAGTTTTTGAGATAGGGTTTACCATATGGAGTCAGTTCAAATCTGATTTTATGTGGTTCCATGGCTGTATAAGCCGCTATTACATTTCGCATAAACCTTCGATGGCAAAGAAATCTTTTGGCATCAAGGGGATTGATATAATGGTTATACCGCCAAAGCTCTCCCTTTGACAGTAAAGGGGACTGCTGTTCAAATAAATGATCATTCATGCAAAATGAATACCGACAGATATGTAAATCCTCTTTTTCTATTTCCATGATTAGCTTATAAATTTGGCCGGAGACCCAGCCCATCTTGTTCCTTCCTGAATTACCTCACCCTTCATTACTAATGATAAAGCTGCAATAGAGGCATTGTTTTCCATCACCGAATCGTAGAGTACCACCGACATACTCCCGACATTACATCGATCTCCTATTTTTAAATGAGACATTTTCATGACACGGTCTTCGAATAAGTGGGTTTGTATGGTGCACCGGTGGTTCAGACACGCATTATCGCCAATGGAAACCAGATCGAATTCTGTGATTTCGGTAGTTTCGAAATAGACGTTTTTTCCAACCTTTACCCCCATCAGCCGGAAAAACCAGGCGGCAAAGGGAGTCCCCATTGTCATGCTTACCAGTGAAGGATAGACCAGACTTTCGCATAAAGAATTGACAACCTCATTCTTCCAGACGAACATGCTCCACAATGGTTTATTCGATGGTTTGTACCGTCCTATAAATATTTTTTTTATGAATACGGTAAAAAAGGTTGCGCCTATAAAAAAGGTGATCAGTATAGCCGGCGAAATTAAGACTGTAAAAAGCAAACTTTTCTCCTTTAAGGGGCCAAGCAGCAGGATGATATATGCGGTGATAATTAGGTACATCAGCATTGGTGTAATCGTGATTTTCAGCAGTTCCATCAATCCCCTTTTGAGGTAAAGACCGGGCGTTGGATTGTAAGTCAACTTCTCCGGAAATTTTTCGCTCGCCTGCCGTTGGGGCAGAAACATTGGCGGGGAACCTAACCACGAAGTGCCATCTTTGAAATTACCGGTTTCAGGGCCCGGTGAAGTTGAAAGAACTCCAATCAGAACATTGTTCCCTATCTTTTCACCACATGAAATTACAGCACTATTCCCGAGGAAGGTCTTTTCTCCGATACTTATTTTTTTGATGCTCATTACTTTGTTTCGAACTTCAGGAGTTCCTATGGTAATCGAATCAGCCAGAAAACTTCCCGCTCCAATCTCCAGTAAATCGGTATTTAGTTGATTTACGGTAGATATTTCCGATCTTTTTCCGATTTTAACCCCTACGGATCTTAGCCAGGCGGAGAGATAAATTGTCGCATAGATAGAACGGAACATCGTCAAACTAGACGCAATTAACATATCGACAGTCCATTTTTGAATATATCGGTAACTGTAAATGCTGAAATCTTCCTCCTTCGACTTCCCAATAATTATCCATTTTAAAATCGTTATCAGGGTATGAAATAAAAGAATGTATACGATAGAACTGGGTATAATAGAGACCAGTGCCAATCCCAGATTTATATGATCGACAAGCTCATAAAATATGATAGGGAAAGGGATCATAAGAAGAAGTGGATAAACCAGCATGAAAATAATGGCGAAGGATTGCAGTACGATATAGATTGGAAGGGGAAGTGCCTTATGGCTTAGTTTTCCAGGTTCCGGGGCAGGATATTTAAGAGTTGTCTTTTCGGCGGGTGACCCTTGCCAGTGTTCATGCTCCGGAATATTCTCCCCGTTACTTAAAAGTGAGAGCTCTCCTAAAGAAGAGTTATTGTTTAATTCCGAATTTTCTGAAATTACAGAACATGCACCTACGAAACAATTCTTCCCGATTTTTATTCTTCCGACAATAAATTCACCATTATCAACATGATAACCCAGTAAATTAGCCTGTCTCGAGATGCTGGAATTGTCACCAATTTCAGTCAGGTCAAATATTCGAACCTGATTGGTGCCCATATAAACTCCTTTCCCGATTCGCGCCCCCATTAAACGAAAGTAACCATTTATTATAGGTGTTCCACTGAAAATGGCTATAGGGGCAAGGTCGATTATTTTTTTTACAATCCAGAATCTAAAGTAATACCAACCCCATAACGGGTAGCGACCCGCCTTGAACCGGCCAATAACCGTCCATTTAATTACTACTGAAAGAGCAATAAAGAAGATAAGCCAGACGAAGATACTTGCGATAATAATGGCGACAATACTTATGAGATTTAGGGAGGTTTTTGTAACCAGAACATAAGGTATTAATAGCCCTACCGATCCGATGATATATAAAAAATAGAGCGAGAGGAGCTGACAACCGGCTGTTAATTTGCGCGTTAGTCCGGAGACCTTTTTGTTGTTACAGCTTGGATGTTGTTCTGCTGGGCCGGATTTCACTTTTTGATCAGAGGTGGTCTTTACGCTTGTGGTAATAATATGACCGGCCATCTTTTGAATTGTGCGGAATTTGTAAATATCCTGTACGGATATACTTCTGAAGGTTTTATCTTTTCGCATTTCAGAAACACTCAGGGCTGCAAGAAGTGAATGTCCTCCCAATTCGAAAAAATCATCGGTAACCGAGATCGACTGTTGCGGAAAATATTTCTCCCAAATTCGATGGATCTCCTTTTCTGTATCATTCCGGGGTGTTATGATTTCGCGGTGGCCTTCCGAAATCTTGGGTTCCGGCAGTCTCTTCTTGTCTACTTTTCCGCAAGCGAGTAGCGGGAACTCCTTTAATTCGACAAACAATGAGGGAACCATATATTCAGCCATTTTTGTCTTTAAAATTTTCTTAAACCGATTCTCATTTAATGGATCAGCAGTACGATTTAAGATTACATAGGCTATTAACCGCTGCACCTTGAAAACATCCTCTCTGACAATGACAACGGCATTTTTAACCTCTGTTATTTGAAGAAGCTGCGATTCGATTTCGGATAATTCAATTCTGAATCCCCGCAACTTTACCTGCGTATCAAGGCGCCCAAGGAATTCAATCTCCCCATCGTGATTCATGCGGGCTAAGTCACTGGTTCTGTAAATCTTTATTTCATGTTCGTCCGACGGATCAACCCTGGTTGAAATGAATTTTTCGCTTGTTAATTTTTGATTATTCAGATAGCCTAAGGCGAGACCGGCACCCGAAATGCAGAGTTCCCCTGGAACGCCAAGGGCCACCGGGGAGAGATTCTGATCAAGGATGTATGTTGAATAGTTGATAATGGGTTTGCCAATTGTTAGTCGCCGACCGGGCGTAAAATCGGAATAGGTCGCAATAACTGTGGTTTCTGTTGGCCCGTATGTGTTTACAATCCGCAGATTTTTATGATGCCATCGCTCAAGTAATTCTTGGCAGCAGTTTTCTCCACCCAGAATCAGAAGTCTCAAAGAGGTAAAATAGCCCTGCATCATCGAAAGCATTGTGGGGACAGTAGAGAGTACTGTTATTCTGTTTTCTGAAATGAAGGTTGACAACTCCTCTCCCGAAGTCATCGTCTCCTCACTCACAGGCACAAGTGCCGCTCCGGAACGAAAGGCAAGCCATATCTCCTCCACTGAGGCATCAAAAGCGACTGAAAAACTTTGTGCTACGCGATCTGTAGCGTTCACTTGAAAAATCTTGTTTTCGGCCTTTACCAGATGACTGGCGGAAGCATGTGAAATGATAACACCTTTAGGTCTTCCGGTTGATCCGGAAGTGTAAATGATATATGCAGGATATTCAGGGGGCGGATTAATTTGTTGAGATTCTTCCCTTGAATCCGTCTTTAATGATTCATAAAGCTTTTCATCAAAAGGCATTAGAGGGCAATCCGGATTGAGAGACCCAGAATAGGAATTTTGGTTTGTGATTAATAGTTTTGCGCTACAGTCATTTAATATGTACATTAATCGATCTTCGGGGTAGTGGGTGTCCAACGGGACATAGGCCGCCCCTGCCTTTAAAATAGCCAGCATGGCGATGTATAATTCGGGGGAGCGTTTTAACAAAAGCCCGATAAAATCCCCCGGCATTAGTTCCTGTTGAATCAGTAATACAGCTAACCTGTTGGCCCTGCTGTTTAGTTCATCATAGTTGAGATTTTCTCTCGTACTGATTATAGCTGTCTGAGCCGCATATTTCTGAGCCGTCTGTTCAAATAAATGATGCAGAAGGTCAGGCACTTTAATCTCGTTATCTGCTGGTCCACGACTGTAAAGCTTTATTTTTTCTCTTTCATGATTGCCAATGTAATTTATTTGACTTAATGTGTGTGCCGATTTTGAAGCGACGGAATCTATAAAAGTTTGAAGATGGTTATGAGCATTTTTAAACACCAGGTTGTAAAAATCATTTTCATCTGAATTTATTTCAATGGTATACGATTCATTTACGGTTTTTGTAACTGCCATTTGATGTTCGGTGTTTTCGGAACTACTCGCTGTTCCTAGTTTGAATGTTAAAATATCTCCGGGTATAAATGTTTCGACAAAACTTCCATTAAGACGTCTTCCAATTTCGCTTTGAAATTCAGTAAACAGAATGCTATGTGATTCCATTTTTGTCAAACAGGAAATATCCCTGTTATTTAACCTGATATTTATTGTTATCTCATCAGAAATATATGCTGCGTATTTATTTAGTAAAACGATTACAGATGATGTTAATACAATTGGGGAAACATCAGTCTTTAATATATTTTTATGGTACATTGTAATTGTATATTTAGGTTATATTTTTCTATTAAAGGCTTTTAATTCGCCAGTTTCAATCTGACAATCAGTACTTAAGTAATAAGAAGAATTTAATTTCGAATTTCCATAATGGACAGAATAATCCCAAATAAAAAAATACCACTAAATTTCATCTGACAAATATCTTTCGTACTTTTTAGTCCCGCACATTCGGGATGGTGTTTTGGTGGCGAAACGAATTTTTGTCAAGTTCATGGTTTTACACTAAATACGATATCTTTTTATTACTTAATCAATACAATCATATTGCTGCCAGGAGGAATGATCTTTATCCTTTCAGTCACCTGTTTACTGCGAATTGCAGGCATGCTTAGGGAGGGATGATCGTTGTTTGAATGTTAGTGAGCGGGCAATCGTTCCAGATATCTCATCATTTCGGTTACCGAAAGTGTAACGGCATTCAACATTCTTCTGCTCACATGAAAATTAATCCATAGCAGAGGGTATGCAGGATACTCCTGGAATGTCGGGATAAAATGATTAGGCATAAATGGTCGAACCGATAAGGACCTATGATTTGGCGGGCAGACTGATGATCCGGGCGCCGTTATAGGATCTGAAGAGCTCGAACTGGCTTCATATTTAAACAACTTAATTATTGGGAAGGTGATCTTTCCAAATAATCCGAAGGATTTCATAGTCGCACAAATCCTGGTGTTGGAAAGACTGTTGTCCATGAATGTTGGGAATTCAGTTCCGATATGTGAGGTCTTGACCTCCCAGTTACGTCTGAGCCCTTTTGTCCTTGCAGCCATCAATGGCTGATTCCCGGAGACTGATAAGGTAAGTATCAGTACTATAATCAGGTATTGTGTGAAGTGAATGGTATTTTTCATCACCCTCAAATTTCGAATCGTTTGGTGAAACTCTGATACACCCATCTTTCAACTACTCTATGAGAGATGGATAACCAAATTTAAATTCGATTTTTGGAAACATTCGGTTTTAACCGATTATATCCGTTTATAATCGGTTATGGTTGGATAGGGTGCAGGGAGTAACGTTATTAACGATCTGAAATGATCCTGTGGTGAAAGCGATGGCTGACATGAACTTTAAAAGCTAGATCAATTACCATCATTTAGGCTATTTGAAGGTCAGAGATGAAATCTATCAACTTTCTCCACTGTCGGTACGATACACGGATCTTTTTTACCGAATATTTTATATCGATTCGATGCAAAGATGTCATAAACAAAATCCCTAAGAGGTCTTGAAATCAATGTAATTAGTCTCTGCCATGTTTTGGCCCGGTTTAATGTTTCAAAAGGGAAAACAGTGGCGATCGGAGGTAAAGGGGTGGTAATATTGTTTAAAAATTATTTTCTTTGTATATAATCATCAAATGATAATATTGTGCATATATCAATTACGGGATTAAAACCAAAAGGTTTGTTGGGATTTATACGATTTTGGACTTTAGCTATTCCTTCATTTAGTGAAGCAAAATCTGCAAAAGGAAATTTATATAGTGCAGTCAAAAAAATCAACGGCTATAATTGTACATTGTCGGCTTGGGAAAATCGTGAAATGATGTCTGCCTTTATGAGAAACGGAGTACATCTTAAAGCCATGAAAGCGTTTAATTCAATAGCTACTGGTAGAACATATGGTTATGAATCTGATAAAATCCCTGGTTGGGAAGAGGCCTATTCAATATTAGAATCAAAAGGCAAGAATTATTAAAATTTACGGAAAAAGTTTTGGCAGGCGTGTTTATAAATTAACGATGAAACTATTTCTTTATAAGGACAGAAGTATAACTATGGTGATAATCAATTTCTTCTAAACTCAAAGTTATCGTATTCCCACTTAAAACTCCAGTTCCAGCAGTATTGGCTCCATCAGAGTATTGTGCAGCAAAACTTAAATTGTTACCATTTACACTACCTGTTAACCTAATAGAATTAACACCAGAGAATAATACAGTATTAGCATCAACCTTCGTAACTGTTACATCGCCAAAAGCTGGTCCACTTTGAGTTGCATAAATGCCAACAAATCTGCCAGCAGCATCCGAAGAGGTTGAGTCCTTTTTGCAGGATGAAATAAACAGAACAAAAGTCAAAAGGGAGAAAACAAGAATCTTTTTCATTGTAGTCTTTTTTTTGATTTTTTCCTACTCATTTGGCTTTTCGGTATCGCCCCGTTTTTATAAGGTTTCTGGACTCCTTTTTTTACAAATAAGAGTGCTTAAATCTACTGGATTGCTTAAAGATCCAATTGACCAAAGTTATTGATAAAAATAATATTAAGTCAAATTGGCTCATAAATAATAAATGTTAAATAACATGTATTCAGGTTGTTAGATCTGGCTTCTTCGAAAAAAGAAGGGTGTGCCAATTATCATAATAGCCGTATGTGTTTTGGTCACAAGTGTAGGCAAAATGAAAAAAATTGTGTGTTGGGCGAATTTTAATTCCAATAATTCTGACCTTCTATGGCAAAAAACATCCAAGGAAGATGTCGGTTCAGGGTGAATTAGTAAAAAATGGGTCTCAATAAATCGGGCTACAGTAACACTAAACTTATTATTTATGTCAGATTATGCTTTTTTTAAGTCGAATTGAAGTTGTAGTGTTATTTATACATCGACTAAGCCTGTTATGGTTTGTTGAAAGTTGCAGTGATTTGAATTTCAGGTACACCTTCTTTATTTTGACTCACAATGTCGGGATGATCAATGTCAGCTAAATTGAAATTTGAATGCATTAAATTATACTTTGTTATCTGTTTCCTTTATAGCAACTCTTTATTTTGGAACTACTAAAGTTTAAAGAAATAAGGAGTCTCAAATATGGGATACTTACATTAGTCGGACTATTTTTCAACTTGATTAACTCAGGAAAGAAATCTGTCTTCTGTCTCTACTGTCGGAATCATACAAATATCTAGTTTACCAAATATTTTATATCGATTCTTTGCAATCAAGGTGTAAATAAAGTCCCTGAGTGGTCCTGGAATTAAGTTTAAAACATAAAGCAGTTTCCAAAGTCCACCTAACTCTTTAAATACGAGAATCCCGGCGGTTGATTTAGTATAATATTTGTCACTAATAATCAGAATGAAGGTGTTAAAATCTTCAACCGGCAAATCAAATTTTTTCAGTATAGTTTGTCCGCTATCTGATTGTAAGGAAGCGAATTTGAATTTCTTTTTCTTGTCGGCTTTTATGACAAATCGGGAAATTCCATTGCACAAGGTGCAGTAGCCATCAAATAATAGTACTATTTCTTGATTCATCGATTGATGTGGAATTTTGAATTTGTATTACTCTACGGTATTCAAATCATGGATTATTCTACCC
The DNA here is from genome assembly GCA_903918045.1 of uncultured Bacteroidia bacterium. Classification (GTDB taxonomy): domain Bacteria; phylum Bacteroidota; class Bacteroidia; order Bacteroidales; family Prolixibacteraceae; genus JAAFHB01. Next base: position 18,817 of record CAIXCY010000102.1, read on the forward strand.
ATAAAAAAATGATACTCATCTCTATCAACCAGATCCGCAAATTCCTTTATTTTCTTAACGGTTGGTTCAGGTTGATATTTATGCCATTTTAGATCTGCACGCATCCAGAAGATATTCCAGTGATTTAAAACTTCTCAAAAACCCCTAATCCGAATAGAGCGAAGTCATATTTTACCGGATCTTCGTGGTCCATCTCCCTCAAATTGAAATCCAGCTCTTCGAGGGCTTTGGAGTCATTTTGAGTTCGGGTTAACAGACCAAGCTTCCTTGCAACATTCCCAGAGTGGACATCAAGGGGGCAGGAAAGCTGACTTGGCGAGAGCGAATTCCAAAGGCCGAAATCGACCCCGTGTTTATCATTTCGGACCATCCATCGCAGAAACATATTAATCCTTTTTGCGGCAGATCCCCGTTCAGGATCAGATATATGCTTGGATGTACGTTCAGGGTGCGGCAAAGAGAAAAATTCCTGTTTAAAATAAGATATCGCAGGCTGTGTCGAAAATCTGGTTGTCCGGGCTGCAAAAAGTGGCTCGAGTCCACCCTTGTTCAGATAAATATACTTTAGTGCATGGATGAAATAGGCCAGGTCAATCTGGTTAAAGGTGCGGTGAACGAACCCATCAAAACGGTCCAGATCATCCTCCGTATGATTCATGATAAATTCATACGGGGCATTACCCATTAAATTCATCAGTTTTAACCCGTTTTTGAGAATCATCGTCCGGTTACCCCAGGCAATTGTAGCAACCAGAAACCCGGAAATTTCGATATCCTCCTTTCTTTGAAAAAGATGGGGTATTGAAACCGGATCCGTTTCAATAAATTTCAGATTGTTGTACTTAACAACCATCTCATCGAGGAATTCCTTTAGATCAGGGGTGATGATATTCAAATTGAAATTATATTTACAGTGGCAAAGGTAATTAAGAAATGCGAGTCTCATTCCAATTCTGAATAATATAGCCTGGCCACTAAAAGAAGCAGATGGGGAGAAATAACTGGTTTGAATTTAAGCAATTCAGAATTGAACAGCAAAATTCGGCAATGAAAGTTGGCACCGATGGTGTCCTTCTGGGTGCATGGACCCCCGTGGAAGAGGCTCGACGTATTCTTGATGTTGGGACCGGAACCGGCTTGATAGCCCTGATGCTGGCTCAACGTTCGCAAGGTTTTATAGATGCAGTAGAAATTGACCTTGAGGCATTCAAAGAGGCAAAGTTTAATTTTGAACAATCGGCGTGGCGTGACCGCCTTACGGTTTTCAATGCCGATTTTTTTGAATTTTCCGGGTTAAATACGGGGAAGTATGATTTGATTGTAAGTAATCCCCCGTTCTTTGTTAATTCTATGAAATCCAGAAATATAGCTTCGGCGGTGGCCCGTCATGATCATCGGCTCACGTTTGCTCAGTTAATTAAAGGGGCCCGGAAGCTATTAGGTGATGAAGGTCGTCTTTGTGTGATCATCCCTTTTGACAGTTTTTTGGATTTCAGAGAGCTGGCCCGCCTTTCAAATTTCTACCTGCATTCGCGGTTATCGGTAATTCCCCGCGTCGGAATGGCGCCAAAAAGAGTATTGCTTGAATTTTCACTACTCCCTGTACATCCAGAGGAAACAGAACTTTCAATCCTTGATAAAAATGGAATATATACCTTGAAATATAAATCGCTGACAGCCCCTTATTACCCCTCATTCTAAAACATTCAATCCCATTTTGTGTTAACTTTAGCATATTAATTTAAATGATTATGCTCTCTCTTTTTCAGGATATTAATTTTTTGGCAGTTTCGCTCGCGGCCTTTACCAAGGTGGCGATAGGCAGCTTTTGGTATTCCCCTTTGATTTTGGGAAAGAGCTGGATGGCTGAAAATAAATTCACAGAGGTCGATTTTATGAAAGGACATCCGATATGGCTCATGGCGCTACTTTCCTTTACGTTCGCTTTTATTGCTGCCCTGGCATTGGCCTTTTTTATCACTCCGCAATCGACCTTTGTTTCAGGTTCCGCAATGGGAGCAGTGGTTTCGACTGTCTGGATATCATCCTCTAAAGCAAATACAACCCTTTACGAGAACTATTCTCTAAAGCATTACCTGATTCATGCCGGATACGATATATTTAGTTATTCCATGATGGGTGGGATTCTGGGGGCATGGCATTAAATCAGGGTACGACTGCACGAACGCACGATTGCTCGAAGGTTACGATTGCACGACGGTGCGAATATAGGGGGGGCGAATTAGCGTGGAAAGACCTAATTTTACGGGTTATTTGTCCTGCTTTTTGTTTACACACTGCGGATACTAAAATCAGAATTAAATGCATAGCTCTCCGCGTCCGAGTCTCAAAAACTCGTCCTCGTTTCTGATATTGACGATGCATCAGTTTTATCTGTAGAAATTTCTAAAGAAGCCCACTCAATTCGTAATTTCCCGATACAGATAATTGCTACTTTTGAGCCGAACGATCAAAATATATCCTGATGAAGACTTTGGCACTGCTGGCTATTTTTTCAATGCTACTATTTACACAATCATCTGCGATTCAACTTTCGCCTGATGCCCGTATTTCGTTGCTTACCTGTGATCCCGGCGATGAGATTTATTCTTATTTCGGACATAGTGCAATCCGGATTAATGACCCGCAGTCTGGTATTGATTATGTTTTTAATTACGGCATCTTCAGTTTTGATATGCCGAATTTTGCCTGGAGGTTTATGAAGGGTGAGACCGATTATATGGTCGCAGGTCAGCGGATGCCCTCTTTTCTGGATTCTTACATCGAAGAGAAGCGTAGTGTTTATGAGCAGGTATTGAATATTTCGGCCTCGGAAAGACAAGGGCTTTTTGATTCACTTGTCGAAAATGCCAAAGTCGAGAACCGGGTTTACCGGTATCGTCATTTCTCTGATAATTGTTCAACACGTGTGCGCGATCAATTCGAAAAGTGTGTTAATCATCATCTTCAATATGATACTTCACAAGATAAAAAATTGTCATATAGGCAGTTGATTGATGCTTGCGTTCCACCGGACAGTTGGAATGGTTTTGGAATTAAGATTGCCTTGGGTATCCCCTGTGATAAGATTACCACTTTTTCGCAGAAAATGTTTCTTCCTGATTACCTGATGAGAAGTATGGCAGGTTCAAAAGTGATAAAGGATGGGACTTCCCAGTCATTTGTATTACCAGCAACAACGCTTTACAAGGCAAATCCTGTCAAAGCAGGGTTCGACTTCACTTCACCGGTGATCGTTGTAAATCTTTTTTTTCTTATCGTCGGTGGGCTTACATTTATTGAGTACCGGAGAAAAAAGAGGATGATCTGGCTCGATTTTCTGATCTTTCTCTCACTGGGATTAGCAGGTCTGTTATTAACCTTTTTATGTTTTTATTCTACGTTGGAGGCTACGGGCAGTAATCTGAACCTGATCTGGGCTCTTCCGTCTCATCTGATTTTTGCGATTCTTTGGCTTTTCCCTTCATTACGGCCAAAGCTTAACTGGTATTTGAAATTCACAGCCGGGACAGTTATTTTATTTCTGATGTCCATGCCTTTCCTACCGCAAACTTTTCATTGGCTGATCATCCCGATTTGTCTGGTAATCCTCTTACGCTTGGCTGACAAACTGATAATTGCAATTAAAAAAAAACAAATGTTATAATGACAATTTAAGTTTTAGCTACCCCGTTTTTTTGAGGCGATCCGGAAATTTACACCTCTATGGGGGATGATTTTTTTCATTTTTCATTTTTCATTTTATACACTACTTTACTCCTGTGATTGTTTTATCTTTGCTTTAATGACAATCCTTTAGAATAACTACTTTGATACAACAACCAAATAAGTATGCCGAGACGCCTTTGATGAAGCAGTATTATGCCGTCAAGAATAAATATCCGGATGCTGTTTTACTATTTCGTGTAGGCGATTTTTATGAGACGTTTGGTGAAGATGCCATCAAGGCTTCAGGTATTTTGGGAATTACCCTTACCCGACGTGCAAACGGCTCAGCTAGTTTTGTTGAATTAGCCGGGTTCCCCTACCATTCATTGGATACATACCTCCCAAAATTAGTCAGGGCAGGCCAGCGGGTAGCGATTTGCGAACAACTTGAGGATCCTAAATTAACGAAAAACATTGTTAAGCGGGGGATCACTGAATTGGTTACGCCCGGAGTTTCAATTGACGACAATGTCCTTGAGCATCGCGAGAATAATTTCCTGGCCTCTGTACATATTGAAAAAACATTGGCAGGAGTGGCCTTTCTGGATATCTCGACGGGTGAATTTCTTACAGCAGAGGGTTCCTTTGAGTACATCGATAAATTACTGAATAGTTTTCAGCCAAAGGAGGTGCTTTTCCAAAAAGGGAAAGAGAAACTTTTTATTGAACTGTTTGGAAGTAAGTTTTATACCTATAAGCTTGATGACTGGATTTATACAGAAGATGCGGCCAATGACAGGCTCCTTCGTCACTTTGAAACAGTTTCGCTAAAAGGGTTTGGTGTTCAGACTCTTCAGCTTGGAATTATCTCATCAGGGGCAATTCTACATTATCTTGATTTTACGCAACACTCACAACTTACGCATATTTCGGGACTGTCACGTATTGAGGAAGATCGGTATGTGTGGCTTGACCGGTTTACAGTCCGTAATCTTGAACTTTTTCATTCCCTGAACGAAGGAGCGAAGACCCTCGTTCAGGTGATTGACCAGACCATATCTCCGATGGGATCCCGTCTCTTAAAACGGTGGGTTGCCCTTCCACTGAAGGATATTCAGCGAATTAACGATCGGCTGGATGTTGTACAAAAATTTTCAGAAGGACCCGATTTAAAAGTGATTATTGAAGATCAGCTCAGGCAAATTGGAGATGTTGAGCGTATTATTTCCAAGGCAGCCGTTGGACGTATTAATCCGCGCGAGGTTGTGCAGCTTAAAACGGCACTCAATGCGATTATCCCGATTAAAGAGGTATGCACCTTCTCAGGTAATGCGGTGTTGAAACGTCTTGCCGAACAACTGAATCCCTGCCTTACAATCAAGGAGCGCATTGAAACGGAACTATTTCCCGATCCTCCAATGATGATTATAAAAGGACATGTGATTTCGCGTGGTGTTTCGGCCGAGCTCGATGAATTGCGTGATCTGGCTTTTTCAGGTAAAGACTACTTGCAAAAAATGCAGGAACGTGAAATTATCGCCACCGGCATAACCTCGCTCAAAATTGCTTTTAATAATGTTTTCGGCTATTATATCGAGGTTCGGAATGTTCATAAGGATAAAGTTCCGGAGAACTGGATCCGTAAACAGACCCTTGTCAGTGCAGAAAGATATATAACTGAAGAGCTCAAGAACTACGAATCAAAGATTTTAGGCGCTGAGGAGAAGATCCTGTCAATTGAAACCCGTTTATATGGTGAGCTCGTTTCAGCGCTCACCGAATATATCCAGGCGATTCAGTTAAATGCTTCGGTTCTTGCGCAGATTGATTGTCTTTTGTCATTTGCCACTGTTGCAATGGATCATAAATATTGTCGGCCGGAAATAAATGAATCACAGGTTATTGATATTAAAGATGGGCGTCATCCGGTTATTGAACGGGCGCTCCCGATCGGCGAGAAATATATTACGAACGATGTTTATCTTGATAATGATGAGCAGCAGATCATAATTATTACCGGGCCCAATATGGCTGGTAAATCTGCCTTATTGCGGCAGACTGCCTTGATCGTACTGATGGCTCAGATGGGCTCATTCGTCCCTGCTGAAGCGGCACGGATTGGGTATGTGGATAAAATATTCACCCGGGTTGGAGCTTCGGACAATATCTCACTTGGAGAATCGACCTTTATGGTTGAGATGAACGAGGCGGCCAGCATCCTGAATAATATGTCGGACCGTAGCCTGATTTTACTCGATGAACTGGGACGGGGTACCAGTACTTACGATGGTATTTCAATTGCTTGGTCAATTGTGGAATATATTCATGAACATCCCAAAGGGAAGGCCAAAACCCTTTTTGCGACCCATTATCATGAATTGAACGAGATGGAAAAGTCGTTTGGCAGGGTTCGCAATTTTAACGTTACAGTCAAGGAGGTTGGGAATAAAGTGATCTTTTTACGGAAGCTTGTTCCGGGAGGGAGTAATCACAGTTTTGGGATCCACGTTGCTCAGATGGCAGGAATGCCAAAGAGCGTGGTAAACAGGGCAGGGGAGATCCTCAAACAGCTTGAATTAGCTAACCGTAAGGAGCTTCCCGCTAAACGAGTCAAAGATCTTGCAGAGATGAGGGAAGGGTTTCAACTTAGTTTTTTTCAGCTTGATGACCCGATTCTAAAACAAATCAGAGACGAAATCAAAAACCTGGATGTGAATAATCTGACGCCCATGGAAGCGCTGAATAAGCTCAATGAGATTCAGAAGATTATTGGGAAATGATTTTGTTGATTAGTTAGTCACCGGGTGAGTGCCGAAAACCTGAACACTCACCCGGTGACTAATACTAAATTACCCGTGCCACCTCGCCGTGCATATGCAAATCAAGTCCGCTTTTCTGAATGGCATCTGTTACCTTCACCGGGACGAACCGGTTGATCGCATGCAACATAAACCAGGTAAACGAACTTGCCCAGATAATTGCGAATAACAGGGCTACCACTTCCTTGGAAATCAGTTCGAAACCTCCTCCATACAACAGTCCGTTTATGGTTCCCGGATTGATAGTGGTTGTTGCGAATATTCCCAGTAAAATTGTCCCGAAGATTCCACCAACGCCGTGAACACCCCAGACGTCGAGGGCATCATCCCATTTCATCCGGTTTTTAAATTCGACTGCCAAATAGCACACAATCCCGGACATTGTGCCAATAAAAGCTGCCGCCCCTACGGTGACATAACCTGCTGCCGGTGTTATGGTTGCAAGACCTGCGACGGCTCCGGTCATTAAACCGATGAAGGTGGGCTTCATCTTTCCGGTATTCCACTCAATGAGCAACCACGTTATGGCAGCAAATGAAGCCGAGACATCAGTATTAATAAAGGCGGCTACAGTGATTTCATTCATATCGAGTTCGCTGCCGGCATTGAAGCCATACCACCCAAACCATAATAACGTTGTTCCGATGGCAACCAACGGGATATTATTCGGCTCATGTTCTCCACCCTTCCGTTTCCCAACATATATTGTTGCCACAAGCGCTGCAAAACCCGCAGTGGCATGAACTACAATTCCCCCTGCAAAATCGAGAACTCCCCATTGCTGAAGTATTCCTCCGCCCCAGATCATATGGACGAATGGATAATAAACGAATATCTGCCAGAATATCAAAAAGAAAACATACGATTTAAAGGTGACCCGATTAATTATAGCTCCGGTAATCAATGCAGGTGTGATAATTGCAAACATCATTTGATAGGCAAAGAAGACGTATTCAGGGAAAGCTTTCCCAACCATCATCGTTTTTGGGGTAACGCCATGCAGGAATGCCTTGTCAAGGTTTCCAATGATCCCCCACATATCGGTTCCGCCAGCCAAGGTACCACTAAAACAAAGAGAATATCCGAAGCTAAACCAAAGTACCGTTGTCAGTCCCAAAGAGACAAAGCTCTGCATCATGATATTGAGAATGTTCTTTTTGTTTCCCAGTCCACCATAGAAAAATGAGAGGCCTGGCGTCATAAGCATTACAAGACTTGTGGCCAGGATCATAAACGTAGTAACCCCTTTGTCAATCATTTGTTAAGAATTTGTGTTTTTATTGTAAGAATTGTGTAAAAATATAAAATATTGACAATGAATTACGAAAAATGAGGCATTTAGAATGGATATGTATTCTTTTGGATGTGATAATGCAATTTTATAAGGGGTGCCTTTGGTTAAAACGGAATCAGCAGATCACCAGTTAATCTGATTTTCGGACCATTTTAGAAGTCCAATTATTTATTATATTTGAAATAGTAAACTACTAATACTTAATCAAAATGGGAATGTTAAGCGAATTCAGGCAATTTGCCATGCGGGGAAACGTCGTCGATTTGGCAGTGGGGGTGATTATCGGAGGAGCCTTTGGGAAAATAGTCTCTTCATTTGTCGCAGATGTCCTTATGCCGCCTATTGGAGCGTTACTGGGTGGGACAGATTTTACAGGATTGAAGCTGGTCATAAAAGAGAAGGTTGTGGAGGTGGGCGGCAAAGTGATTTCTCCGGCTGTTACCATCAATTACGGTAATTTTATCCAGGTTACCATTGATTTTCTAATTATCGCCTTCTCAATATTTATGATGATTAAGATGATGAATGCGATGAATAAAAAGGAAGTTCCTCCTGCTGCCGCTCCGGCAGAACCTTCAAATGAGGAGAAATTATTAATTGAAATAAGGGATTTGCTTAGAGACGGTAAGTGAGGTCATTTTGGCAAAACAGAGGCTGACTTTATTTAAGGGTCAGCCTCTGTCTTTCTTAAAAGCTGCATTCTTTATTTTTGATGAAACTCCTCAGAAACAAATTCAAGGACTTTTGGTAATGCATCCCGCCAGTAAGTCCAGTTATGTACACCGTCCCTTACACGAAATTCATGGGGAATGTCTTTCTTTCTCATGGCAATATGAATCAGACAGTTCCCCTCGTACAGGAAGTCGTCGTCACCACAGTCAATGTACCAGCGAACTGCTTTTTTCTGCTCATCGGGCATTCGGTTTACAAGTTCTATCGCATTATGATTTTCGAAGTATGCTTTGATTTTCGCTTCGTCTGTAATTTCAGGATTGGTTTTTTTAATTCTGTTTTTGGCCTCATCCATATTTAAGGGGCCTACGTAAGCGCTTAAAGGACATGCGGATGAAAATAGTTCAGGATGATGAAGGGCATACATGAAAGATCCCCCACCGCCCATAGACAAACCGGCAACAGCGCGGTATTGTTTTTGGGCTTTTATCCGGTATTTCTTTTCAATTGCCGGGATAAACTCCTGAAAGAAAAAATCCTCATAGTTCCAGTTTCCCGCAATATTGTTAAAATAGCCCATCTGGCCCGTATCAGCATCAGGCATTACAATGATCATTGCAGTAGCTGATCCGTCTTCAATGGCCTTGTCGGTGATGCGCTGAACCTCGCCAAATTGTACCCATCCCGTATGATTATCGGTTGCACCATGAAGTAGATAAAGAACGGGATAACTTCGCTGCGAATTTTCATAACCAGATGGCAGATAAATGGCGTATTTGCGGTCACTTTTCAAAATTTTACTCGGTATTGTGAGGTCATCAAAAACCTTGCTTGGCTGGGCTGATGCCAACAATCCAAAACAGATAATAAGTGAGGTTAACCAAAAGGCTTTTTTCATAATAGATTTATTTAGTGTGTTCTATGACTATGGTAATTGCGTAATATCCGGTAAGGGCTGATTTAAAGAGAATGAAGTTTTCGTCTGGTTACGAATAATAACAAAGGTATGTTTTTTTGAAATTTTACCCTCATTTTGAACATAGTCTTTTAAGTCTTGAATTGTTTTTATTTTAAATCCGTTAATTTGCCGCATCAGGTCACCGGAACGAAAACCCATAGTGATTGCCATTGAATTTTCAGGTACCAAAGCCAGCGCTATTCCGCCTGAATCAAAACTAACTCCATAGGCTGACATTTCGACTCCTGCAGGTTCCCGTAAGGTCATATCCATCCAGGTGTATTGGATCTTTTGGCGCTTCGTCACCGCTGCATTAATTTTGATTGACGGTATTTCCGGCACCTTTGCAATTGCCTTTAGAGAAGGTTTTAGAACGCCAAACTGATCCATTGGAAAATTGGCAAACTCAAACTTTAGTGCAGGGGAGTCGCCCGAAACCTGGAAATTGCCCCTCTGAGGATCTACAAATAAGGGGTTCCCAAAACCGGAGTTTTTATCACAGCCATTGATCGCAAAACGGGTCATTGATTCCTTATCCGATACATAGAAATTAAAATCCAGTTCCTTTCCCCATTTCCCGTTATCTGCGATTGTGGCATTCATAATTGCAGGTTGATAGGGTAGAAAGAGAATATTGTTTTTAAATACGTCACCACTGTTGGGATACCAAACGTGTGGATGTAATCCATTGTTGATGATTATATTATTTGTAGCCGTTCTTTGATATCCTTCTCGCATCTTCAGTCCTCCATTAAGGAGCAGGTTGCCGGTGATTACATATTGGCTTGAACCGTCGTCCAGGTCGATGTCCCAGCCGTGATCGCAACGCCATCTGCTATTCCGAATGATATTGGGTTCCAGCATATCAAGGTATGGTAAACCAGGGTCTTGCAACACGGCTACGACTGTTTCCTTTACATCAGGTGTCCAGTATCTGTCTCGTCCCCACGAATTAAAACTTCCATGATCGCCCGTCTCCAGAACCGTATTGAAAACGTCGCAGTTTTCGATGATATGACCCCCAAAGGTTCCCTCATTGATGTTGATTCCGGCTCTCGGCACATCGTAAATTGAGCAATGGTTTACCCTTATTTTATGTGACATCGAGATCTGGATTGGTGCCGTTTGTTTTTCATCCCTGCCGGTGAGGGTAATCAGGCAATCCTCGACAAGGCAATCTTCAGGGAAGTTATCCCCCTTTGGTCCCGGGGTTCGGTCGATCTGAGTATAATTCTGTGGACCATAAGTGAATATTGGACTTCGCACGGTTAAAGGATCTCCCACGAAGGCAATCCCGTTTGCACCGCTCCCATGGATATAACAACCCTGGATGGTGATTCTACGGTTATAGTTATTCACAAATATCGTATTCCCTCCAACCTGATCGAACTCGCAATCTGAAATGGAACAATTTTCAGCCCCATTATAGAAAACTGCTCCTCCGCGATATACCGTCCAGTCGGATCGCAGGAGGGGTTCTTTATTATCCATGAATGTCCGGGCCGTATGTCTGAAAACAAAACCTTTTAGTTTGACGGATCTTACCGGTGTGGACTTGGAACCTTTAAATTCTATCAGTTCTCTGAGCCGTACGATCTCTACTTTTGCAGTTTTCAGTTCTGTCAAAGGTTCCGGAATATAATACAATTTTTCCTCTTTGGAATTAAAGAACCATTCACCCGGAGCATCGAGCTCCTCCAAGATATTTTCCACCATCCGGTAAACGGGGTGCATTTTGGAAGCACGGTTGTTTTGCCATCCACCTTCATACTCAAGTTTTCCGTCACCACTTTTACCATTTATTAACCAGTGCATATCGCCCCATAAGGCAGAATGCATGGCATGGATATATCCACCGGCTGGGTTTTTCCATCGGGCTATTCTTTCGGTGGTTAGGGGATCATCCGTACTGTCCGGAATGTCATTATGGTTTAACTCCCACGTGTCAAAAACATTTTTCCCCGGAACCGCATTTGGGAAACGGGCCATTCGCTGACGGTGACCATTGATATAGAGTTGGTCGATAATTGTATTTTTGGGAACCGAGGCTATGAAAATCCCGTTTCTAAAAGACTCCCACTGAAGTTTTAACCGGCTTCCGCCACTAATGATTGTTTGTCCTTCATCCTCTGCCGAATAGGTTACAATGGCACCATTGCTCCTGCTGTCATCCTCTGTAAATATTATTGGCTGAGGAAGGTAGTATGTTCCACATGCAAAAATTACAGAAACTGAGCGATCTTTCGGAATCTTACGGGCCAGTATTTGCGCCATTGCAAAAGTAGCAACAGGATTCTCTTTGGTTCCCGGATTCTTATCATTGCCCTGAAGTGAAACATAGACCTTTTGAGCTGTCGATGAGAAGCTTAAAAAAGGAACCAGTAAAAAAAGTAATACGATTTGGTTCAGCCTGGGTTGCATTTTGAAAGATGTGGAGTTTAATCGTAATGTCTAATAATTTTGTCCGGATAAATAAGTAAAGGGAAACATATATAACCGTAATTCGGAGATGCTGTTTCATTTTTTTAACCGCAGAGATCCGCAGAGAAGTCGCTAAGTTACTCAGCGATAAACAATAATGTTTTCTGCTTTGCGATTCTCCGCGGTTCTCAGCGGTTAAATTTTTATTTTTTCTTATCGGTGTCTCACTATATTATTTCTTAAATATTACTTTAAACGTAACAACCTGCCATTCGGGTAGCTTCGCTGGTTTGCTGATTACAAGTGCTGCACTTTCCTGTTTCCAGGATATTTTTTCATCATTTCCAAGCATTGTTACCGATTCAATTTCCTTCTCCGCCAGCCTTGAACTCTTCCCCAGGGATTTGATCTTTACGGAAGCAGTGGGTGTGCCCAAACAGAAAGCGTAGAGAATATCTCCTTTTTGGGTAAAGCGGATATCGCCTGCTGTATATTTTACCTTCTCTTCATTGAAATTTCCCGATTTGACAATTTTTGCATTGGCAGGTTTCTCTCCGTATAACTTCCAGGGACGGGTTCCATAAATACCTTCACCGTTTGCGGCTGTCCATTTACCAATCTCATCAAGGATCTTTAACATGTCAGGTTCCAGGTCACCTTCAGGGGTTTGTACGACATTGATTAATAGGTTCCCGTTCTTACTTACAATATCAACAAGCATCTGAACGATCTCCGTTGCACTTTTGTATTTCTGCCCGGTGCGGTAGTACCAGTCACCAATGGAGGTGTCGGTTTGCCAGGGAAATTTATTGATGGTGTCTTTCACTCCCCTTTCAAGATCTTCAACCCACATTCCCTGGGATGATTGTTTGCAATTGTATACAGCTTCGAGTTTTCCGCCATTCTTTTTGATATCCTCATTGTAATAATGTGAGACCATCTCTCGTCCTACATCGCCGAATGGGAAATTACTGTCAGAATAAAGGAGGTCCGGGTGATAGTTGTCAATCAGCTCTTTGATTGAATTTAGCCACTCCTGTTGGTTCCCCGGATCTGTAGTTAACCATTCTTTGTCTTTTGCTGCTGCTTTTTTGTGGTAAAGATCTTCATATTTTGTATCCGTTCCATCGTAAGGTATTCCCTTCATGGAACCCTTCTTATCTGCAAGGTGACTGGCCTGAAACCAGGTATAGCTTGCTCCCAGGTGCTCGGATACTCCGAAACGGAGACCCTCTTTTTGGGCAGCTTTCTGCCAGGTCCCCAACACATCTTTCTTCGGTCCCATATTGGCAGCATTCCATTTGTGAATTTTTGAATTCCAGAGAAAGAAATTATCGTGATGAGTTCCCATGCTCACAAAGTATTTTGCGCCGGTCTTTTTGTAAAGTGCCATGAGTTTTTCAGGATCCCAGCGCTCCGCTTTCCAAAGCGGGATAATGTCCTTATAACCAAACTTTGAAGGGTGTCCGTAATGTGCAACGTGGTATTTGTTATCTGCACTTCCCTCCTCATACATCTGCCGTGCATACCAGTCTCCCTGTCGGGGGACTGCCTGCGGTCCCCAGTGAGCCCAGATCCCAAATTTGGCATCGCGGAACCACTCCGGATATTGATACTGTTTGAACGATTCATCCGTTGGCTTAAACGTTTGTGAATAGAGATTTCCGGAACATAGCACTGCCAGCAGTAGTGGCAAAATCATCAGTTTTGAAAATCGAGGATTGTTTCTCATGGTTATGTATTAATGGTTGTTTATGTTATATTTATTATGGAATAATTCTGACAATCATAATGTTTTTAAATTATAGAATCTGAAGCAGTTTCCCCCCAGGATCTTTTCCTTTGTATTGGAATCAAGTTGCTCGATGTAATTTTTGACTATGCCAATTATCTCTGAATAGCTTCCTCCCAGAAGGCAAACCGGCCAATCGCTTCCGATCATGAGTCTCTCCGGGCCAAAGGCTTCGAAAATCACATCCAGATATGGTTCAAAAGTTTGTTGAGTCCAGAGGTCTGTATCTGCCTCGGTGACCATTCCTGAAAGTTTGCAGCAGACATTCGGATATTGGGCAAGCTGTTTGATGTCTGTTCTCCAAGGCTCCTGAATTCCCTCTCGGATGAGGGGTTTGCAGATATGGTCAATTACAAAAGGTTGATCCGGAAATTCAGCAACGAGGGTTGATGCAAACTTAAGATGTTTTGGGAACAGGAGCAGATCGTAAGTCAGGTTATATTTCCTAAGCAGACTTATCCCATTTCTGAAAACCTCGCGAAGCATAAATCGGTCATCCGCCTCATCATGGATTACATGCCGAACGCCCACAAGTTTTTTATTTTGGGTAAGTTCTTTCAGTTGGTTATCAATATCGGGAGCACATAAATCAACCCATCCGACTACACCCATAATCTTCGGATTTTCATTGGCCAATTTAAGAAGCCATTTTGTCTCTTCGATGGTTTGCCTGGCCTGCATAACCACTGATCCGTCAAAACCTTCATTTGATAAATCACTTAGCAGGTCGCCGGGCAAATAGTCTCTTCTGAGAATATTCATCGATTCGTCGATCCAGCCATATTCGGCGTTATTGTATATCCAGAGGTGATGGTGACTGTCGATTCTCATATTCAGGTTTAATCTAATTCAACGATTGCTTTAATAACACCCATTTGAGGATTAAGAAGTTGAGGAAATATCTCCGGCAGTGAATCAAATGGCAGACGGTGCGAGATCAGTGCCGCGACATTGACTTTGCCATTTCTGATATTTTCCACCACCTGATCAAAATCTTCACGTGTTGCATTACGGCTGCTTCGCAGGGTGGTTTCCCTTTTATGAAACTCGGGATGGTTAAAGCTGAAGGCTTCCCTTTGAATCCCAACCATTGTAATCCTGCCGCCGTGCGCCAGAAATTCAAGGCTTCCCTCAATTGCCCGTTTATTTCCGGTTGCATCGATCACTGCGGTGACCATCTCTCCGTTTGTGATCTTTCTGATTTGTTCTGCAGGATTTTCCAGCGCATTCACCGTATAATCGACACCGAAGTATTTTTTAGCGAATTCGAGTCGGTCGTTATTCACATCCATTGCAATTACCTTCGCCCTGCTGATTTTTGCAAATGCCATTACGCCAAGGCCGATGGGACCTGCGCCGGTAATTAAGACATATTCGTCAGCACTGATTTCGGTAATTCTGATTGCATGAGCGCCAATGGCCATCGGTTCAACCATTGCAAGTTCGTCAAAGGTTAATCCTTTTCCGTCGATAAGTGCATATTCCGGAATTTGGATATATTCTGTCATTCCGCCATCGATATGAACACCTGCCCCCTGAATATTTGTGCAGCAGTTGGGTTTCCCGTTGCGGCAGGCGATACAGGTATGGCACGGAAAATAGGGGATAAAGGTTACATGATCACCTTTTTGATATCTGAGGCCGGTAGTGGTTTCACCTGCAATTTCACAAGCCAGTTCATGTCCGAGCACCCGGGGATAGCTAAAAAATGGCTGCATTCCTTCATAGGCGTGAAGGTCTGTTCCGCAGATTCCGATCCGCTTGACTTTCAGAATTACTTTCCCAACCTCAGATGTTGGCGTTTCGACTTCGCGGCGTTCGAATTTTCCCGGTTCAAGGCATATTATTTGTTTCATTTGTATGTTAAATTATAAAAGAAATTTTGAGTTTAATTTTTTTCTTTGCGGCATTGCATCTTTGCGTGAGCAAACAATTTTAATAGGAGTCCCCAAAATACTAAATTCCATCCAAAGCGCCCCCAAACCCCAAATCAGGAGTGTGGAAGATAGGGGTAGTTCGCTTTAATAAGCTTTGCTGAAATCATCTCGTTCCAGAATTCGTGGGGAACTTTTGCAGTAACTGCTGCAATATTCTCTTTTACCCTTTTGGGATTGGAGGTATTCAGTGCGATACTGATCACTCCGGGGGGTGTCATCCCGAAGGAGACGCACGCCTGGGCCGGCAAAACCTGGAATTTCTGACAGAGTTCAAAGAACGATTTTCGCCATTCGAAAATTGCTTTGTTGGCCTCACTATCCGGTTGAATAGGGACGTAATCGAAATATTGTCCACCGGTTAAGAAACCCGCATGAAACACTGCGGAATTGATAATTCCGATTTTGGCATCATGCAGTTCAGCCATAAATTTTAACAGATCAGCAGGGTGATTAAGTATGGTCATGCTGTTGGCAAACATTACCCAGTCGAGATCCACCTCGGGTGCCAGTGCACGGATGATTTTCCAGTTTTTGGCCCCCACACCGATAGCTTTTACTTTCCCCTCTTTTTTTAAATCGGCTAATGCCCGGTAAGCTTCAATGATCTGGCCAAAGCGTTGAGTCCATTCAAGTCCATCCTGAGCGGCAGCAAGGAATTCATCCGGGTCATGAACCGATACCATCGATGGGTGATATTTTCCTCCCAGCAGCTTATTCCCCTGTTCCCAGCACTCCATAATTCCATCGTAACTGATACGCTGTTCTGCATCATTTTTTAATCCGATCCAGGCTCCAGATTCAAACGTGGGTTCAGCGGTTGTCAGCGGTTTTCGGTACCAACCTAATTTATTGCTTATTATGACATCTTGTGGTTGTACTTCCAGTGCCTCAAGATGCTCTCCCAGAACTTCAAGTGCAAGCCCTGCACCGTATTTCCCTGCCGAATCAAAGAGCGCCGGGCCGTCAAGATTGGTGATGCATTCACTTATGATCTGGTGTTTCGTGCTCTCCGGAAGTTCCGAAAAGAGGTTTCCCAGGGCGCTGGTGCCAAAGATTATCGGAGGTATTTTTAAACTGGTATTGCCCAATTGCCGGTATTGCATAAATTGATTTATTTAACAGTTTTGATATTATTTAGGAAAGCTATTTAAGATATTTATTTTATTACATTCAAAATTCCCCGTAGCCTGATGTCTTTACAGGAGGCTCCAACCATCATTCTGAACTCTCCGGGTTCGACCACTTTCTTTAGATTAATATCGAGCATCGAGAGCATTTCGGGATTTATCACAAAACTTACCATTTTACTCTCGCCAGCCGCAAGATGGATCCGTTGGAATCCTTTGAGTTCTGTAACCGGACGTGCCACCGAAGCAAATTCATCATGTACGTATAATTGTACAACTTCATCACCGGCAATTTTACCGGTATTGGTTACCTTACAGGTTGATTTTATTGAGTCATTTACGGCAATATTATTCTTTGAAAAACTCAGATCGGAATATTCGAAGGTTGTATAACTGAGTCCGTAACCAAACGGGAAGAGTGGCTGTCCGGTGAGGTTGTTATAATCATCGCCGCGACCTGTGGGTTTATGGTTGTATACCAATGGAAGTTGACCCTCAAAAACAGGAAAAGTAATGGGTAATCGCCCGGCGGGATTGTAATCACCGAATAGTACATCGGCTACAGCGCTTCCTCCATCCTCGCCGGGATACCAGACATCGAGAATTGCTGAGACATTTTTGAGCCAGTTATTCATCGTAATGGCGCTTCCGCCGACAAGGATAACCACCATCGGTTTGCCGGTTGCAGCAATTTTATTAATTAACTCTTCCTGGCGACCGGGCAGATTAAGGTAGGCGCGATCGCTAAATTCACCCTCGTTAATTCCGGCAACAACAACAGCTACATCGCTTTTTTTAGCCAGTTCAACGGCTTTGGCTAGCTCTGCTGTTTGGTTATTCACCACATTTGCATTCCAAAGCAGCCTGAAAACTGCATTCCCCGCAGGCTCGAAATACTCGATCCGAAGGTCATATTCTTTGTTCTTTTCAAAGGTGTAGTCGGCCACGAGGGTTTGCCGGCTCAGTTTTTTCCAGTTGTCGATCACTAATTTATTATTCAGGTAGAGCCTGTAACCATCGTTCCCGTCTACTCCGATTTTCAGTTTGCCGCTGTTTGAGGCTCTTAGTTTTCCGGTCCACCGGATCGAGTAAAAATCGTAAGAGAGCTTTTCGGGGTCGGGTGAGAAGAGGGTCCAGCCAAACTGTATTGTTGGATCGATTCGCGTAAAGAGGGGCTTTCCGGTTAATGTTACATTATCAAAATATTCACCTTTTAACCCTTTGGCCGTCTTTCCATCAACAACGCAGGAAAATGATTCTGTCGGCACTGTAACATATTCGGTATTGCTTCGGTCGCAACCCCTGGCGAAATTTATTGCAACCCTCTTCCCAACCTTATTTTTAATGCCATCGAGAATGCTCACCCGGTTAATTCCCGGACCGCAGTATCCGCCTAACCGGGCTTCGGTTGCATCGGATCCGATCACCGCAATAGACCTGATCGTTTTGGAGAGTGGAAGTATTTGTTTGTCATTTTTCAGAAGTACGATTGATTCTTTGGCTGCCTCTTTGGTCAATTGACGATGGGTAGCATGACCGTTCCATTCTCCTGCGGCTTTCGGGTCGATATAGGGATCGTCAAAAAGTCCGAGTTCAAATTTATTCCGCAGAACGCGGGAGACAGCCTGGTCAATCACCTTTGGATCGATCCGGCCATCATAAAACGGTGGTGAGAAGAGTTTGTAATGATCGTAACTGGTTTGAAAGATCACATCGAGCCCGTTGGTAATTGAGCTGGCTGTTGATCCGGGATAATCTTTGGCTGTAAAATGAAGCACATTTGCCCCTCCTGTTGCACCGGCATCCGAAATCACAAACCCTTTAAATCCCCACTCTTTTTTCAGGATCTGGTTGAGGGTATAGTCATTGGCGGTACACGGGCTTCCGTCATACGAATTGTAGGAGGTCATGACTGATCGGGATCCCCCTCGTTTGAAACAGGCCTCGAACGGAGGGAGGTAGATTTCGCGCATTAATCGCTCGTTCCAGTGAATGGGATAGCTGTCACGTCCGCCATCGCCGACATTGGCCACGTAGTGTTTTGGCGTTGTGATCACCCCCATCTTTTCAAATTCAGAGACAAAGGCAACACCCATTTCAGACGATAGATAAGGGTCTTCGCCATAGGTCTCCTCCGTTCGTCCCCACCTAACATCGCTGGCAATATTTACGACAGGGGAGAGTATTTGCCTGATCCCTCTGGTTTTCGATTCGGTTGCAATGGCTTTCGAAACCCGGTGCATGAGGGATGTATTCCAGGTTGCGGCAAGTCCAATCGACTGTGGAAATGCAGTAGCGCCCTGCCGTACAAGACCGTGCAACGCTTCGTCATAAGCGATAATAGGTATACCAAGCCTGCTTTTTTCGATAAAGAAATGCTGCATTTTGTTGATTCCCTCTGCAGTTTCAATGGCAGCAGCTCCGGGTGCATAACTTAGCATTTGCCCTGAGGCATTGGCGCTTTGACCGGTTGTACTGACCTGAAAACCAAAAATTCCGGGTTTATATTTTTCAAGATCTTCGTTGAAATCACCGGGGATCATAAAGAGCTGCCAGAATTTCTCTTCGGGAGTCATCCGTTTCAAAAGATCCGAAACACGATCTTCAATTGGGACTTTGGGATCTTTATAGGGTTGCGCCTGGGCCGCGATTGCAAATAACAAAAACAAAAACAGGAAATTCAGGTTCCTCATACCAATTGAATTTTGAATATTAAGATTTAAAGATATTCAAAATTCCAGATATTGTATTGAAAATTCAAGGTTTGCTTAACTATGGTTTACCGCAAAGGTTTGCGCAATGCTTTGCGAAGGAAAAATATGTTTTAAAACAGGTGAGTTATTTAACTCAATTTTCCGTCAATGCATTTAATGGTGGGTTTAAAACTACCCGGTTGCCAGGTTAACCTGAACGCTGTCCCGGCAAAGACGGTTTTCTGTGAGTTTTTTAAGTTCGTTACCTAGAACTGGAGCAGGTATCCCACCAGGCTACCCGATTCGCAAAGACCCAGTTTCTTTCTCAGTCGTGAGCGGGAGACCCGTATGCTGGCCTCTTCCTGGTGTATGAATACGGCGATCTCCTTTGAACTCATGTTTTGCCTTAATAATGTGCAGAGGCGAATCTCGGCTGGCGAGATATCAGGATGGACTTCGAGAAACTGTTTATAAAACGAGGGATTCAACTCCATGAAATTCTCTTCATACCGCTTCCATGCTTCATTCAACAACCGAACCGATACATTTCCGGTAATCTCGTTGATCTGGCTTTCAAGCTCAGGAAAAACTTCCTTTAGGTGGGTAAGTTTTTTTGAGATTTGTTCATGCAGTTCGGTCAGTCGGCTGAGCTGAAGCAAGGAGGCTGAAAGCTCGTTGTTTTTGTTTAGAATAACTAATTTGTAGTAAGTTACAAATGAAAGTATCGCCTTGACCCGTGCCAGCAATTCGATCTTTTCGAATGGTTTTTTAATAAAATCGATCGCACCCTTCTGATAAGCCTCCTGCAAATGTTCCGCTGTGGTTGCAATGCCGGTCACCATGATCACCGGTATTTCACTGGTTTTAGGATCTTTTTTTATAAGTTCAAGGGCATCAATCCCATTCATTACAGGCATCTGCCAGTCCATCAGAATTAAATCGGGCAGATGGTCTGCCGCCTGCTTTACTGCTATCTTTCCATTCTGCGCCGTGGATACTTCATAACCGGCATCCGATAAGATATCCTGCATGATGGTCAGATTAACAACGGAGTCGTCGGCAATTAGTAGCTTATGTTTCATCCGTAAATAATTTGTTTTTTTGCCTCTTCGGAAGCGTAACTTTGAACGTGCACCCTTTGCCGGGCTCGCTCTCAACCGAAATAGATCCCTTGTGATAGTTAACAAATTCGTTGCAGATAATCAGACCAAGCCCTGTGCCCGACTCTCCAGCAGTACCGGGGCGTTGAGCCGTTTCGTACTGGTTGAATAATTTACTGATCTGCTGGGTTTCCATTCCAGTCCCCTGATCGATCACAGTGATTGTAATGTTATTTTCATCTTCGTGCGACCTGATTTTAACCACACCCTGGTTAAATGAGAACTTGATACTGTTTGAAATCAGATTTCTCAGGATCAGATTAATCATTTGCAGATCTGCCTCAATTAAAATCTCGTGACTTGCCTCATTGACAATCTCAATCTGCTTTGATTTGGCGATGCTTGTTCCCGAGGAAACATTTTCGGCGATTAAATCTCCTAGATTGGTGGGTTGGGGATTGAATGAGATCTGCTTGGTTTGCGTTCTTGTCCACATCAGCAGATTTTGCAAAAGGCTGTAGGTGTTCTGTGCTGTTAGCAGCAGGTTGGTATTATACATGGCGGCGCGTGTATTTCCTGCGGTAAATGCTGTTAATTCTTTGGAATATAATATCATTGCATGAAATGGATTAACAAGGTCGTGGGCAATGATTGATAAATACTTATCTTTTAATAAATTGAGTTCTTTCAATTTTTTTTCTGTCTCTTTTTGATTGGTGATATCAGAAATCAGGGTGATGATGAATTTTTTTTGATCCAGGTTCAATAGCGACATAAAAAGGTGTACTGTTCGTGGCATTCCTTTAATGGGAAGGATAGTTTCATAAGCCTGTATTCTGGTATTTTTCGAGATCAGATTGTATAATTCCTCCCGTTTCGTTACGTCAATGAGTCCCATTTCGTAAGTCGTTTTTCCCAGAAAATCCCATTTGGGTAAACCTGTGTAATCACCAAATGCAAAGTTGGCATCAACTATTCTGCCGCTTTCATATTCTGTAAGCAATACAGGCAATGGTGACAGTTCAAAGAGACTGTGAAAACGCAGTTGGCTCTCTAAGAGGTTTTTCTCCACGATTTTCCGCCGGTTAATTTCTTCCACCAATACAATTTTATCGATTTCGAGTTGGTTGGCGCGTGCTTTTTCGTGTTTTACTTTGATCATTTTTTCGGTTAAACCCGAAGTAAGAAAAACAGTAAAAAGGGCGCTTGCATACAAGGGAGAGTTCGAAAAAAACAGGTTTGGTCCAATCCAGGAGTTGATCACCGCAATATAAAGTAACGATGCCAGGATAGCCGGCAAAAAGGAAAACAGGTAATAGCGGGCCATAGGAGCTTTCTTCCAGGAAAGGTATAGTGCAATAGAAAATTGGATTAAAAAGGAAATAATATTGGTGGGAACCAGTAAGAGTCCTGAAACATGGGGACTTAAAATACCTGTTCCTGCCAGAAGACTGTACAAGAAACAACCAGTGATCGCCCCAATTTCGATCTGCCAAATACGTTTATGGTTCTTTAAATTCAAATAATGAACAACAAAGAGGGATTGGAACCCATAGGTAAATCCCGCAGAAATAAATCGCAATTTCTGAAGGATTACAGGATGATCAAATACAATGGTCTCGTAGAATGATCCTGTGATAACAGCTATAAAACATAATACGGCAGCAATCGAAAACAGTAAGAAGAGGAACCCTTTTTCACGGCTGGTAATCAGCAGCACAAGGTTAAAAAGGAATGCGGCTAACAATATTCCCCACGCGGGGAGATAAAAATTTCGCTGTGCATTTTCTATTTTGTTAAAAGCGAGAGGGGTAGAAATAACGAGCGGGACAATAAGAAGCGAACAGCTTTGAACCCTTAGGTAAACTCTTACCTGCGCATTCTTGCTCAGCACCAGGGGGAAGAAGGGTGCCCGTTGCTGGTAGGTATTCTTGGTCAGGATCCCCTGTTTATCGGAAAAAAGCAGCGATCCCGTATTCGAATCATAAACATAAACCGATACCTCGTCGAGTGTCCAGTAGTTGATATGTAAGATCCAGTCATCCTGATCCGAATTATTTTGCATCGTAAAAGTAAACCAGTAGGGTTCCTTTTCAACCCCCATATTGGGTGTCTCCCCGTTCTTAAACGTGTCCCAGATGGTTGAATCACTTTTTATCCCGTCAATACCTTTGTTGAAATCTGTATCGATTTTATACTGAAGATAGGGTGAAACATCAACCGATTGCTTCTCATTGGTTAAAACAAGTGTCCGGGCGCTTAAGGAAGCGGTTCCAAAACAGCAAACCAGGCAAAGCAAAAGATTCCTCATTCCCAAATATTTTTTGTCCTGACAAAAGTACACTATGTAAACCTACATTTTTTATTGCCAATCGTACAAATAAGTTAGCAATATGATAGCAGAGCGCCGGCCCGGTTTTAAAATCCTGTGCCCGGGTCCTGCGGTTTTCAACCGCGCATAGATTATCTTCAGGCGAATGCAATTCGCCCGACCCAAAACAAATTTCAATAATCCTGGTAATCCTTTTAGTCTAAATCAAAGGTGTAGCGCACCGTTTATAGGTGTAGGAGAAATAATATGACGAGGCTGTATCAAAAGTAGAAAATTTAACCGCAGAGAATCGCTGAGGAATATCGCAGAGAACCGCAAAGTGCTAAAATACAGAAGAATATCTCTGCGAAACTTCGCGCCTTCTCTGCGTATCTCCGCGGTTTAAAGATTTTTGATACAACCTCGCAATATCTTCTATGATGACGTGTATAAGGTGAAATAATATTACGGTAAGCTGTACCTTCCAGCAACGGTTATTCATCTTTTCTACAAATTTTGCAGTACTAAGTATCTTTTTTTATTAAATCCTTTCCAATTCCTTGTTAACATATTGCTAACGTTTTTGTTTGAAATGTACCGCTGTTTAGCTATTTTAAGTGTTTAATTCCCCTGCTTTAACGACTTATTGAGTTGGATTATTGAGCAATGATTTCGCCTTCCCAGAGACTTTTTAAAAATGCCTGCCATGGCAAAACCAAAACCGGCCCCATTTGACGCGGAAAGGGGTCGTTAGTGATAAGTATGAGCTTTTTAACGGAATATTCTTCTGCAAAACTTTTCAGCCCTTTCGCGTGACGGGGATTAGCATTTTGGGTCGCTTTTATCTCAATGGCCACTTCATGATCGCCCAAAACAAGATCGACCTCCAATTGGGAAGCAGTACGCCAATAATGTATTGGATAATTTATACCTGAATAGTTGCTGTGGGCATAGATTTCCTGATAAATAAAATGTTCAAAAGCATGTCCAAAGGCCTCACTGCCCATTTCAATTTGGCCTCGTTTAAGAAGGTAATTTACAATCCCTACATCGAAGAAGTAGAATTTTGGCGCCAGAATCACTCTGCGCTTTGGCTTCTTTTGAAAACTGGGTAGAAAACGACCCGTTAGTGTATCTTCAAGTATCTGAAAATATTCTCTGACGGTGGGGGCACTTATACCACATTCAGAAGCGATATTGGAATAATTGACCATCTCACCATTGGAAAAAGCTGCAACTTCTAAAAAACGTGAAAAGTTGGCCACGTTTCTGAGGCGGGCTTCTGCCATTATTTCATCCCGCAGGTAATTTCCGATATAGGCCGAAACCATCTGTTTAGGGTTTTCGGAAAGATAGTGGCGGGGCAATAGGCCATTGTTCAAGGCACGCAAAAGGTCAAAATCGGGAATTTCCTGGCTAATAAGCGGGTAAAGTTCATAGCGCAAGGCACGACCGCCAAGCAGGTTGGTTTCCGTTCTGATAATTCTGCGGGGGCTCGATCCGCTTAAAATGAAACGGGTATGCTGGTTTTCAATCAGCCAATGTACCTCGTTAAGGAGCGCAGGTATTTTTTGAATTTCGTCAATTACAACAGGCTTGCTGGACTGTGTGGCCAAAACAATCTCCCTTAGTTGTGATGGGTTTTTATGCAAGCGTTCAAAAACATCTGAATGCAGAAGATCAAACCAAAGTGAATCGGGGAACAATGCTTTCAATAAGGTGCTTTTCCCTGTTTGCCGTGCACCCCACAAAAAGAGGCTTTCATTTAAGGAGGCTTCCAGAATTTGTTTTCTAATAAACATGATATTGCAAAGTTATTGTTTTAAATATCCTGATATTTAAAACAAAAGTATATAATTGATTAGTTAATTCAAATTTTTATGATGTTGCTGAAATTATATTTTCCATTTTTTTTCACTTCCGGGATTGTACTTTTGAATGTCTAAAATAACACCACCGGAATGAGAGTAAAACTTAACAGTTGATTCCGATTTTATTGCCAATCGTACAAGTAGGATAGCAATATGATAGCAGAGCGCCGGCCCGGTTTTAAAATCCTGCGCCCGGGTCCCGCGGTTTTCAACCGCGCATTGATTATCTTCAGGCGAATGCAATTCGCCCGACCCAAAACAAATTTCAATAATCCTGGTAATCCTTTTAGTCTAAATCAAAGGTGCAGCGCACCGTTTATATGTTTAAGGAGAAATAATATGACGAGGCTGTATCAAAAATGGAAAATTTAACCGCAGAGAATCGCTGAGTTCCGCAAAGTACTCGGGAGTTGTTAAACTCCAACATCAAAACAGATAACTTTAAAAAATCACGCAAAGGCGCTAAGGAACAATTCTTTGCGGCTTTGCGTCTTGGCGTGAGAAAAAAGAGTTATATAGGAGTTGTACTCTTCGATGATTTCCATCTGAGGAACTTAATCGCAAGCGTCGAAGTTGGTCACTGAGCCTGTCGAAGTGCAAATCCGTGTTAACATATTGCTAACGTTTTTGTTTGAAATGTCCCATTTTTTTACTATTTCTTTGAGGAGTTAAAATTTTATCTTGTTTGTAAGGTAAAATAAAATTATACTCCTATGAAAAATTTGCTCCTTCTGAATGAATTTAAATCTGGATCAGCCAAATTGGCAACCAAGCCGTATGATATTTTAAGCTTACAAAAGCAGCAGGTGGCCTTCGGCACTTTGCAAAATACGGTTTCAGCAAATAAAGATCTTTGCGTCCTAAAAGAGTTTGGAACCCGAATGAATTATTCACAACTCTATACAAAATTAAACCCGTATATTATGAAAATAGCTGTATTTAAAACTCGACTATTTGCTATAACTTTCGTTATAGCTGTATTATTTTTTGCCCGTGAAAGTTATGGGCAGAAATCTGAAACCCTTACCAACACAAGCGCATCTACATATACCGCCCCAACAGGTGTAAGCGGAGTTACTGTTAAACTCTGGGGAGGCGGAGGAGGTGGAGGAATTGGTATTCCATATGAGGGCGGAGGTGGCGGAGGTGGCGCTTTTCAGCGTTCTCATGTCAGTTTAACCGGTGGTACGGCAAACTATGCAGTGGGTGCCGGAGGTGCCGGAGCTGCCGAAGGTTCGAGAGGAACTGCAGGAGGTTCAACATCATTTACAAATGCAATATCTGCTCAAGGAGGTTGGGGAGGTGGGACTGGTGATGATAACACTGATATTGGAATTGGGGGAGCTGGAGGAATTGGAATGTACAATGGGGGCAATGGTTCTGATCCAACATCAGAAAATAGTACAGGTGGTGGGGGAGGCGGGGCTGGTGATGCCGGACCAGGGGAAACAGCAACTAAGACTTCTGTTGGTGGTATTGGAGGAATTGGTAATCCCTCTCGTGGCGGGAATGGTGGAAATGGTGGTCATGATGATTATACTCTTTATTCCAGCGGTGATAACGGCCAAATAACTGGCGGTGGCGGCGGTGGTGGAGCTTATCTAAAATCTGGAGGATCAGGAGCAAACGGGCAAATTATTGTGCTCTGTTATACGCTGACAAGCACAAAAAATAGCGGTCTCGTCTCCTCTGGCAGTGATGTAGTCATAACGCTTGCAGGCACTCAAACCACTTTACCTGTAGGTACCTATACTGTCACCTATGATCAAGGCAGCGCGGATACCTATAGTGCAACAATGGTAGTCACCACTGCAGGTACAGGAACTTTTACAATCACAGGTTTAACTGCTACTACAACAATAAATATTACAGGGCTTTCGACTTCATTACCTGATATAACTACAACCTATGTTTCAGGAACTTCCGGGTATACTACTACCGTGACAGTTGAAGAGTCTACTTCAGCTCCGATAGCCGGCAATAACGGTCCGGTATGCGCTGGGTCAACACTCTCACTGACTGCCTCTGTAGTTTCCGGTGCAACTTACTCCTGGACAGGGCCGAACGGATTTACCTCAACAGCTCAGAACCCCACGGTGAGCGCCTCTGCAACAGCTGCCATGGGCGGCGAATATTCGGTCACAGCAACAATTGGCAGCAGTACCAGTCCGGCAGATAAAACAACGGTTGTAGTAAATGCTATCCCCTCAACTCCGACAGCCGGCAATAACGGTCCTGTATGCGCCGGGTCAACACTATCTCTGACTGCCTCGGTGGTTTCCGGTGCAACCTACTCGTGGGCAGGACCGAACGGCTTTACCTCAACAGATCAGAACCCCACGGTGAGCGCCTCTGCAACAGCTGCCATGGGCGGCGAATATTCGGTCACAGCAACAATTGGCAGCTGTACAAGTCCGGCAGGTAAAACAACAGTTGTAGTAAATGCTATCCCCTCAACTCCGACAGCCGGCAATAACGGTCCGGTATGCGCCGGGTCAACACTATCTCTGACTGCCTCTGCGGTTTCCGGTGCAACCTACTCGTGGGCAGGACCGAACGGCTTTACCTCAACAGATCAGAACTCCACGGTGAGCGCCTCTGCAACAGCTGCCATGGGCGGCGAATATTCGGTCACAGCAACAATTGGCAGCTGTACCAGTCCGGCAGGTAAAACAACGGTTGTAGTCAATGCATTACCGGTAGTAAGTGCCGGATCCTCGGTATGTGTTGGAAGCACGATCGCGCTATCTCCAATCACAGGAGGCACCTGGACAAGTAGTAATACCGCAGTTGCACAAGTTACCGATGCCGGAGTGGTAACAGGAGTATCGGCTGGAAGCGCAACATTTACGTTCACATCAACAACTACCGGATGTAGTAAGACCACTTCTTCGGTGACAGTAAATGCCTCCCCAACCATAACGGGTACACTGGCGGTTTGCGTTGGATCAACCACCAAACTTACAGGTTCAGGGACAGCCGCTTCATCCAGTCCCTGGGTATCAGGGACCAAAACTGTTGCAACCGTGAGCTGTTCAGGTTTGGTTACAGGAGTAGCTGCAGGGACAACTATAATCACCTATAAAAACAGTGCAGGGTACACAACTTCAGCAACAGTTACAGTTATTTCAACACCTACGATTACTGGTGCTCTTAACGTTTGTGCGGGATCAACGACACAACTTATCGGATCGGG
Source organism: uncultured Bacteroidia bacterium (assembly GCA_903918045.1). Lineage (GTDB taxonomy): Bacteria > Bacteroidota > Bacteroidia > Bacteroidales > Prolixibacteraceae > JAAFHB01. The sequence continues at coordinate 46,677 of CAIXCY010000102.1, forward strand.
TACAGCAACCGCAATCAATCCGTGGGTGTCGGCAACGAAAAACGTGGCGACTATCAGCTCAATTGGACTTGTCACCGGTGTAGCAGCAGGAACCGGTGTAATTACCTATACTTCCAGTACCGGCTGTACTCAAACGGCAATCGTAACGGTAACTGTTGCCCTGGCAGCACCTGCGTCAAAGGCCGCATGCAGCATCACGACAACGGGCTTTACAACCAACTGGTCCGCGTCCAGAGGTGCAACGGGATATTATCTGGATGTTTCGATAAGCTGTACTTTTACCAGCTTTGTCTCGGGTTACAACAACAAGAGTGTCGGCAGTGTGGTCACCTCTGCAGTTACAGGTCTGATCGCGAACACAACCTATTACTACCGGGTCAGGGCATTTAATGCAGTAGGGACCAGCGTTAATTCAAGTATCATAACCGTAAAAACAGCTCCTGCTGCTCCGATTGCAATTGCTGCCACAACCATTGCCAAAACGAGCTTTTCGGCCAAATGGAATGCATTCACAGGAGCAACAAGTTATTATCTTGATGTATCAACTGTCAACACGTTTGCCAGTTTTGTGCCTGGATACAATAACAAAAAAGTCGGGAATGTGGTTACTTATTGTGTTACCGGATTGACAGCAAGCACAAACTATTATTACCGGATCAGGGCAATTAATTCAGGGGGGACCAGCGGCAATTCAAATACAATTACTGTTACATCTTTGAAGTCTGCAACAGTACTTACTGACTCCTTACAGGCGAGCGTGAACACGCCGGTTCAGACTTTTGATCTTCCGGCACAAAAGGATGAACTGAATGTTTACCCCAATCCATCGTCGGGCAGTGCTACTTTTGAATTTCGCCTCAGTGAGAATGCCCGTGTTAAGCTGGATATCTACACGCTAAATGGTCAGCTTGTCTCGAGGATATTTGATGGGGATGTGGAGGCAGGGATTGTAAGGACAGCACATTTCGAGCAGTATCTTCCGACCGGATTATACCCCTGCGTACTGCATTATAACAGAAAGAAACTTACATTGAAGTTTTTGGTGAAAAACTAGTTAAGTGGTTATTGTGCTATTGATAAATAGGTCTATAATAAGGGATCCAACAGAACGAGCTATAGAAAGCGGTATGCTTATCATTTGCAAAAATGAGGGTCGGACTCAAAGTCCGGCTCTCACCTGGTCCCGGATTTTATCCGCGGCTTCCATTAGTGACCCGGTGGGTGCATATTGAAAGTAGAAGGTCCGATTGAGAATAACAAACATTGGATAGTTACCGGAAAACAAAAAGAAGATGAAAAAAATTACTGCTAAACTGGAATGGATTTTGGATTATTACCTGGTTTACTTTTTATACAATACCAATAAGATTGAGAAGTACAACAATTATTTAAGAAATAAGTGGGACTTTGGACAATAAGAAGTTGGCATATCTGAAAAGGAGGAAATAGTTCACCAAGCGCAATCAATGTATCCTCATTTATTCAAGGAAGACACTTTAAATATCAGTTAAGATGACAAGAAATAGCTTTCCGCAGCGATTCCTGAAAGCGGATTCATCCAATAATTTACCAATGTTGCGTATAATGGAGGTTCCAGGGAGTGAAATGCCTGTGATCCTTAGTTCCTCTACCATTGTTAACGGACATCTGACATTTCTAACAGATGTTCATATCGATTGCGAAGCTTTTGGGAAAATAGAATCCAGGAAAAAGATCATTATCCTGAAAAAAGTATTCAAAAAGAGAACTTTGTACCAATGGAAACTCTGGATATTTTGAGTTGTCAGAAACGGGAATGGATCGAGCCACCCGTAATCAGTCAGTCCAACTCATTTGCTAAAATTTTTGAAGAGCTTAATAAACAACTTTAACAAAATCAGGAGTGATTTTGCCTTTAAATTCACTATAAAAAAGCTGGCTTAAAATATTCACGCTGAGGTATCGTTTAATAGCATCTAGAATGTACTTTAATCAACCGATACAAAATTGGAACATCTACAGTATTTGAATATATATCTTGTTTGGAAGATATAGTTGCAGTTAAAGGCCGGCAACTATACGGCAAGTAATTCTGTTGTGTTAGGACAACAAATGAAGTAGATTTTAAATTACCCCTGTCTGGAAATTGATCTTAGTGTAGTGCACCTTGCACGGTTTTAATCTGCGCTGGTTAGAATGCCCCAATTGACCATAGCTCTTATTTGTTGAAAATTAATGAAATGTGTGATCAGAATAATAATACTCCTTTTTCCTGCCTGAATCCTGTATATAATTAATATCCACTAATGCCCTTCAATTTACCTGGGATAGGACCAAAACATTAATCCATAAAATAAGTATGAATTTTAGGATAATTTATTTATTGTTATCTTTGATACTTCATAACCCAACTATGGTTGACCCGAACCTTCATTTTGAGAAGGATGAAAAAAATAATTTTAATCCTATCCTTTTTCGTCGCTGTTTTTGCCCACGCTCAGGAAACGGCATTTAATCAATTAAATAGCGTTGTTAATGTGAGTTTTGCAAGCAGCACTATACGATTTGCAAGAGAACATGGTCCAGCCTTTAATCAACAGGTAAAGCAGCAAAATGAATGGACCCCGGAGGCCTGGAGAGGCGAAAAGGTAAGCATTCAAATAGTGGTTTGGAGCAGCGGGGATATCTCCAGCCTGAGCTTGCAAGTTCATGACCTGATCTGCGAAAATGGGCAAAAAATAGATCTGAACCTCTCATTAAATGTTTTGGATCAGGTTTTACCATCTGCGGATAAATGGAAATTTGACCTTGATTTCTGGCAACACCCCGCAGCCATTGCCAGAGTACACAATGTGCCGTTATGGAGTGAAGAACATTTTAAATACATGAGGCCATATTATACCATGTTGGCCGATGCCGCAGGCCCCATGTCATCCATCCGTTTCGAAAAAATGATTGAAGGAATTCAGGATTTTGAAAAGATTAGGATAGTGCGTGAACAATTCCTTAAAAAAGGGAGCGAAAAAGATTTAAAACAATTGGAGCGGATATTGTCCTCATTTGAAATTAAGAACCTGGAAACTATTCCGGCTGAGAAAATGATAGAAGATGCGAGGAGTATTTTAAATCGCCACAATGATAAATAATTTATGAAAAAACATATGAAAGCAAAATCCTTTTTAACAGCAACTCTTTTTTTATCAGTAAGCTACCTTTGTCAGGCTCAGGTGCCGGAAGGTGGGGATAGTTTCGGGGGCGCTTATCAAACAAGTAAAAACTGGAATCCTCCACGGGACCAGAAAGCACTTGAGAAGTTGCATCAGTTTCAGAACCTGAAATTTGGGATCATGTACAATTGGGGACTTCAGACGCAATTCGGCACTGTTGATCAGTCGTGGAGTTTATGCCCTGAACAGTATGAGTGGAACAAGCGTCCAGCACCTTATGAGAATGCCGATTGGGCTACCTATAAAAAAGTCTATGAGAATTTGCAAAAAACGTTTAATCCGTTGAAGTTTGATCCTGAAAGAGATGCAAAAATCATCGCTACGTCCGGAGCAAAATATGTTTTGGTTGATTCCAAACATCATGATGGCTTCTGCTTTTTTGATACCAAAACCACCGATTATAAAATCACATCCCAAAGTTGCCCATTCTCAGCAAATAAAAATGCGAATGTTGTTAAAGTCATGCTGGAAGCGGCCAGGAAAAACAAGCTCTGGGCTGGTATTTATTTTTCAAAAGCCGATTGGAACACCCCTTATTACTGGGCGCCACAGTTTGGCCCGGCAACTACGCGAAGCGAAAATTACAAGCGTGAGGAACATCCTGAAGTCTGGGACAAATTTCAGCAATTTACGGCAAACCAGCTTCAGGAACTTACCACCGATTATGGCAATATTGACATGCTTTGGCTCGATGGGGGACAGGTAAGCGGCAGTAGTATTAATTTGGCTGAAATTGCCAGATCGGCGCGTGAACGACAACCCGGACTATTAGTGGTTGACCGTTGCAACGGGGGTGGTTACGAAGATTACCTGACCCCTGAAGGAGTGCATGAAATGCCAGCCCATTATCTTGCCGATGCCTGGGAAGCTTGTGCTTCGCTGGGCGATCATGGCTGGGCGTGGGCAAAGACCAGTAAAAATATGAGTTCCGAAACTGTTATTCATCTTTTGGTTAAAGCAGTTGCCCGAAATGGTAATTTGGTTATCGGGATTGGCCCGGATGCGCAAGGTGCCTTGGATCCCGAAGTTGTAAAGATTCTGAATGAAATTGGAATGTGGTTAAAAGTTAATGGTGAAGCGATTTACAATACCCGGCCAATAAAACCTTACGAATCGGGCAATCTGTTTTTTACAACCAATCAAGATGGAACAGTTTACGCGATTAGTATTCATAGCAAAGCAGATTCGCTTATCAGCAATAAAGTGCGTATTCCTTCCACGTTGGTTGCTATGAATAGCCAAATTAGTCTGGTTGGGTTCAAGGGTGAAAAACTTCATTATACGCCAGTGGATGGTGATATGATTGAAATTACCCTTCCGTCTAAAATAAATTTAAAGGCAATACCAGCTGTTTCTTTCAAAATTTCTAAAAGAGGGGATAAATAGTAATCGTATTATACAATGCTTCGGTATCTGTGTTTTCAATCTCATAAAGCGTGTGCATCTTCATATCACCTTTAACTTATTAAAATGAAAAAAAATGTTTTTACTGCCATTCTCGCTTGTGCCTGCATAGTCTCTGGTGTGGCGCAAACAACGAAAAGAACCGAAGATGCATCCTGGGATATTGCTGTAAACGACCCTGCCGCTAAATACCTGGCCCGCCCCACCAAAGTTCAATACGATTGGCAGGAGATGGAACGTGCAATGTTTGTACAAATTGACCCGGCCACAATTCAGGAGGGAGAGTATGATAATGGTACTACAAAGATGCAAGACATCAGGTTTGAAAAGCTTGATGTGAATCAGTGGTGCAAAGCGGCAAAATCTTTTGGTGCCAAAGAGATCGTGTTTATGCTTGCGCATAGTGGTGGATTTTGCATGTGGCCAAGCAAAACAACAGCCTATCACATCGGAAATACAGCCTACAAAGGGGGGAATGGAGACGTGGTGAAGGAGTTTGCGCAAGCATGCAGAAGTGCTGGTTTGAAGGCCGGGTTTTATTTCTGGATGCCTCGTCCTTTATCCGCTGGTAGTGATACAAATACCGTTTCATACAGTCAATTAGATAAGGTTCAGACTTGGGCGGATGCCGATAAAGTTTTTAAAACCCGGTTTCAAGAGATTATGGATCGGTTGGGTTCCGACCTTGTGACCGAAATTTGGATTGACCAACCAATCCGCGCTTCCCTCGGTAAGGAGATTGCCGATCGTGCCCCTAAAGCTGTTGTCGCAGCCGTCGGTTGCGTTGATCCTTATCCTACTATTCGCTGGCCTGGGACTGAGCAGGGACAGGTATCGGATCCGTGTTGGTCCATGCTCAACAAAAGTTCGATAGCAAAAAAACCAGCTACCCAGTTTGAAGCTGACAAAAATCAAACCCAAGAGGCAGACGACCCGAATGGCGATTACTGGGCTCCTCACGAGGCAGACACGCCCCTGCACGATCATTTTTGGCATTTTCGTCCTGATGCTTTGAATCACCGGAAATCCTTAGATGAACTAATGGACTGCTATATTAAATCGGTGGGCCGAAATAGTTTTTTGATATTGAATTGTGCCCCAATGGCTGACGGCAGCATTCACCCCGATGATATGAAACGTTATCAGGAGTTTGGCGATGAAATTGAACGCCGTTTTGGTCATCCTGTTGCCCGTGTTGAAAAAGTTAAAGGAAAGGAAGTGTTGCTGAAACTTGACAAACCATCCAGGATTGCCTATACCGATTTATGGGAAGAATATCAATATGGACAACGGATTCGTGCGTATCAAATTGAAGGTCGCGATGCAACTACGGGCAATTGGATTAAAATAGCTGAGGGAACATCTGTTGGGCGACGGAAAATTGATCCAATAATTCTTGCTACTGAAGTTGACCAGCTGAAAGTAAAGATTAGTTCATCGGTAGGCATGCCTTTGATACGAAAGTTACAGGTACACGCTAAATAGGTTAAGTGAGATATTGGTTTTCTATAAGTAGTGAGAATAAATAGATGTCGTATTAAAGACGTAATATTGCTAATTGCAGTAACCAAATAAGGCAGACATGAGGTGAAGATTGCTTCGTCGCTCTGGATGTCAATTATTTCGTTTGAAATTACCAAAGAGCTCCTCGCAATGACAGATGACTTAATTAACAGAGAGATGGGAAGGGATGGCGGCGTA
>CAIXCY010000103.1 GCA_903918045.1 uncultured Bacteroidia bacterium
CGAAAAAGGTATGTTAGTCTTCCGCGGTTTCGTTTTTGGCATTGTTGAATTCCGTTGTGAGTTTTTTAGGATCTCAATCCGATTAAAGAATGGTGTTTTGTCTTTGCGAGGAACGACGAAGGAGTGACGAAGCAATCTCCTCTCACTGGCAGATTTTCACGATTCTGTCAATGGTAACGCAGTGAAGAATCTCCCTATTTAAACAGCCACTATAACCTATACAGCCTGTCCCTATAACACAGATTAACGGTGACGGAAGCAATCTATCCGGAATTAAAATAACACAAACTTTTAATATTTTTATTACTTGTGTACCAGGACAATAACAATCCCCGCCACTTTTCAGTAGCAGGGATATTTTTATTGGAATAGATTCCTTTATGATTAACCTTTTTTCTCTTCTTTGGGTTTTCCAGGAACACGAACAACATAACTGCTCATGTCCACTGGTCCGATTTCCAGTTTTGAAGGAAGGGTATTTAACGATGAGTTTGAGATCTCCTCCCAGGTAACTGCAGCGCCTGAATAGGCCGATTCGCGGCCCATAATCGCTGTAAGACATGAAACGGCAGTCTCTTCAGCCTGATTAATTGGGGTATTAGACCTGATATGATTCACGAAATCGACATGTTCCAGAACATATGGATTTGTTTGTTTGAAATCGGCATTCTCTTTTGCTGAATCATATTTCCAGACCACCTTCCCCTGAAGATCTTTGATCTCCATGGTACTGCTGTCCCAGACCCCTTTTGTTCCCTGGATCCGTTCGGAAACGTTGGTCTCGCAACCATCAATCTGGCGGCACATGCTGTGAAGGTGAACGCCACCCTCATATTCAAAGTCTACACTGAACATATCATACTGGTCGCCTGAAAGACGGCGTTGTTTTGCCCCGAATGCCACCGCTTTAACCGGTTTTTTACCGAAGAACCAGTTGAAGACATCGAGATTATGTACATGCTGCTCAACAATATGGTCGCCTGAGAGCCATTTCCAGTTAACCCAGTCACGCACCATGAACTCCATATCTGACCACTCTTTTCTACGTTCCCTGTACCATAACATCGATTGGTTCCAGTATACATTTCCTGATACAATCTCACCGATCAAACCACTCTGAATCTGTTTAAAACTCTCGACATAGCTTCTTTGATGGTGACGCTGTGTACCTGTAACCACACAAAGCCCTTGAGATTCAGCCTTTTTTGCGCTTGCAAAGATTGAGCGTGCACCAACAGGATCGACGCAAACCGGTTTTTCCATAAACACATGTTTTCCAGCCTCAACTGCAGCTTCGAAATGGGTCGGGCGGAAGGCCGGAGGGGTAGCAATAATCACAAGGTCAATGCCAGCCGCAAGGACGTTCTTATAATTATCAAATCCTGTAAAACACATGTTGTCAGTAACTTCTACGTTATGTTTCTCTTTCAGTCCTTTACGACATTCGTCGATCCTATCCTGAAACAGGTCGCCCAAAGCTACGATCTGCACATTGGTAGGAACTGCATCTAAAAAATTTTGAACTGCACCCGATCCACGACCGCCACAACCGATTACGCCGGCTTTTAATAATCTTCCGTCATCCGCCTTATCGACAAGGTTCGGGATGTAAGCACCTGCGAGTGATTTCAACGGAACCAGCTTTTCCGGGCCCGAGGCACACGAAGCCAAAACGGCGCCAGCTCCAATTGTTCCTACAACACCAACGACTGCAGAGGCTGAAAAAAAGTCTCTCCTGCTTAACGAATTTTTTTTAGTCATGTTTTTTTGTTTAAGGATTAGAATTTATCTTCTTCAATTACTTAATAACCAAGTTTTGATCTGGTTGGCAGACTACACGGAAGCCAACTCCCTTAATATCGGAATACCACCAGATACTCTTAGGTTGTTGCGGATCTGTCTTAAGCCAGTCAGCTGTCCGGGTAAATCCTCTGGCTGCAGACCGAAGGTCTTTTGCATCATCGGAGTAGTTTCCGCCACGGATAACATGTTCCTCTCCTGTTTCGGGTCCCTTAGGATCCTTTACAGAAGTTCCGGTTTTGGAGTATGCGTTTTCAGCATAGAAATCTGAGCAGTATTCCAGTACATTACCCATCATATTTTTTAAACCAAATGGATTTGCCTTTACAAAGCCGGGTTCCTGAGTCTTTCCCGTTGAGTTAAGCGCATAAACCACATACCGGCTGATGTTGGAGGTGTCGGCCCCGAATATTTTACTTCTAAATCCTTCTGAGGATAACCGTTTAGGATCGCCCGGGAAGAAATAAGGGGTTTCGCTTCCGGCCCGGCAGGCATATTCCCATTCGGCTTCGGTTGGCAATCGGTAATTTTTTCCGGTCATTTTGGAGAGCCACTGACAGTAGATCGTTGCCGAATAGTGGGTCATTGTAATTGCCGGGCGTTTGCCGCTACCCCAGCCCTGTTCCGGAATTCCGAACGGAGGTGTCGGTCCGGTAACCGCATCGGGAGCATTGGCATTACGGGCCATAACCATCTTTGGATCTACACGTCCCTCTGACATTGTCGAAGCAAAGAAGGTCCAGAATTCGTCCCACGAGACTTCAACCTCTCCCATGAAAAACGGGGAAACTGTAACCTGGCGTACTGGTCCTTCATCACTCTTGCGAAACGGTTCTTTCTCAGGGCTTCCCATTTTAAAAGTTCCTCCTTTGACCGCAACCATACTGAAAGAGACTGCACTATTGGGGATAAATTCCTTGAAATTTTCAAAGGCAGTTACTTTGGCAGGCTCCGTATATTTGTTTTGGGAAGCGTTACCCGAAACCGGCACCCCCTTCATTTTTTCGTGTTTATAATTGGGATTGTAATGACCAACGTCGAGATGACAATTAATACATTGCAAATCAAGCTTTAATGCATTTTTTTCATAATAAAGGTGAGCTGTTCCCCCTTCGGCAGAGAGCCCCTTTGAAAACAGATTCTGGTGGCATTTGGTACACGACTCGTTATACACCATTTTCACAGCATGTTCCAAAAGCCGTTTATTTTCCCAGTTAAATGATTTCTTATCCTTAAAGTAATAGCCATAAAGATCGTTCAATCCTGTACTTGCTTTTATAAACAAATAGCGGTTATCCTCCTTTGGAGGTAAATGGCACTCGACGCAGTGGACTCTCACCCCACTTGGATTATAAAAATGGGTCGATTTTTTCCAGGAGGCATCGGCATCGGGATGGACATGACACGATTGACAGTATTCGTCCGAGGAAGTAATCCTGACTGCTTTATTGGTTATAAATAACAGGATAACGTATGTCACAATACCGATAAAAAACACAAGCCACGACCATCTTGGGATTTTAAGCTTTTTAATCATACGGAAATGGGTAATCTTGAATTAAAATAGAGACTAAGAGGTGTCAAATATAACGAAAAAAAGCGTTTGCGTGCACGACATCTGAACGGATTTATTTGGATTATTTATTCCTTGACGGTAATATTTTACAAGGGCTATGGATCCTTTGGCACTTCCTCCTAAATCGCTTTTTGGGCGAAATGGAGAATCAAGGTATTTAACATTTCCAATCCGGTCAATAATTAAATGCAAAACGTCCTCAGAATTATAAAATTAAATCTATGCTACAATTTAATAGTAAGCAGAAAATAAATCGCAGAAAACTGATGAATTTTTGTAATTTTAAAACTCCATTGATTTATCAATTTTGAACCGATTTTTTAAAAAAAAGGGTGTCGCAACAGCGGTACGTTCTATGGCAGAATAAAAAAACTTTGCAAAATTTAAGAACCATAAATGAAATAAGTTATGAGGGTCAATCTCATAAATTAGCAGGATTATATCTTAAGACGAGTTCCATTTGGCATTAAAAAAGAAATGATCAAGGTATGAAAAAGAAAAATAGGACACTCCTATATCTTGGAGTTGTTATCGTAATTGTGATTACGGCGCTAATAGCAGGTAAGAAAGCGGGTTGGATTGGTAAGGAGATGGCATTGAAAGTTGCCATTGAAAAGGTTCAAAAGAGGAACATTACCGAAATTATTACTGCAAATGGGAAAGTTGAACCTCAATTGCTGGTGAAAATCAGTCCGGAGGTGCCGGGTGAAATCATTGAACTGCCTGTAAAGGAGGGTGATCAGGTTACCCAGGGCGACCTGTTGGTTGTGGTCCGCCCCGATATTTACATTTCGAACCGCAACCGGAACGAGGCAGCTTTAAACAGTCAAAAGGCGCGCATGTCCCAGGCTGAAGCACAGCTGGTTGAAAAGGAACTTACATACAAAAGGTCTAAACTGCTTTTTGAAAAGAATACAATCGCAAAATCAGATTTTGAAACCATAGAGGCAGCCTATAAAGTTGCTCAGGCAGAGGTTCAGGCTGCGCGTTACTCGACAAAAAGTGCCGAATCAAGCCTAAGTGAGGCGCAGGAGAACCTCACAAAAACCAAGATCTATTCCCCCATTTCGGGAACGGTTTCCAAACTCAATGTAGAGAAAGGGGAAAAAGTGGTTGGTACCAACCAGTTTGCCGGTACCGAATTAATGACCATTGCCGATCTGACCAAAATGGAAGTTAAGGTTGAAGTCAATGAGAATGACATTGTAAATGTTGAAAAATCAGATACTGCAAATATTCAGATTGATGCCTATATGAAACGGAAATTTACAGGTCTGGTAACTGAAATTGCGAGTTCTGCCAATGTTTTGGGGACCTCTACAGATCAGGTGACTAATTTCAATGTGAAGGTACTTCTTTTACAGGATTCCTATAAAGATCTGCTGATCAGTAATCCACACAAGAATCCATTCCTGCCAGGGATGTCAGCCACTGTTGAGATACGGACGGAAACCAGATCTGGTGTGATCTCCGTTCCTATTCAGGCTGTAACCACACGATCGGAAAGCGGCACGGCAAAAAAAGCGACGAATCAGCAGGAAGTTGAGGGCTCAAAAACAAAGGAAGAGAAGATATCTTTGAAAGAACCGGAACAATTTGAGGTTGTTTTCGTTAACAGAAAAGGATTAGCGAGGCAAGTGAAGGTTAAAACAGGAATTCAGGATAACGCAAATATTCAGATTGTCCAGGGTCTAAATAGTGATGATGAAGTCATAATTGCTCCTTATGGACTGATTTCCAAGACACTTAAAGACTCGACGGCAATCGAGGTGGTTAAGATAGATGATTTATATAAAGTGAAAAAATAGATGTTTAAGAAGGCATTTGACGGTATCAGATGGATAATCATCCGGCTATTTATGATACCTGTCTATTTTTATAAATATGCCATATCGCCATTAACTCCGGCATCATGCCGTCATATCCCAACCTGTTCACAATATGCGATCGATGCCTTAAAAATCCATGGACCATTTAAGGGGCTATATCTTGCGACGCGCCGGATTTTAAAATGTCACCCCTGGGGTACTCACGGATACGATCCGGTACCTCCAGGCAAGAATGAAAGAATTAAGAATTAAAGAATTAAGAATGAATAGACTTTATGTATCACTTATAATAGGAATATTGCTCTCGGGTTGCTTTTCGGAAGCCCCGAAATCAAAGCATAAAGTAATCTTTGTGAGTATCTTACCTTTAAAATACTTTGCCGATAAAATTGTTGGAGATAATTATAAGGTTGAAGTTACTGTACCTCCCGGGGCAGGTCCTGAAACCTATTCCCCTACTCCAAGGCAGATGATGCTGCTTAATGATGCTCAAGCCTACTTTTCGATTGGATATCTGGGATTTGAACAGGTATGGCTGGAAAGCTACAAAGCATCAAATCCTGATTTGCATGTTTTCGCAACCTCCAAACGGATTGATTTAATAAAAGATGAGCATCAGGATGGCGATCATGAACATTTGCAGGGTGTTGACCCCCACATCTGGTCATCTCCGAAAACTGCCCGTCTTATTTCAGAAAACATATATACAGGGATGATTCAAATGGATCCTGAACATGGAGATACCTATCTGAAAAATTTCAATGCCTTACTGGTTGAAATTGCGAAAGTCGATTCAACAATAACCAAAATACTTGCCGGAGCAGCTTCAAAGAACTTTATAATCTTTCACCCTGCATTAGGTTATTTTGCGCGTGATTACGGACTCGAACAGCTCTCCATCGAATTTGAAGGGAAGGTTCCATCACCCAGGCACCTTCAGATGGTAATTGATGCAGCAAAATCGGGCCACACTAAAATTGTCCTGATTCAGAAGGAGTTTGACAAACGAAATGCCGAGATTATTGCTCAGGAGACCGGCTGCAAGATGTTGCAGATCGACCCCCTCGATTACAACTGGCCTGAACAGATGATCGATATTGCAAGAAAACTTTCAGAAACCCCGTAATAATCCAAATTAATGGAAACATTAGTCGAAATACGTAATTTATCAGCAGGTTACGGACAAAATATCGTCTTGCGCGAGGTAAATCTCTCAATTCATCCCAATGATTTCATCGGGGTAATAGGTCCCAACGGTGGTGGGAAAACCACTCTTCTTAAGGCTTTGCTTGGACTGATATCTCCCATGGGTGGTGAAATTAACTTTGCTGAAGCGATGACTGCCGGAAGCGCCCATCGCATTGGTTATCTTCCTCAAATCAACAATATAGACCGTAAATTTCCGGTTACCGTGTTCGATGTGGTACGCTCGGGTTTGATGTCGAGGAAGCGGCTGATCGGCCGTTACAGCTCAGAGGAGAATGAACGGGCCACGGCATTGCTTAACGAGATGGGGATATTTGGCATTCGCCACAAAGCAATCGGGGAACTTTCAGGCGGTCAGATCCAGCGAGCCCTCTTATGTCGCGCGCTTGTAAATAATCCTAAATTACTGATCCTCGACGAACCGAATACCTATGTTGATAACCGATTCGAGAGGGAGTTATACGAAAAACTCAAACTTTTGAATGAAAAGCTTGCTATTTTACTGGTCTCCCATGATCTTGGAACCATTTCGACCTACGTCAAATCATATGCCTGTGTCAACACATCCCTCCATTTTCATGAAGGAAATGCAGTAACGCCTGAACTTTTGAAATCGTACGAATGCCCCATTCAAATTATTTCGCATGGTGATATCCCCCATACTGTGTTACATAATCATATTCACTGATGCAAAACCTTATCGCACTTTTCAACTTTGAATTCTTCCGCAATGCATTTCTGGCTGCATTTCTGGCGAGTGTAACCTGCGGAATTATAGGAACCTATATCGTATCCCGAAGAATTGTGTTCATTAGCGGGGGGATTACCCACGCCTCGTTCGGTGGAATTGGTATGGGGTACTACTTTGGTTTCAATCCGATTATGGGAGCCGTTGCCTTTGGAATTCTTTCAGCCCTCGGGATTGAGCTTTTTACAAAAAAGGCAGATTTGCGCGAAGATTCCGCAATTGCAATGCTCTGGTCTTTAGGGATGGCGCTTGGTGTGATCTTTATTTTTCTCACACCTGGCTATGCTCCGAATCTGATGAGTTACTTATTTGGGAATATTCTCACCGTTTCGAAGAGTGACCTGTTATTCCTGGTTTTACTGGCCGTTTTTGTGATCAGTTTCTTCCTTATTTTCTATCGGATGATTATATTCGTATCGTTTGATGAAGAATTTGCCCTTACAAACAATGCGCCTGTAAGATTATTCAATGCTCTGTTGATTAGTCTTGTAGCTTTAACTATCGTATTAAATATCCGGGTTGTGGGAATTATTCTTGTCATGTCGTTGCTCACAATTCCGCAGGCCATTGCCAATCTCTTTACCAAAAGATTTGATGTAATGATGTTTTATTCGATTGCCTTCGGATTTTCAGGTTCGGTAGCAGGTCTCTCCCTCTCCTACATTTACGATGTCCCCTCTGGTGCGGCGATTATATTTACATTAGTTGTCCTTTACGGGATTATTAAAACGTTGTTCCTGATTTTCGGGAACGCGAAGCTGGGCAATTCAGGAGTTCATCAAAACAATTTGAGAGGATAAAGAAGCACTCCCTGAAAAGAGTGCTTTCACGGTTTGGGGAAAACCGTTTTAAGGGTGTGATCGTGATCATAATCGAGGATCAGATTTCCCGAAGACCGATCAATTAGAAGATTATTAAGGGTCAAAATTAACGGATTGCCAATATTTTGAAATCCTGAAACAGCGGCAATTGAGAGATCACCGTTAGACAAATCACTAACAATAAACCGTGCCCCATTTTCAATTCTTATATTATTGAATATTAGCGATTTATAATCGATCGTTTTTAATATAATTATTCCAGACTCATTTTTCAGTAATCCAATTCTCCCGATGGTAGTAGATAACTCCGGAAAATTTATCGCAAATTGAGGATTTAACGATGAAATAAAGTCCTTTATCTGATCTCCGGAAACTTCAATTCCGGGTTTTTGAAGATAGTTCATTACCGCTATAATTCCGGATACATTTGAATGGCTTTGACTCCCTTTTAAACGGTTGTATTCCCTTACAATTCCGGAAGAAATATCCTGCCTGCTTCCAGACTTAAAAGGATGATGGGTTGGAGGGGCAAAATTTCCGGCTCCTGTAAGGGTAAGTCCCTTTTCGTTGACCCCATTAAAACCAGCAAAAAGGTTTCTTAAATCTTCATTCGACCACTGGATAGAAATATTATCCCCGGTCCTGTCTGTTTGAATCGTATAAGTTAATGCAAGATCAGGCATCGTAGAATCGATCGGAACAGGCTTTATCCAGACTAATTCGCCGTTCTGATTAAACTGACTAAGGAATAATCCTCTTCTTTCCCGATTGCTTTCCAGCCGATGACCATCCATTTCAAGTTTTCCGCTGAATGAACCTGCAATATAAATTTCATCCTCATTAACTTTAGTGATAGCAAAGGCTTCTGCCGACCCTTCTCCTTCGAACCTTCGGATCCACTGGAGGGTTTTTCCTTCAGAAAAGCATGCGACAAAGGGGTTGTTGGATTTATTGTTTGTGAAATATCCTGCGATGAGCGCTCTGTTTTGCCTGTCAAAAATAACATCCTGGATTGCTCCTCCTTTCCTTGCACCCAATTTATAGGCAAGTTTCCATATCTCCGCACGATTATCGGGTTTGGACAATCCATTTGGCAGGATAATTAATTGAGGTATTAATCCGGCCAGTTCTGGCATTAAGACTCCAATTGGAATATTCTTAAAAGTAGGATCGGCAATCAGGTACCTGCCCTTATTCCAAAGGTAAGCATCTCCATCCACTTGTTCATTAAACAGGATTGCAGTTGAATAGTATCCCGGGAAATGGAGTCCGATCACGGGTAAACGGAGCAAATTCCGAATTAACCATGAATAAAGGACCGCCTTACTCCGGTCATCTCCCGATTTTGAAGCCAGGAGTTCCTCTGCAAATCGGCACGAATTTTCCTCCCCCTTTTTTGTTGCCGGAATAAATTCAAACTCTTTCCGGACAAACTCCTGTAAGATAGATGCAGCTTCAATATGATTCATTTGAGCAAATACAGGATACAATTGTCTTAAAAGATCCTCTTTTACCTGAGATGATACTGGAGCTCCATAATAAACGGCCGGATCAGTTCTGGGATAATCGTTGTAAAATCTGATCACATCAGGGTTCAAGTTTAATGCAAAATCGAATTTCCGATTGTTGCTTCTGATCGAAAATAACCGGTTAATCTGCTTTCCACGAAAATTCAATGACTTATTGAATGTCAGGTTTATAATCCCTTGATTGCCAGGGAAGGGGGTGGGACATGTAACCAATAGCTGGCTTCGCAATGGTCGATCGAGGTAGAATCGCTTCTGCCCAATTTCTACAAATTGTCTCGAATAAATTGAATTGTCAGATGGGAATAAAAGGGTTGTACTATTTTGGTTAAATGCCAGTCTGACGTCGTAGCCGGAACGGATCATTAAAGCCCAGGTGAGCAGATCAGTGCTCAATCGGTTATCCGGGAAGAGGAATGCTGCGGTTGCTTTTACCAATTGAAAATAGCCCCAGTCACCCAGTCCCAGCAGGTCGCGATAATTCATCATTTGGTCGACCAAATGATTACTGTTGGCCCTGGAAAAAGAATTCCAGAAGAGTGAAACTGAATCTTCCGAAACTGAAGAGACTACTGATATTATTAATAACTTGTCGTAAGTGAGATTGATTTGTTGCCCGTAAAAAACAAAGCGAGCCCGCAATGCAGTATAAACATCTGATTCAGGTTTTCGAATTCTTGGAAACGATTTAGACTGGTCGGCATCAACCTCTGTAATCCCGGTGACACCTGAAAATGGGAGATTGACCGGTGAAGAGACATCATACCCGGAATTCTCAAAAAGTGGCTCTTTAAACATTATTCTCGCAGATTCTTCCTGCTGAGCCGGAGAAATGGAGTAATCGTGCCATGGCTCGCTGATGATCTTTGAAAATTCGCCATCACGTATTCTGGCATAATTATAAAAATAGGCAGGAGAAAAGCGGTTTTCCTGATCTGCGTCAGTTAACAACCGGGATTGGCTTATCAAAAAAAAAGTAGGATTTTTGAATTCCGGTTTTCCGTATAATGAGCCCGCAGAAATTCCAACTATCATTCCAACCAGAACGCCACAGAGCAAGAGTCGGGCAGGTCCCACTTTTATATGAAATAATCTATACACGCCAACCAATAAATCAGTTTAATTTTGAAATCCTTACCATTCACTTAAAATCAATACTAAGTAGAAAGGTGTATTTGCTTTAATTTACTAATTTTCAAATTTACAGATAATATGGATCTTTAAGGAGAAGATTTACAAAAATTTTAAATTAGCCCTAAAAAAGCCGGGCCTCCTCCTATTTCAGATCAATATTTGTGTAATTGACACGCTCACTGGCGTATTGAATTGCAATTGCATCAAGTATCTGCAGTACCTCTTCCAATTCGACTGCTTGCAGAAGGGCTATTCTAAAGCTTCGAAAATCGAGTAAACCGGGGAAATAGCGGTTAAAATGGCGCCTCATTTCAAGTATTGCACCACGAGGCTCGGGTTTCCACGATATGGATTGATAGAGCTGCTCCTTAACGCTCTCAACAACTTCAGGAACCAGTGGTGGAGGGAGAAGCTCTCCGGTATTGAAATAATGGCGGATATCGCGAAAAATCCATGGGCGTCCGATGGCTCCGCGGGCGATCATTAACCCATCCACACCTGAAAGGTCGGCAAATGCCTTTGCTTTCTCGGGACTGCTGATATCTCCGTTTCCAATGATGGGAATCTTCATTCTGGGGTTTGCCTTGACTTTGCCAATCATCGACCAGTCGGCCTCCCCGGTATAAAGCTGGCTCCGTGTCCTTCCATGAATTGTGAGCATTTGAATACCAACATCCTGGAGCCGTTCACCGATCTCAACAATCGGCATATCGGAGTGATCCCAGCCCAGTCTTGTTTTTGCAGTTACGGGAAGATCAACAGCTTTAACGATCTCCTCAGCCATTTTGATCATCTTGGGAATGTCCCGCAAGAGCCCTGCGCCAGAACCCTTTCCTGCAATTTTCTTCATCGGGCATCCAAAATTGATATCAATATAATCAGGTTTCGCCGCTGCTGCCACTTTTGCAGCCCCTACCATGGCTTCAATATCAGAGCCATAAATCTGGATCGCGATGGGACTGTCAAAATCGAAAATTGTCATTTTCCGTTTCGTCGCCTCCATCTCACGTTTAATCGCATCGGCCGAGATAAACTCTGTAGACATTACATCCGCTCCAAATTTCTTGCATAAATAACGGAAGGACTTATAGGTAACATCTTCCATGGGAGCCAGAAACAACGGCATATTCCCCAATTCCAGGTGGCCAATCTTCACTCGTGAGTTTTTACGTAAATGATCTGAATAATTATTGGTCAAAGATAAGCAATCCAACGCATTTCAAATGTAGGATGTTAACAGGATACTTTAAGGAGGATTCTTAACTTTACAAAAAATTTAAAAGATGTTCCGACAGATACTTCGTGAATCGAAACCTTCAGCCCAGTTGCTCTTTGCCGCACTCGTTCTGATCACTTGCGGCTTCATTATCTCAGCGTTAGGGATGGCGTTTGGCTGGTTTATTTTTGGAATCAATTTCACTCAAATTGAAGGTCTTATGCAGGATCTTTCAAATCCTCATAATATCGCTATTCTAAAGTTTTTTCAAACGGTTCAGTCCATCGGCATCTTTATAGTACCTCCATTTATTATTGCCTGGCTGATAAGTAACAAGCCCCTCACCTATTTGCAGGTTCTTAAAAGACCCGATTTTCTAAATTTTCTTGCCGTACTTGGGATTATCTTTTTTTCCAATCCGCTGATTAACTGGTTAAATGAGATTAACTCCAAATTGTCGCTACCCGAATGGCTAAATTCAGTTCAATTATGGATGCAGAATTCTGAAGATCAAGCCGGTAAAATTACAGAAGCTTTTCTTGCCGGAAACACCTTAAGCTCACTTGCCAATAATATTATCCTGATTGGTATACTTCCTGCTGTAGGTGAAGAATTGCTTTTCAGAGGCATTGTTCAGCAGTTATTTAAGAAGATGTATGGAAACGCACATGTTGCAATCTGGATTTCAGCCGCTCTGTTCAGTGCATTACACCTTCAGTTCTTCGGATTTCTCCCGCGGTTGGTATTAGGCGCTATGTTTGGCTATATGCTTGAGTGGAGTGGAACATTATGGTTGCCCATTATCGCTCATTTCCTGAATAATACAATCGCAGTTATTGCCTACTATTTAACTCATCAGGGATTATTAAAAACCGATTTGGATAAAACAGGAACTGTCGCAGACGGATCGTTCTTTTTGGTTATTGTGAGTCTGATATTTTTGACGGTATTCTTTAGATTTCTATATCTGAGACAAAATTCTATTTTAAGGTTTTCAGATCAGAGTTAGCGATTAATGAATGGTTGTGTTAAATAAAAATAGCTCCCAAATACCTATCTGCCGGATGGCCGAACTCACAATACGGTAATTCCCAAAGGTACAACTACCAATTCTGTTCCGAATTATTTTGAAGGTCAATTCTTAATTCAATCTGCCAGAAGATTTAATTAAGGTATTAAACAAGACTTTAGTAGGTAAATTATGGTGTAATAATATCAACAATAAGTTCGCTACCAAAAATATCGTATTAAGCATTATTCTGTTTCCTGTTTTTCAGGTAGTCCGAAAACAAAACACGTCCGCCCTCATCCTCTTTTTTAGCCTCGTCATACAATTTAATATCTTCCAACTCTACCCGTTCTTCAATAATAGTTTCAAACTCTTTTATAGGAAGAATAACCAATGATTTTTGATCCTTGGCATCTTTAATATATGGGGATGAACAAAAATCATAATCTTGTTTATTTGACAATTCGAAATTTTGTTCAAAGAACGCCGAATCTTGTTTTTAGTAAGCTTCCCATCACAGCGTCGTCCGTGTCCAGGCCGATTTACGACCCAGCATCCGGATACCGGCAACAAAACCTTTGAGTTGCAGTAGATCCTTCCCTTCAAGCCATACAAAACACTCATAGGTTTTACCCGATTTCGGATCATAAATCATCCCCCCTGCCCACTCTTTATCTCCTGAATTATAAGTTAAACCATTTAGGATCTGAAGATTTAGTATCGACCTGGTTTTCAGGTTATCATTCGGATTGTTTTTATCTTTTTCAGGTTCACCATTAACATATTTATCAGGGGTCAGATATACAATGGTTCCAATATATTTACCATCTTTTTTCTCAACCTTAATTTTAGATGTTTTAACATCATTCCACCAGATTCCGGAAATATCATCAGCCAGCTGAGCCTCTGAATTAAAGGCTGTTATAAAAGTAAAGATTAAAATAAGAAGGGTAAATCGCATGGTAAAAAGTTTAAGATTGTTTATTTAATTGGTGTCTTTGGTAGTTTACTAATATACATATTTTGTGAGTAGGGTTGTTGTGCCCTGGAATCAAACACTGCAGGGAATGCTGTCTGATCCGATTTCAAGGTGAACGAGGCGAGTGGCAGCCCCAAAATCTTATTCAGCACCGGTTTCAATAAAGCCTCATTCTGATTACCAAATGGCAGAAGGTTAAGGTTATCTTCATTGGCCACGTAATCGGGAGCCAAACCATCGACGAAATCGGTTACGCCATTGGCATTAGCCATTTTTACAATGATTGGCTGCATGGCGTATTTGTTATTCCGATTGCCGTTAACATATCTGTCGGTAATTGTTACTGATGCAACATACTTTCCTACAGTCTTTGTGCCGACGGTAAAGACCTGCATATAAGGTTTAAGTCCATTTATAAGCAATTCGCTGGCCGAGGCCGTATTCCCTGTTGTTATCACATATAACGTAGTGAGATTAAGTGTATTAATCGCAGTTTCAGGGGTAGTTGAAGTTGCCAGAATCTTGTCTGTAAAGTACTCCAATAAAGAGCTTGCCCCTGATGTACTCGTAATATAGGCTTGCCAGGATGAATTATACTCACTCTTAAAGAAAACGCTGGTTGTGGCTGTCCCGTAGATCATGCTTGCAAGGTATTTAGCTGTTTGAACGGATCCTCCGCCATTATATCTCAGATCAAGGACAAGCTTATCAATCGAAGCATTCTTAAATTTCTTAAATACATCGTTAAGCTGCAAATCGTAGTCAGAATTAAAACCGTTGTAGACCAGGTAACCGATTTTTAGATTATTCACCGTTAGCACAGTGTCCACCAATATTGGATTCTCCTGCATCGTCACGGCAGTCATGGTAACCGAATTGGAATTCGATGAAATTGAATATCCGGTTGATGTAGGAGTTGCTGTTGCAAATGTTAATTTGTAGGTTAATGTTTGGAACATCAATGCGTAATAATTTGCTACGGTAAGCTGGGTATCATTGATCTTCATAAACAGGTCGCCCCGCTTCATCCCCGCCTTTTCAGCCGGAGATCCTTTGTAGATATACCTCACAAACCCAAATACATTATCTGTCGTCCCTATACGTTTAAGCATGAAATCAAATCCCATGGTCTCAGATATCCCCTGAATCCAGTTTGTAATTGTTAATGAATCACTTACGAGAAATGACCATTTATCAACTGTGCCATCCTGGTAGAGGAGGTCGGTAAAGATCTTTTGAGGATCGGTATAGCTGTTCAGGAAAACATTCATCGAATCTTTATTGGCATACTTCGCAGGAGCCAGTTTGGGAACCAGGTCTGTCCAAAGGTAATACTCCTGTAATCCATTATAAATAAACCGATTTACTATTGAAGTATCTTTAATTGCCCCTGTAACAGGCTTCGTAACGGCGGGAGTAGCTACTTTTTTGCAATTTACAAAGAGTGAACCTATTACGATTATAGTGGTGAGGCCTAATGCCAAATTACGTTTGATTTCCATTTTTGATTCAATATTAAAGATGATGTGTACTGAATAGTTGAATTTTAATCTCTAAATTATAATGGAATAGACGTTAATATACCCCAAAAGGTTTACAGTATTCAGTTAATAATTATTAATTATCTTTTATATTCTCTGAAATTGTCTCGCCATCTACATTAACTTTTTCATTATCAACTGCTTCATCCGGAACATGTTTGTCTTCAAAAAACCGTCTGTAGAAAATGAGTATTGCAATAATGCCTACTGTAATGGAGGAGTCGGCCAAATTAAATACTGGTCTGAAAAAAATAAAATCATCCCCTCCGACATAGGGAAGCCAGGCAGGATAATGACCTGAGATCAGAGGAAAATAAAACATGTCTACAACTCGTCCCTGCAGGAAGGTGGAATAACCCCCGCCAGGAGGAAAAAGCTTTGCCACATGGCCATAGCTGTCATTAAACATCAATCCGTAAAAAGCGCTATCTAAAATATTACCGATAGCTCCTGCCATAATCAATGAAAAACAGGCTACAAGTCCAAAGGGGACCTCCCTTTTCCATAGTTTAGTTATATACCATCCAATGGCTCCGATAGCCAGAATCCGAAAAATGCTAAGGAAATACTTGCCAACGCTGTTCCCAAATTCAAGTCCGAAAGCCATCCCATTATTCTCAATAAAATGGATAATAAACCAGTTTTTGGCTATAATAAACTCATCCCCAAGCATCATATTGGTTTTAATCCAGATCTTAAGGGACTGATCCAGGAAGAGAATAATCAGAATAATTAATATTGATTTGACCTTTGAACTCATAAATATAGTGTATTGACCCAAAAAAGAAAAAAACGGGGCAAAATTAACCACCCCGCAATTAAAAGATTTAATTTACCGAAATTAAAAGTTGTGCAACTGCGTTATCAACGTTGATTATTCTTGGCGTCGATTGAAAGGGTTGCATGAGGTACAGCCCTCAGACGCTCCTTTGAAATAAGCACTCCTGTCTCGCGACAGATTCCATAGGTCTTATTTTCAATACGAACAAGCGCAGCCTCAAGATACTGGATAAATTTCAGCTGTCGCTGAGCAAGTTTACCGGCCTCCTCCTTAGACAAGGTTGCGGCACCCTCCTCTAAAACTTTAAATGTTGGTGAGGTATCCTCGGTATCGTTTCCATCACCGTGGGTAATTGCATTCTTATACAGCTTATAATCTTCCCTGGCTTTGAATAGTTTGTCCTGGATCAACTCTTTGAACTCCTGGAGTTCTTCGTCTGAATATCTCGTCTTCTCACTCATTGTGTTACCGTTTTTGTAAAAATAATATATTTAGGTTCGATTTATAGCTATTACCAAAAAATAATCTGTCATCCTCTTTAACGAATCTATTGTACTTCACGTTCTACGTGAATAAATGTTTCAATCCCTTTTTCAATTTCAATCAGTTTTCCTATCCCATCATCAAGATGTTCGACAAGTTCCACTTTAGCTGCAAGTGTCTGAATTCCAATATAATCACAATATTTATCAAGTGCTTCACTGAGCTCCGGGTGGCGAACAATCCGAAGGATAATCTTATCGGTTACTTCAAAATCGCTCTCTTTTCTCAGATTCTGAATCCGGTTCACGAACTCCCTGGCAATCCCCTCGAGTCGTAATTCCGCAGTAACGTTTATATCAAGCGCCACTGTAATTGCCCCTTCACTGGCGACCTGCAACCCCGGAATATCTTCCGACTGGATTTCAACATCTTCAAGCGAAAGGGTGACCTGTTCACCCTCGATGAGGGTGTGGAATGTTCCATTTCGTTCAAAGGAGGCAATTTCACTCTGGCTCATCCCCCCGATCAAAACCGACACGGCTTTCATTAGTTTACCATACTTGGGACCAAGTGTCTTGAAGTTTGCCTTTATCTTCTTTTTGATCACCCCTTCAGAGTCGGTCAAATATTCAACCTTCTTGACATTAACTTCAGTGAGGATTATACTTTCGACAGCCTCAAACTGCC
This sequence comes from uncultured Bacteroidia bacterium, assembly GCA_903918045.1. Classification (GTDB taxonomy): domain Bacteria; phylum Bacteroidota; class Bacteroidia; order Bacteroidales; family Prolixibacteraceae; genus JAAFHB01. Next base: position 17,337 of record CAIXCY010000103.1, read on the forward strand.
TTCTGAACTTCTCATTGAGTACAGGAACAATTATCTTGGCTAAAGGTTGACGCACTTTCAACTTCTCTTTTCTGCGTAGTCCAAGAATCATCGATGACACCTTTTGTGCAATGTCCATTTGCTCTTCAAGCTCCATATTAATCAGATCCGCGTTATAGCTCGGGAAGGTGGTCAAATGGATCGAATTATCTGCCTCATGACCGCTAATCCGGTTCAGATCACCATAAAGCTGATCCATATAAAACGGGGCGATGGGCGCAGCCAACTTGGCAACTGTCTCAAGGCAGGTATAAAGTGTCTGGAATGCAGAGACCTTATCGGTATCATATTCACCCCCCCAGAAGCGTTTCCTGCTTAAACGGACGAACCAGTTTGAAAGGTTCTCGGATACAAACTCCGATATCGCACGGCCGGCCCGCGTAGGTTCATAATTTTCGTAATCGTCTGTAACGTTTTTAATCAGCGTATTCAGCAGGGAGAGGATCCACCGGTCAAGTTCAGGGCGTAATTCAAGGGCTAACGGCTCCTCATTATAGGTAAAACCATCAACATTTGCATAAAGTGCGAAGAAATTATAGGTATTGTAAAGGGTTCCAAAGAATTTACGACGAACCTCTTCCACACCAGCTATATCAAATTTAAGGTTATCCCACGGTTGGGAATTGGTAATCATATACCATCTTAACGGATCGGATCCATATTTATTAATTGTCTCAAAGGGATCTATTCCGTTGCCAAGTCTCTTGGACATTTTATTTCCCTGAGCATCAAGCACCAGTCCGTTGGAAATAATATTCTTAAAGGCAACTGACCCTTTTACCATCGTGGATATGGCATGAAGGGTAAAGAACCAGCCCCGTGTCTGGTCGACCCCTTCAGCAATAAAGTCGGCAGGGAAAACCTCGTCGAATGTCTCTTTATTTTCAAACGGATAGTGCGCCTGTGCATAAGGCATTGCGCCGGAATCGAACCATACGTCAATCAGGTCATGTTCGCGAACCATCTTTTCACCCCTGGGAGAAACAAGTATAATTTCATCTACATACGGACGGTGAAAATCAATTTTTTCGTAATTTAATTTCGAGTAATCGCCCACCTTAAAATCCTTAAACGGATTTGCCTCCATAAAACCGGCAACCACCGATCTATTGATTTCAGAAATCAGCTCTTCAGCAGATCCAATGCAGATCTC
>CAIXCY010000104.1 GCA_903918045.1 uncultured Bacteroidia bacterium
AGAAGAGAGATGGGAAGGGATGGCGGCAGAGCCGCCATCACTTCCCATCTCTCTGTTAATCAATTCATCTGTCATTGCGAGGAGCTCTGCGATAATTTTAAATGGAATGATTGACATCATGAGCGACGAAGCAATCTTTACAACGGGTTTGCTTTCCCGGGTTGCTGCAATTAAGCAATATTAAATCTTTATACAACATTTTTTTATTTTGGATCTTTAAGAAATCAGTCAATTTTCTGAATTGAAAAATATCTTTAATTCAATTAATCCCAATAGTATTTTTAAGAGTATTAATGAACCTGTAGAGTGGCAAAAGGAAATCAGAGATGAATGGGAAACTCGTTGATACGAATATAATCATTTACCTTTTATTAATGCTTATTTCTGCTCCAAATCATCAGCAATTCCATCAATTGAATGCCAAATTTGTTGCGCAGATGATCGAGGGTCCGGTATACCTGCTTCTTTACGGTGTCAGGATTCATCTCTAATAATTGTCCTATTTCTGAATAATTGAGCCCGGTAGTGAATTTCAAAAAAAGCAACTCCCTCTTTTGTGGATCAAGGGTTTGAAGAATGCTTTTTAATTTTTCTATTCTAAGCCGATCCGATTCAGGATCGAAATCATCCTGCTCAATATTAAACTGCAGACCAAATACTGCCATCTCCTGAATTGGCAGGCTATCCGTCTTTTTGTTCTCTTTAAATCGATGGAGAATGGCGTTCTTCAGAGATTTAAAAAGATAAAATTCAATATACTCAGGATGGTTAAGATCCGGATTTAGGCGTTGAAGGTCAATGAAAATATCCTGAATACAGTCTTTTATAAGTTCACGATCACGGGTTAGTTTGTTGCCATAGGCAAAAAGGGAATCGATAAACGCTTCATAAATTTCACCGAAAGCAGCACGATTTCCTGTACGAAAACGGGTCCATACTTCCAGCCAATGGAATCTATCTTTGATGGAGTTAATCACAAATGCCGCCTTGTTAGTTTCTTGCTTTTCGTATAAGAGACGGTCAAAGATATTAAAATAATTGAACTCTTAAATTGAGTTAAATTTGAATTCGGAAGCTTCAAAAATCACTGTCAGACCTTAAGGACTTTACTTAATCTTTCTTCCAGGCCCCCTACGCTAAATGAAAACAAGTACTTACCAGCTATCAGTCCGAAAGGGAAAAACCGGCAAACCTGTTGAATCAAACAAATCGGGGAGGGCCTCATTGGTGAAACAATAACGAACTGCCATGGGGTTTGGTACGCTGTCTGAGCTTAGTTCGATACTTCCGTCATTTAAAATAGTTGCACCTGCCTGATAGAATTTTTTATCTGCTCCGGCGAGTTGAAAGTCTCTTATTTTATGATTATTGGAGGTCAACTTTCCGATTGTGGTAAACCAAATATATACTTTATTTCCGGTGGGTTCAAAATGTTCAAATCTAGGAGAATAGGGTCGTATTTCATTCATTTTATATTGTTCCTTCAGGACCAGATTCGCCAGGCGTTCGCCTACTGCACGCTTCTGGCGGGGATGAATGTTCGAAACATCATCAACCAGATCCGAAACCGTAATCATTCCAGTGCCGGGCACCTTCAAAACCATCTCCTGCTGCTCGCGCAGGAAAGCGCTTTTAATTGCGTCATATCCATTCCATGGAGCGATCTGGACATAGCAAAACGGGAAATTGTATTGAAAAGCGTCCCTCCATCCTCCGATCATTGCTTCAAGAAGTTTGGAGTAAACACCAGATTCATTCGATACATTCGCTTCACCCTGATACCAGAGCGCTCCGGCGATACGAAAGGGGGTAACAGGATAAATCATTGAATTGTACAATAATTTAGCTCCTTTAGGCGCTCCGGTCCAAGGTTCTATATTCTCATTAAATTTTTTCAATTCTGGTTTTTGATCCAAAGCTTCAGACGGGATCCAAGACTGAATACAGGTCCCACCCCAGTACGCTCCGATCAGACCGACCGGAACATTTAACCGATCGTTAACCCTGCGACCAAAGAAGTAACCAACAGCACTAAATTGCTGCATTGAATTTTCATCACATAATTCCCACTTCCCTTCACATCTGGTCTGCGGAAATTTATCATAGGATTGTCCTATCTGGAAAAAGCGAATCTGATTGTTTCGACAGGTTTTCAAGGCATCACGCGCATCGGTTACGCCCCATTTCATATTAAACTCCATATTTGACTGACCGGAACATAACCATACCTCACCAAGAACAATATCTTCAATTATTATTTTCTGCTTTTCGCATATAAACTGGATTGAATGTGTACCACCTGCTGCCGGTGTTTGGAGTTTGGCCTCCCAGTCACAATCGGGGCCAATTTTCGCAAACACAGTATCTGACTTATTCCAGCTGCATACAACCGCAACTTTTGATGAACCCGGTCCCCATCCCCAAACTTTGACATCGGCTTTTTGTTGCAGGACAGCATGGTCTGAGAGTATCGAAGGCAGCCGAAGGGGAATTTGAGCGCTTGCTCCGAATGTTGTAATGAACAGAAAAAGAAGGAATAAGGTTCTCATTTATTCATTTTATGAATTGGTTCGGCGATTTTGAATTGTTATCAATTAAATATAATATGTCGTCCTCTGATCCGGAAAAGTCTGGAAAATGGACTCTGGTAGCCAGTTGTGCCTACAGTCACTATTGAAAAAAGTACTTTTCGGGGATTGATAGTTGATTTTCTGGAAATTTTGAAGTTTGAAAGCGTTGTATTAGCCAAAACCGTTCTACGGAAACCACCCCCTTTGATACCTTCAAAAATCAGAATCTCAAATTTACACTCATCCGGTTTGACTGAAGAATTTGTCTTCCAGGAGATTTCCCAATCGCTGCGCGACTTAATCACACAGAATTGCTCCGGTATCGGAAGTGTTTTGTCAATACTCGATTTATACCTTATTTTAAGGGTGTCAGCAATTGTTTTTTTATCTGCTAATAGGATTTCGTTCACTTCCTTACTGACACTTGCAGGTTTTTCAGGTTCTGAATTATTTACTAAATCAATTGGTTGCGGCGCCTCAGTCTTTGGAGGAAACAAGCTGATTGAAAGTTCTGCAAGCGCTGATTCAGACAATCGGGCCAGTTGGGATGCGCTATAAAGTGAGAATCCCCCTACGTTATCAAAATTTCGCAATATGCTGATTTGTTCACTTATCTCCTTTGGATTTTCAAAAACCCGCTCTTCCCCTGTTGATTTAAACAGGGCCTGACCTATATACAGTGGTTTTCCGAAACAATGGTCATTCCACCACTTTACCATTTCCTTAAAATCACCAAATCTGTTTCCCTGTTCCCAGTATATTTGGGGAATAACATAATCTATCCAGTCATTGGCGAGCCAATGATAAACATCCGCGTATAAATCGTCATAGGAGCTGGTTCCTTTAACGCCGGGAGAACCGTTTGGATCGCTGCTTTTATTTCTCCAGATTCCAAACGGACTCACTCCCAGTTTGACCGATGGCTTCACAGCCTTTATGCTGTCGCGGATGGCGCCAATAAACAGGTTGATGTTATTACGCCGCCAGTCATTTAGCCTTGTCGGATAGTAACCATTCCCATATTGTCTGAATGTTTTCTGATCCGGAAACTTAAGGCCTGTTTTTGGGTAGGGGTAAAAATAGTCATCAAAGTGTATCGCATCAATATTATATTTTCGGACTACCTCCATGATTACCCTGTTTATATGCTCCCGAACCTGTGGAAAACCGGGATCGAGAAAGAATTTGTGATCGTACTCGTGAACATATTGAGGATTTTGAGCTGCAAAACTATGGGGATCAAGTTTGTAGAATCCCAGATTCCGCACCCTAAAGGGATTAAACCAGGCATGAAGTTCCATCCCTTTGGAGTGGCAAAGGTCGATCGCGAATTGTAACGGATCAAAGGATGGCGAGGGGGATTGCCCTTGTTTCCCTGTCAAAAAATATGACCAGGGTTCGATATCAGATTGGTAAAAGGTATCGGAGGCCGGCCTTACCTGGAAAATCACAACATTGAGATTTAGCTTTCCGATATGGTCGATCAGCTCTTTGAGCTCTCTTTTCTGAACCGCATCCGGTAGACCCGGAGCTGATGGCCAGTCAACATTGTTAATTGTTGCAATCCAGACACCACGGAACTCTTTTTTTTGAGGAATATCTGCAAAACTTTCTGAAACAGCGAAAATCTGCAGAAACAATAGGAATCTGCAGATTTGTCGCTGTATTGGATTAAAAAGCGCGATTAAAAATCGCGGGACCCGGCTTAAGATCACGTTTAGACTCAAGGATAATATTTTACAAAAGCTTCCATCGCTTCGTACTCAGCCATTCCAAGTTCATCATACAACCTTGCCGTTGCCCGATTTCGTTGTTCTGCCCTTTCCCAGAACTCGCGATCGTCTTCACCCATAAACATAGCACCCTCTTTTTGAGACTGATGCCTTAATATTGCTTCCCGCTTTCTTGTGAGTTCGATCGGACTGATTGGCACTGCCATTTCGATCTCATCAGCTTCCCACTCTGCCCAGGCACCCCGATAAAGCCATACCCAACAATTTTTCATCCACTCTTTTTCCTTGATTTGTTCAAGTGCAACGAAAATAGCATCCAGACATACCTTATGGGTGCCATGCGGATCAGCAAGGTCGCCTGCTGCAAATATTTGATGCGGCTCGACTTTGTTGAGGAGCTCCATGATAATTTCTACATCCGCTTCAGCGATGGGAAGTTTCAGTTTCATTCCCGATTCATAAAATGGGAGGTCAAGGAAATGGATATTTTCTTCCGGAATTCCGAAGTAGCGCAACGCCGACCTGGCTTCCATTCTCCTTATGAGGCTCTTGACCTTTTTAAGTTCAGGAATATCAACCATATTCCCCTTTTTGTTTTTTATAAATGAGAGTATTTTTTGCTCCTGATCATTTGCCTTTTCGTTATTGGCATCGTAGTAGTTTATATATTCGGCGTGGAAATCGAGAAAACGGGTAACGTACTCATCCGATACGGCATAATTTCCCGACACCTGATAGGCAACATGAACATCATGCCCTTGTTCAACTAACCGAAGGAGGGTGCCCCCCATCGAAATCACATCGTCATCGGGGTGAGGACTGAAAATAATAATCCGTTTCCGGGCAGGTTCAGCACGTTCAGGCCTGTATGTGTCTTCAATTCCCGGTTTTCCTCCCGGCCAGCCGGTTATGGTATGTTGAAGGTCATTGAATACTTTTATGTTGATTTTATATTGGGCTCCTACAATGGCAAGCAGATCGCTTAATCCATAATCGTTGTAGTCCTTACCGGTAAGTTTCAAAATCGGTTTCTTAGTTTGTCCACATAACCAAAGAACCGCTTTACGCACGAGGCGATCGTCTGTCCAGTCCAAACTATCCAAGAGCCATGGCGTTCTTACCCTTATCAACTGTTGTGAAGCACTACTGTCAAGAATGAATTTGGCATTTGGATGCAACTGAATAAAAGATGCTGGAATAAGGCTGTCAGGATCTTCCTCAACTGCTTTCTGGATTACTTTTGCTTTATACTCCCCAAAGGCTGTAAGAATAATTTTCCGTGCACTTAAAATCGTGTCGATTCCCATTGTAATTGCTCTGCGGGGAACATTTCCAATCCCCTGAAACTGGTTCGCATCTTCCTGACGCGTGACTGTGTCGAGTGTAATAATTCTGGTGTGGGTGTTACGGCCTGATCCCGGTTCATTAAACCCAATATGACCGGTCCTGCCAATTCCCAGTAACATCAAATCGATTCCACCCGCATCATCAACTTTCTTCTCATATTCCCGACAATAGTCATGGACCGTTTCAAGAATTATTGTTCCATCAGGGATGTGAATATTTTCAGGGAGAATATCAATATGATTAAACAGATGGGTGCGCATATATTGATGATAGCTCTGGAAAGAGTGAGAGGAAATCGGATAATATTCGTCAATATTAAACGTTACTACATTCTTAAAACTCAACCCTTCCTCCTTATGCAACCTCACAAGTTCGCTGTAAATTCCAATCTGGGTAGAACCTGTAGGAAGACCCAGGATGCATTTTTCCCCTTTTTTTTGCTTCTCCAAAATCAGTGCGGCGATTTCAGCTGCTACTGCCACCGCTGCTTCGGAGCTTTCTGCATAAATATAAGTGGGTATTTTTTCGTATTTTGTCAACATGTCTCTGTGAGTCAGGCTTGTAGGCAGGAATGAGAGAGAGCTGTCGAAAACCGGATTGTTACTCTGAAGTTTAACTGAAAGATCCATAATGATACTTTTTATATTGTTCTAAAGATCGTAAATTATTTGTTGATGATGCGAAACTAATAAAAATATTTTAATTAAACTCTCCGTATCTGTAGGTTTAAATGATATGCCCGATCATTTTATTCTCGTGAGAATCATAGGTCGAATAAGGATTTGTCCCAGTCATCTACCCCTGTGATTACCATAAAAGTGCATTCAAAAGTTCTCTTTTATTCCGGGTGGTAACCGAAAGGCCTGTTAAAACTGGAATTATCATTATCAAAATACCGGTTCTTATCTTGCTAGTGTCCCTAATTTAACTCAATAGTTTTTCCTGTAAATTCAATGGTTTTTCTTAGCGAATTCTGATCCGGGACATTTCCACAAACAGCGATTTCAAATTTTCCCGGTTCAATGACTTGTTTTGAATCGCCATTAGTAATTGTAAAATCTTCCTGATTTACTGTAAATGTCACCGTTTGCGTCTCCCCCTTTTTAAGCTTAATCCGTTTAAAGCCTTTTAAAGCGACAATCGGTACGAATGTTTTGGCTGATTTATTGGATAAATAGAGCTGAACAACTTCCTCGCCGTCCATTTGGCCGGTATTTTTCACTGCTACCGAAACGGTAAATTTAGATGTTTCGGTAGGCACTGTCGCCGTGTTGTTTCCTTCTATTTCTAAATTTGCATATTCGAATGTGGTATAACTTAACCCAAAGCCAAAAGGGAATAATGGTTTGCCCGTGAAATACCGGTAAGTCCGTCCCTGCATATCGTAATTGGAGAATTCTGGGATATCCTTTTCTGATTTGTAAAAGGTAACCGGCAGGCGACCCGAAGGATTAAATTCCCCCCAAAGCAATCTGGTAAGTGCAGTTCCTGTTGTTTCTCCGGGATAGAAACCCTGAACGATGGCAGGGAGGTTCTCATTTTCCCAGTTCAATGCAATGGCGCTGCCACTGAAATTGATAAAAACGACAGGCTTTCCGGTTTTGAAAAGATCCTTAAGCAATTCTTCCTGGACTTTTGGCAGATTGATATGAGTGCGGTCACCATGTGAAAATCCATCGATTTCCAATGGCATCTCTTCCCCCTCTAGTTCTGCGGATATTCCTCCACAGAAAATGATAACATCCGATTTGGAAGCGGCTTCAAGCGCCTCACGATGGTAGTCTCGTGAGGTTTCTACCCAGGAGAGTGTCGCCGATGGTTCGATAATATTGGCATAGGGGGAGGTTTCAATCCGAAGTTCCGCGGAGAGCTCGTATTTCTCGCCTTTTTGTAACGTAATTTCTCTGGAGTCTAAATTTTTATTCCCAATTCTGACGGTTACATTCCCCCCAAACCTGAAGGTCCCGGAATGATCCGGAATCAGTATTCCACTCCAACGAACAGAAAACTGATCTTCAACAAGATTGTTAATTGGAGATCTCATCCAGTAGAAATCAATCTTTGGATCAATTGCTACAAGTTTCGGAATCCCTTCGAATTTGGTGTTTGCAAAGTATTCCCCTTTGAGCCCCTGCTTTAATTTACCATTTTCGATATGATACAAGTTATTGGCGTCAACTATTTTGAAGTCAGTGAAAAGACCAGGAACGATGGGGCATCCTGGTGAATAAAAGACATTCCGGTTTCCCAGTTTATCTACCAAAGCTTTTAGAGGCGTTATCGGATGAATTGGTTGTCCGTTGTAATTGCCAATAAGTATCGAGAAATTATTCGCGTTTGGGCCAATAAGGGCTATTTTTTTAACATTTTTAAGTGGGAGTATTCCATTGTTTTTAAGTAAAACCATAGACTTCTCAGCTGCTTCCTGGGAAAGTTTAAGATTTTTTTCTGATCCAACAGTTGAGAATGGAATTTTTGACCAGAGCACCTGCTCATCCGGATCAAACATCCCCAGCATAAATTTGGCCTTATAGAGCCTTTTTACAGAGGTATTAATATCTTTTTCATTAATTACACCAACACGGATAGCAGAATCAAGATTGTTTAAAAGAAAACTTCGCCCTTCCTCACAGTTAATATCCGTTCCTGCCGATAAAGACCATCCCCAGGCCTGTGTTGAAGTTGGAACTGTATGATGACCAATTTTTGTGAAAAAATCGGAGATCGCCCCACAGTCAGAAACAATATAACCCGTAAATCCAAAACGTTGCCGAAGGATTGTGCTTAATAAAAGATCGTTTCCACAGCATGGCTTGTCCCGGAAACGATTATAGGCGCACATTACCGACTGCACGTTGGCATCCCGGACAACCGCCTTAAATGCAGGAAGGTAAGTGTCAAAGAGATCGCGGTCGTTTACATAGATATTGTCTACATGACGCGTGAATTCGGGACCGCTGTGAACCGCATAATGTTTTGCTGTTGCGACTGTTTTCAGATATTTAGGGTCATTTCCCTGAAGACCTTTTATAAAGCTGACAGCCATACGTCCGGTAAGATAGGGATCCTCGCCGTAGGTTTCCTGTCCGCGGCCCCATCGTGGATCCCTGAAAATATTGATATTGGGGGTCCAGAAAGTCAGCCCCGTGTAAATACTCCTTACCTTGTTTGCAATAAAATAGTTGTGTTTGGCTCTGGCCTCGTCGCTTATGGCATCAGCAACACGGTACATCAGGTCCTGGTCAAAAGTAGCAGACAACCCAATAGCCTGTGGGAATACAGTCGCTTTTCCTGCCCTGGCAACACCGTGTAAACATTCATTCCACCAGTTATAGGCAGGAATGCCTAGTCGTTCGATGGGGGCGGCCTGATTAAATAGCTGAGTTGTTTTTTCCTGAAGTGTCATCCGTGAAACAAGGTCATCAACCCTTTGATCAACTGATAATTTGGGATTTTGATAAGGTAAGACGGTCACCGACTGACCCATAATGGTGATGGTCGATAGTACAGTTAATAGTCCTGTGAGAAGGAAAAAATGAATTTTCATTATGTTTTATTTACAGTGATTGTTTTTTGCTTGCCAGCCATGAAAATGAATCACTTCTGCAGGGTATTCAATTTCAGGCAGATAGCTGTTGTCTGGCAGCCTAATTCAGGAAAGTGTGGCTTAATTGTTTTGTCACTCTGGTTGAAAGGCCGCTTTTATTGTAGACTTCGGAAAACTCCGGATCAAGTTCAATAGACTTTTCAAAATCAATTGCCGCTCCTTTATGGTCCTGACAATAAGTTTTTAAAATTCCGCGAAGAAAATAGGCATTTGCAAATCGGGGATTAATTTCAATTGCCTTGTCAAAGTCAGTAATGGCACCGGCATATTTATTGAACATTACATCCCCAATGCTTTTCCCACCTTGAAATGCTTCTCTTTTAACGGTATCAATTGGTTTATTCTTTAAAATAAGTATGATCTCCTGGCAAAGATCCTGAGCGAATATTTTCAACACCCCTCTGCTGCAGTAGGCCTTGGCATGTTTGGGATTAATTTGAATTGCCATATCAAAATCGGCAATGATTCCAACAAAATCTTTGGATGGATAATTTGCTGCAAAATCTTCGTCAAACTTTCCTGTGGCGAACCTGCCATCGAACTCAATTGTCTGAACCGGATTCACTAATTCAGAGACCTGATTCCGGAAGTAATTTTTAACCAAGCCTCTGCAATAATAGGCATCAGCAAATTCGGGATTGATCTCAATAGCTTTATCAAAATCGGCGATTGCCCCGGCATAATCTTTAATCTGGTTGTCAATAGCGAGTGCCTGAATTATTAAGGCCCCGGCAAAATTTAAATCAATTTCCTGAACCTTGGATAAGTCATTATTAGAATCAGGAAAATTTGACCTGTAATTCTTTGCAAGTCCCCGGGAGTAATAGGCTTCTGCAAATTCAGGATCAATCTCTATAGCCTTATCAAAATCTGCCATTACACCAGCATAATCATCCTGCCGTATTTCATTGATATGCGTTTTTTTGAAATTGGACTTTGGATAGCCGAATTTTTTGTCGCCTAAATTAGGCACAGATACCCTTGTATGATTGTTAAATCCGCTTTTCACCCTCCCTCTGCTGTAATAAGCCTTCGCAAACCATGGATTTATGCCGATAGCTTTGTCAAAATCTGCGATTACAGTGGCTGCATATTGAGTGGAAGACTCGGCTTTAAAACCCTGACCGAAATTGGTATTTGATTCAACAGATTCGAAATCCAAACTTTTATTGAAGTTAAATGCCCCTTCCTGATCCTGATTGAAGTTTTTAGCAATTCCCCTGTTTAAATAGGCTAAAGCAAATTCGGGATTGATCTCTATTCCTTTATCAAAGTAGGTAATTGCTCCGGCATAATCTTTATACGATACTTTTTTCTTACCCTGGTTAAGGAAGTGTTGTGCAACTTTCATTGGTTCATATAAATCGATTCTTGCAAATTTATTAACAATATCCGGAAAATAAAAATATTACACCGCATAGTTTGGGGCAATATGATCTAATTAAGGAAATAAGCCGGATGGATCTTCGTTTCGATAGAAATATATGGATTCTAAATTAGTAATTCCGGTTTATTCGACGCCTCGTACTTTCATCCGAATTCCAAAAACCGATTTTTCGGTAGTGATAAAGAGCAAATGACGGTCTTTTCCGCCGAAACAGACATTCGTAGTCCAGCTCTCAGCAGTGGCAATTTTTAAAATCAGAGCGCCTTCATTATTGAAAACGGTCACCCCATTACCTGTCATATAGATATTTCCCTGATTATCAATGGTCATTCCGTCTGAGCCTTGTTCAGCAAAAAGTTTTTTCCGGGTTAATATCCCCTTTTTGCCAATATTGTATCGCCATGTTTTTTTTGCCCGGATGTCAGCAACATATAAATATTTCCCGTCGGGTGTTCCTATAATGCCATTAGGTTGTTCAAAATCATCGGCCGCTTTTGTGAGTTTTACCGCACCCGGGGCGAGGTAATAAATATCCTGATGCTCCAATTCAGGTTTGTCATGGTCCCACCACGATCGTTTATAAAACGGATCAGTGATATATATACCCCCGTCAGGTGCAATCCAGAGGTCATTCGGACCATTTAGTTTCTTCCCTTCAAAATCCGTGACCAGTACAGTTACCTTTCCATCAGGAGAAATTGACCAGAGCTCATTTTTTTCGTCAGAACAAGTAATAAGGTTTCCTCGTTTATCGAAATAGGTACCGTTTGCACGACCGGAATGATCTTTAAAGAGTGACAATTTGCCATCCGTAGACCATTTCATAATCCGGTTGTTAGGCTGATCAGTAAAGAATATATTGCCATTTCGGTCACAAGCCGGACCTTCAGTAAACTTAAAATCTCCGGCCAGCTTTTCCGGTTTTGACCCTTCAGCAACTAACTCCCTGAATTTGTTTTTTGCTGAAGCTTCAGTGCAAAAAAGTTGCAGAGTAATTATTACCGATACAATTGGGATAATTGATTTAAAGCAAAAACTTGCGACAGCGTTTTTGTGAAACTCAAAATTTTGGGATTCCATTTTTTAGTTTAGTTAGATTCAAAGTTGTCAATTATTATTCAACTTTTAATCACATTTTTTTATAATTTTGGTCAATGAGTTTAATCATTCAATTATAAAGTAATTATTTAATACAAATTGCCATGAGTAAAGAAAAAAGTCCTACCAAAGATAAGAATAAGAAAGAACCGGAAAAAAACCTGAAGGAGAAACGTGCGGAAAAAAAGGCTAAACGTGATAATAAACGTTAGACAAAAAAAAGGTATTTGTAGGGGCGGGGCATCGGATGCGAAGGGATAAAATAATTGGTAAGACGACAAGTCCAAAATCACAGATAATTGCACTTGATGTGTTAAATTGCTTTTACACGCATTCTGAAGCTTTTTTGCAATATACAAATCGCTTTTTAGGGTTTTCCCAATAAATTTTCGGCTGATTCATCTGAGAACTCTTTCGGGTGTAGCTGTCAATTGACAGATTCAATGTACCTTTGTCCCGAATTAAAACCGGACAAAGGTGATTTTTGAAGAATTAAATTTAAGTAACGCATTGCTCAAGGCGTTGGCGGATGTAGCGTTCGTAAATCCAACTCCAATTCAGGAGAAGGCATTTCCGGTGATTATGTCAGGAAAAGATGTAATCGGAATAGCTCAGACAGGTACGGGCAAAACTTTGGCCTATTTACTTCCTATATTGCGTCAATATACTTTTTCCAACCAAAAGGATCCGAGGATTTTAATCCTTGTTCCCACCCGCGAACTAGTTTTGCAGGTTGTGGAGGAGATTCGGAAGCTAACCACTTATATGTCTGTCAGAGTGGTGGGAGTCTACGGGGGCACCAATATTAACAATCAAAAAGAGCAATTATACGCAGGGCTTGATATCCTGGTCGCTACTCCTGGGCGGTTGGTTGATCTTGCCATGACTGGTCTTTTGCGACTCAAATCAATTCAGAAACTGGTCATTGATGAGGTTGACGAGATGCTTAACCTGGGTTTTCGTCCGCAACTGACCAGCTTGATGGAGATTATCTCTCCAAAGCGGCAAAATCTTATGTTCAGCGCAACGCTTACGGAGGATGTTGACCGCCTGATTACCGATTTCTTTTCAAATACCCAGCGGATTGAAGTTGTGCCTCATGGTACTCCATTGGAAAAGATTTCTCAGGTGATCTACCGTGTTCCCAATTATTATACCAAAGTCAATCTGTTGGAATTGTTGCTTCATGAGAATCCTGATTTTAACAGGGTTTTGGTATTTGTAAATAAAAAGAAGACGGCTGACAGGCTCTATGAGACCATACATGGTAAGTTTCCGGGACAAATTGGGGTCCTTCACTCCAATAAATCTCAGAATTTCAGGATCAATGCATTAAAATATTTTGAGGAGGGTATCTACCGTGTTCTTGTTACGACTGACCTTGTCGCCAGAGGATTGGATATCGATAATATATCGCATGTTATTAATTTTGAGATGGCAGAGACTGCAGGTGATTATGTCAATCGTATTGGTCGTACAGGAAGGGCTGATAAAGAGGGCGCTGCTATCTCATTTGTTACTGTAAAGGAGCAGGCTGATCAACTCGCCGCCGAGGAATTAATGAAGTGGACCATCCCGGAGGTTCAATTGCCTGAAAATCTTATCCTTTCGCATGAATTCACAGAGGAAGAGAGTCCCACAACCTTATTTGATAAAAACTACTTTAATTCAACCTCCGCATTTAAAGAGTCACAGGGCGCTTATCATGAAAAAAAATTAAAAAACAAGAAGATAAATCTGGGTGGTCCTGGTACGCGAAATCCGAAATTCGGAGTGAAAAAGAAACAACCCACACCCGTTATTAAACCTCCGAAGTTTAAATTCTAATTGCTTTCTTATTCGATTTTGTGATGAATAATGATCAGAAAAATAATCCATTGCATGGAATCACACTTGAAACGATTCTGAGACAGCTTGTCGAATATTATGGCTGGGATGGCCTGGGGGATCGGATCAGGATCAACTGTTTTTTAAGTGATCCAAGTGTTTCCTCGAGCCTGAAATTTCTGAGAAAGACTCCCTGGGCAAGGAATAAAGTTGAGGAACTTTATGTCAATTGGTTAAGTGATCGAAATTTAAGTCTATAGCCTGATATAACAGCTCATGGAACGTGCTTATCTGGAAATAATTTTTCTTTGCGGAATGGTTTTGCAGGTTCTCCTCCTTTTGCCTTACTTTCCGGATTATCTGGCAAAGAAATACCGGCATTATTTCAACAAAAAGGAACGGCAATATTTGATCTTGATTTTTATTGGATATCTGACTCTTCCGTTTATCTATGTTTTCTCAACCTGGTTCTCCTGGTTTGATTATAATCTTCCCAAATGGCTGGGCTTTCCAGCAGTTTTCCTCTTTGGATTTGGATTTTGGCTTTTTTATAAGTCGTACAATGAGCTTGGTTCATCCTGGTCTCCTGGTTTTGATGTGCGAACGGATAGTCAGCTTATTGTAACAGGACTCTATCGTTGGGTAAGACATCCTATGTATGCTGCTTTCCTTGTTGTTGCTGTTTCACAGCTATTTATGCTGCAAAACTGGATGATTGGCCCGTCCTTTTTGCTTCTGGCAATCCCCTTTTACCGTTACCGGATTTTAAGAGAGGAGCAACGGTTGGTTCTCCATTTTGGGGATGAGTATATCAACTACCGCAAACAAACGAATGCATTGATTCCAAAGATTGATCAGCTTGGATTGCCCCGGTATCTGGACAAATTTAAAGTTTTTGCCTCTGAAAAATTAAAGTCCAATTTCAGTAAGAGGGCGAAATAGTGGTATTTATTTTATTACAGCCTTTAAATCCCGTAGGGCAAGCGCTCTGCGCATTGGAAGCAAATAGTTTTTTGATCCTCTCTTAACATCGCATTTCCCTTTGTAATGAATGAGATAAGTACACTGAATAGCCTGGATGGAGTCAAGTTCACAGATCTCAATCAATGATTCAATTACATAGTCAAATGTGTGATAATCATCATTGTGAATGATTAAAGTACAGGTATTTTCCTTGTCTGTACCGGTCGGTGATTCGAGATCCTTATGCTTCTCAATTGTCATATAGTCAGAAATCAATTATCGGTTTATTTTGATGGAAGTTCTTTAACGACTGAGGTTACCGGAACCCTAATACCATTTTTAAATGCTGCTAAAAATGCCCCCTTAACCCCTTCCATAATCAGTTGGTTTTTGAGTAGCGTAGCGTCTTTGTAAATTGAAAAATTACCGATTGTATATATTTCGTATTTCTTTTCGTCGGTATATTTATCGATTTTCCTAAACTTCGATAGCTTAGCATATCTGACTTTGAAAGCAGGGGTTAGTTTGCCGTTTAGAAAAGAACCGATCTGAACTTTAAATACAATTACATCCTTCTGCAGCGATGGAATGACTTTAGGGATTTCTGTTTGTTGCAGTGAATCAGAAGGGCTTCCTACAGACAGAGAATCCGGGATTGAGGTTTGAGGCACAACAACAGTTTCAATAGGGTGGATTTCAGTCTTTTTCTTTTCCAAAACCATTCGTTCACCGCGAACACGTTCCCGCTCAGTTATTTCTGCGATGAAACTGGCCATCGCATCAGCGCCGGCTTTCTCCCAGAAGCCCGACTCTTTTACCCTGGCCTGCTCGAAATATTTCTCGCGGTCACGAAGTAACTGGTATGAAGCCTGTTCCGCTTCAACAATTCTTGAAACCAGCGCAAGCCTGGTCTGAACACTGTTTGTCTCTTCATGTGCCTTTCGGAGCAGGTCTGTATTGGTAACTATTGAATCGTTTTTGCCCGTTGCTATCCATGCCCTGGCGAAAAGTATTCTGGCTGCCTCACTTCTGAAATCGGAAATGCTATGATAGGTCAGCTGACTGTTTATCTGAAAGTTAAACCATTCCGTTTTCAGTGAATCGGGAATAGAAAAGATTTTTTCATCAAGTTGTGTAGCCGGGGTTTTTATTGTATCCACAAAAATTGTTTTCTCATCCCCCTTATCCACCTTAAAAGGATTGATCCGTTTTAGACACAGATTAAGATATTTTTCATATTCAAGCTCCCTCCGCTCATGCTTATTCCCTTTATACCTTTTATAGAAATCAAGTGCTTCGGCCCAGTTTTCAAGGGCATGAAAATAATTCCCAAGGTAGAAATTGGCGTTTGCAGGGGTTTTATCCACAACCGCATTTAATAATGCCTCCTTCGTAGCTGTTTCAAAGTGATTATTCTTAAGCAGTGTTACGCCATAATAGTAATTGAACATGGCATTATCGGGTGAATTATTAATAAGCTCAGTAAATAATGGCAAGGCTTTTTCATATTTTTTTTGCTTGAAATATTCAATTGCAAGATTCTCATTTCCAATGGTTTCCTGCTCTCTGGATCGAAGCGGAAGTGCCAGGATCAAAACTGATAGAAAAATATAGCAAATGCCGTTGATAAAACCACCCATGACTTTTAATACGTAATAAATTAATGAGCTAAAATTATACATTTTAGCCGATTATTGGTGGGATTACTAAATTTTTCTCGTTTAAATAATTTCATTACCGGATCCATTTTCTTAATATTCGTATATTTGTATAATAATCAAAAGCATATTTCTGTGGTTTTTTGCCCGGAAAAATTTGCAGCAATACTTTGCAGGTTGGATTTTTCGCACTGTACCTGCAAACTTTGTGCACCTGTAGTTTGTTCAACTATAAATTTAAAAATATTTAGCAATGGTACAATTAGTTGAAGGGGCTGCTGCTCCGGATTTCTCAGGAATAAATCAGCATGGGAATACGATTTCTCTCTCCTCATTTGCCGGGAAGAAAATAATACTCTATTTCTATCCTAAGGATAATACACCGGGATGCACTGCCGAATCCTGCAATTTAAATGATAATTACGACTACTGGATTTCAAAAGGTTATGAAGTTGTGGGAGTAAGTCCTGACAGTGTTGCCTCCCATGTGAAATTTGCCGAAAAGTTTGGTTTTAAATTTAACCTCATTGCCGATACTGAAAAGGTGATTCTTCAGGATTACGGAGTATGGGGCGAAAAAATGAATTACGGAAAGACCTATATGGGAGTAATCCGAACAACCTTTGTAATCAACGAAGCTGGGATTTTGGAGAAAATATTTAAGAAAGTGGATACGAAAGAACATACAAGTCAGATTGTTAAGGAATTATTAATTAAATAAATACAAATATTTAGAGATGGCAAAGGAAGATGCGCAGAAGGTCAACCTTGAAAAGTTGAAAGCCCTTCAGCTTACAATGGACAAAATTGAAAAGAGCTACGGGAAAGGCTCGATTATGAGAATGGGTGATAAACCTGTAGATGATGTTCAGGCGATTCACTCCGGCTCAATCGCATTGGATATGGCTATGGGTATCGGAGGATATCCAAAAGGACGCGTAATCGAAATCTTTGGCCCTGAATCTTCCGGTAAAACTACGCTCGCTATCCATGCTATTGCAGAAGCTCAGAAAGTTGGTGGTATTGCTGCATTTATTGATGCTGAGCACGCGTTCGATCCGACCTACGCACAAAAACTGGGTGTGAATATAAACGAACTTTTGATTTCACAACCCGACAACGGAGAACAGGCGCTCGAAATCGCCGATAGTTTGATCCGCTCCGGAGCCATCGATATTATTGTTATTGACTCGGTTGCCGCCTTAACCCCGAAAGCTGAGATTGAAGGGGAAATGGGTGAATCTAAAATGGGTCTTCAGGCCCGTCTGATGTCTCAGGCATTGCGCAAACTTACAGGAAGTATCAGTAAAACTAAAACATGCGTGATTTTCATTAACCAGTTACGCGATAAAATAGGTGTCATGTTTGGAAACCCTGAAACTACAACGGGTGGAAATGCGCTTAAATTTTACGCCTCTGTTAGGCTTGATATCCGCAGAATTGGTCAATTGAAGGATGGTGACGATGTTCAGGGTAGCCATACCCGCGTTAAAGTGGTGAAAAACAAAGTGGCCCCACCGTTTAGAAAAGCTGAATTTGATATTCTTTACGGTGAAGGGATCTCCAAAATAGGCGAGATTATTGACCTTGGTGTTGAAATTGAAATTATTAAAAAGGCTGGATCGTGGTTTAGTTACGGAGAAACTAAGCTCGGCCAGGGTAGGGAAGGTGTGAAAACGCTGCTCAGAGACAATCCTGAATTATTGGATGAGCTTGAAAATAAGATTCTTGCAAGCTATGTTCCAGCTCTGGATAAATAAATAATTGTAAATTTTCAAAGAAATCTGAACCGGAAATTTTTGGGTTCAGATTTTTTTTGGACTTTTGTGTACAATTTTGGAAGCCACAGTGTGAAATAATTCCAGAATAATGAGATTAAATAGTTAAGGAATTGCTGACTGGCGCACGCCTGCGGTTTTCAGATTTAAAAAATTACGGATGAAGATATTGAAATTTGGAGGAACTTCTGTCGGTTCAGCCGAAAACGTAAGACGGATCGGTGAAATTGTTCTAAAGCAACCGGAAAAGATAATTGTTGTCGTATCCGCGCTTGGGGGTGTCACCGATATCCTCCTCGCAGTTGCGCAGCGTGCTGCCTCCGGAATTAAAGTAAATGGTGAGCTATTTTCTATCCGTAACCGCCATGAAGAGATGATCCACTCATTATTTAATGGTGAGAAGGTAAATCAGACCATTGATTCACTTAAACCACTTTTTGACGAACTTGAAAAAATCATACAGGGGGTATCGCTAATCGGGGAGCTCACCCCAAAAACATTGGATAAAATTCTGGGTTTCGGCGAACGGCTCTCGTCTCTACTGATAAGCAGATATTTAAAAGTTCCGTTAATTGATAGTATGTCAGTCATAAAAACTGACCGGAGCTTTGGAAAGGCAAACGTTGATATTGATCTATCTTATAAACTCATTTTAGAGGCAAGTGAGAATTTGGAACAATTTGCTGTGGCACCTGGATTTATCTCCTCAGCTATTGATGGTTCCATGACCACGCTGGGTCGCGGCGGCTCCGATTATACCGCAGCACTCTTTGCAGCGGCAGTCAATGCGCGCCAACTCGAAATATGGACCGATGTGGATGGATTTATGACCGCTGATCCACGCGTGATAAGCAAGGCCTACACAATTCCTGCATTGACCTATTCTGAAGCAATGGAATTGTCCCATTTTGGAGCCAAGGTGATCTATCCACCAACTATACTTCCTGTATATCAGAAAAATATCCCGATTCATATTAAAAACACGATGAATCCTGATGGTGATGGAACGCTGATTGGCCAGTCTGAAAACACGGGTAAGGATCATCCGATTAAAGGGATCTCGTCAATCTCAGGAATTTCTCTTTTTACAATTCAGGGTTTGGGAATGATCGGAGTAACCGGTATTTCGATGCGTCTTTTTGGAGCCCTGGCGCGGAAAGAGATTAATGTCATCCTTATTTCACAGGCCTCTTCCGAAAACTCGATCAGTTTTGCGATAGACTCCCATTTTTCGGAAATTGCCACTGAAGCGATATCCACTGAATTCGAACGCGAGATTGCCTCTGGTCGGATTAGTAAACTCTCCTGCGAAAATGAACTCTCCATTTTGGCTATCGTTGGTGAAAATATGAAACACTCTGCAGGGATTGCCGGTAAACTTTTTCATACCATCGGTAAGAACGGAATCAATGTGGTGGCCATCGCACAGGGCGCTTCGGAACAAAATATTTCATGGGTCGTGAAACACTCCGATTTGAGAAAAACACTCAATGTAGTGCATGAGGCATTTTTCCTCTCTCCCTACGTCGAATTAAATATATTCTTAGTTGGAATTGGGACTGTTGGGCACGATCTGCTTGGCCAGATCGGGAGACAACAGGAGAAATTAAAGAAGGAACATCGTCTTAAATTAAAACTTGCCGGGGTTGCAAATTCAAGGAAAATGATTTTTGACCGGGAAGGTATTGATGTCTCCACCTTAAAACATACCTTAAGCAACTCGGAAGTTAAATCTGATTTAACACTGTTTTGCAAGACAATGGTCGAAATGAATATGTTTAACTCGGTTTTCGTCGATTGTACTGCCGATGATAAAGTGGCAAACCATTACCTTTTTGCACTTGATAATTATATCTCTGTCGTGGCTGCAAATAAAGTTGCTGCCTCCTCTGAGTATAGCCGTTACAGGGAACTAAAAGAGCGGGCGGCCAAACATGGTGTTAAGTTTTTGTTTGAGACTAATGTTGGTGCCGGACTTCCACTGATTTCGACAATCAATGATTTAATGCATTCCGGCGATCGGATCGTCCGTATTGAAGCGGTACTCTCCGGAACCCTGAATTATATCTTCAATACTTTAAGCAAGGATATCCCATTCAGCAAAGCAGTTAAAATGGCTAAAGAGATGGGATATGCAGAACCGGATCCCCGAATCGATTTGAGCGGGATTGACGTGATCCGTAAACTGGTTATCCTTGCACGTGAATCGGGTTACCGTTTGGAAAAAGAGGATGTTAAAAATACCTCTTTCATTCCGGAAAAGTACTTTCAATCATCCATGGAGGAATTTTGGAATACTATCGGAGAGATGGATGATGTATTTGAAAAACAGCGTAAAATTCTTGAATTGAAAAAACAGAAATGGCGTTTTGTTGCAGTTATGAATGAAGGTAAAGCTTCAGTATCCCTCGTCACTGTTGATCCGGGTCACCCGTTTTATGACCTCGAAGGGAGCAATAACATACTGCTGCTGACCAGTGAACGCTACAATGAATATCCGATGTTGATCAAAGGATATGGCGCCGGTGCGGCAGTTACAGCTGCCGGTGTTTTTGCCGATTTGATCAAGGTATCGAATATTTAAAAACTTAAGTAAATAATAGATAATGAAGTATATAATTATTCTTGGTGATGGGATGTCTGACCAGCCTGAAGTTGAACATGATGGGCTGACTCCTTTAATGGCAGCTCAGATTCCTTATATTGATAAATTGGCTGAACAGGGGAGATCGGGTTTGTTAAAAACAATTCCTGAGCGACTCCATCCCGGCAGTGAAGTTGCCAACCTGGCTGTTCTTGGATACGATGTTGAAGCTGTTTTTGAAGGCCGTGGGGTTATCGAAGCGGCAAGTATCGGTGTTGCGCTCGAAGAAGGTGATCTTGCACTTCGGTGTAATCTGATTTGCATCGCCGACGAAAAGATCAAAAACCACTCTGCCGGACATATCCCGACACCTGAAGCGATCGAATTAATTGACGCGCTGAATGCTGAATTTGGAAATCAAACAGTTCACTTTTATCCGGGTGTTTCGTATCGCCATCTCCTGGTGATAAAGGGGGGAAACAAAGCGTTAAAATGTGTCCCGCCTCATGATGTAACCGGAACTCCGGTTGTGGATGTGCTGCCAACCTCTTCGAACCATGAAGGTGAGGAGACAGCACTTCTTTTACTCGATCTGATCCATCAGTCACGGAAATTACTTGAAAATCATCCTGTAAATGTGAACAGACGGCTTGCAGGCAAGGATCCGGCCAATTCAATATGGCCGTGGTCTCCGGGTTATAAACCTTCGATGAAAACATTGAAAGAGATGTTTGGGATCGGAAGCGGAGCGGTAATTTCAGCCGTCGATCTGATTCAGGGGATTGGCGTTTATGCCGGTCTGGATGTGATTAAAGTGGAAGGAGCTACAGGTCTGTATGATACAAACTATGAGGGGAAAGCTGTTGCGGCTGTTGAAGCCCTGAAAACATCCGATTTTGTCTATTTACATATCGAGGCGAGCGATGAAGCGGGCCATGAAGGTGATTATGATCTTAAATTAAAAACCATTCAATACCTTGATAACCGGGTCGTGAAATATATCGTTGAAGAGATCGCCAAAATGGATGAACCAGTCGCAATTGCTATTCTTCCTGATCATCCGACACCCTGGAAATTAAAAACCCATACACGCGACGCAGTCCCATTTCTGATCTGGTATCCTGGAATTGTTCCTGACGGGGTGAAACATTATGACGAAATATCAGCCAGAGAGGGGAATTACGGAACTCTAGAGAGTCAGCAGTTTATGGAGGAATTCTTAAAATCAGGTAAGTAACCCAATAATCGCTTAAATGAACTATTACAGCACCAATCACAATACCCCCGATGTAACGCTTGAGCTTGCTGTTACTCAGGGACTGGCCGCCGATCGCGGGTTATTTATGCCTGAGCGGATAGATCCGTTGCCAGAATCTTTTTTCCGTGAAATAGGGTCAATGAGTTTTCAGGAACTCTCATTTGAAGTGGCGAAAAAATTCTTTGGGGAAGATATTCCTGAATACACCCTTCAGAAGATTGTATTTAATACACTGACTTTCGACACTCCATTGGTGGAGGTTAATGAGAATATTTATTCATTGGAACTTTTTCATGGCCCTACCTCTGCTTTTAAAGATGTAGGCGCCCGTTTTATGGCCCGTCTGTTATCCCATTTCCTTGGGAAAGAGAAGAATATGGTTCATGTACTGGTGGCTACTTCGGGTGATACAGGAAGCGCTGTGGCAAATGGGTTTTTAGGTGTTGCCGGAATTAAGGTGCACGTCCTTTATCCAAAAGGGAAGGTGAGCGATATCCAGGAAAAGCAGTTCACAACTCTGGGACAGAACATTACGGCCCTTGAAATTGATGGTACATTTGATGATTGCCAGGCCCTTGTAAAGTTTGCATTCATGGATGATGAGCTTAAGAAGAAGATCACGATAACCTCTGCCAATTCTATTAACGTGGCCCGATTTCTTCCACAGGCATTTTATTATTTTAACGCATGGGCAAAATTGGAGGATAAGAGCCGGGATGTCGTCTTTTCGGTTCCAAGCGGCAATTTTGGAAACCTTACTGCCGGTCTCTTTGCAAAAAAAATGGGGCTTCCCGTCTCCAAATTTATTGCTGCCAATAACCTCAATGATATCGTCTGCAAATATCTGAAAACAGGCGTTTACGAGCCCCGTCCTTCTGTTTCGACAATTGCCAATGCGATGGATGTAGGCGATCCAAGTAATTTTGCCCGTATTCTTGATTTATATGGCCACAACCATCAGGCTATCTGCAACGAGATGATCGGCACCACTTATTCAGATGACCAGATCAGAGAGACACTACTCTCTGTTTTCATGACCACTGGTTATTTGATGGATCCTCACGGGGCAGTGGGCTACCGCGCACTTAACGAATTGCTTAAAGATGGGGAAACAGGAATTTTTCTTGAAACAGCTCATCCTGCCAAATTTACTGAAACTGTCGAGGATATCGTGGGTAAAGGGAATGTCCCAATGCCTCAAAAGCTTCAGAACTTCATGAAAGGTGAGAAAATAAGCATTCAAATCTCTTCTGATTATAAAGATTTTAGGGCTTACCTCAATGAACTGGAATAAATGGTTCAAAATTTTTATTTGTAAATATCACTTTTGAATACCTTGTGATACCTGTTTTTGTGCCAGTCTTTGAAAGTATAGGCATATCCAATCATTGCAGTGAATGCGTAAGCATGGCTCTTTCCGTTAACAGCCTGACCTTGAATAGGAACAACTCCATATTGACCACCCAATTCAATAAATATGGCATCTTTCCTGTTCAAGGTATACCCTAAACCCACGATTCCGTTGGCTCCTATATTTGTTGCATGGATCTCTTTATTGGGGTCAAGCGAACTTAAAAATGATGGATCAGACGGTACGTAAATTAATTTTTTATCCTTATCCTGATATATCGTACCTGTAGAACTTGTAATGCCTTTCGCATTTAACAGGAAATTAAAGGAGGGACCGACACCGGCATAAAAACGATATTTACTGTTGATTTTCCAACTATATCTTGCCAACAGGGGGAGAACAATGTAATTAAGTCTGGTGTCTGCCTTGAAATTGGAATAAAGATTAGGTCCAAATCCGTTTTCAATCCATGAAGCAGGTAAAGGATAAGCCTGGAATTTATTTAGCCCCCCTTGAGGAGAATATTCCAATCCTAACGAAACCGATAAGATTGTACTGATGTGATATTCACCATAGATGCCATAAGATGCCCCCGGCCTGATTGAATTGCTGTTGAACGTTGGGTTAGCGGAGTTACCACCTGCGAAACCAGGCAGGATTACTCCCCCCTTGACACCATAGGAGAATCTTTGGGAATACCCGTTAGCGCCTGCAAATAAGAGGATAGCGATGATTATAAGAACTGATTTTATTTTCATTTCAACTAAATTAGGATCAAAAAAGGCGATTAAGTTAAGGACCAAAAATAGTCAATTTGGTGGAAGCCGCAATTAACATTTTAATTTTTTAGATAATTGGATCGTTTTGTTATACGAATCGTGAGGCAAAACGATGCTTGTTTTTGATCCTTCTGGAAGCGCTTTTTGATTCGGATAATTGGAGATTTTCTCTAAATGAAGGGAGTGTCACGCAACTTTTCCTTTGCTTTTTTTATCTCATATTTAAACTTTAAATTTGAAGCTATGAAACCTATAGTGAAATTCTTTAAGGTATTAATGCCTTGTGTAGCCGTCCTTTCAATCCTCTTCTCATCGTGTGTCAAAGACCGCGATTACTATTCAATTGGCGATTTTTTCGTCTCATACGGGGTTGTTCAAAAGCGAAGTTCTAATCTTAATGATTTCATCATTCATCTCGATGACGGGAATAATGTTGTCCCTGCCACAACATCCGCCCCTTCCTTACAGGTTAAGGATAACGAAAGGGTATGGGTCTATTTCAATCCGCTTGGTGATACGAAACTCACCGATTCTACAGTTACCTATATTGCGAATATCGTAAGTATAAGGGATATTCTTTTCAAGGATATTAAAAATATTTCGCAGGTATCGATTGACAGTATGGGGCATGATCCAATCAATGTCAGAGACGCCTGGATTTCAAAAGCAAATGGAATACTAACGCTTGATCTGAAGTTTTTCACACAGGGGTCTCTCCATTATGTTAATTTGATAGATAACGGGGAAGCTAATGGGATCACTAATCCGTTTGTTCTTGAACTCCGACACAACGCACGCGGAGACCTAAAGGAATACCCCGTTACGGCTTTGGTAAGCTTTAAGCTTGACTATCTTAAACTTGCAGGAAAAAGTGAAACCCGGTTCTATATCCGATACACCGATTATGATGGACGCCGAATCGATTTGCCACAGACATACAAATACTAAGTGATATTCTATTTCTTTCTTTTACCGCCCTTTATGGTTTGATTTGAAAATTTGTTCTGTCAAATTCAGGATTTTTTTCATTCCCGATTAAACTTCCCGGGTATTTTCATGTCATAGTAAGAGTTTCGTAAAATTTAGCGCTTAGAACCAATTAAAGAAGATGAAATCATTTTTTGCCAGAAAAATAGCTCTTGGATACCTATTTCTTTCAATATTAGGCTCTGTTATCGTTACCTATTTAATTTCTGATTATCTTCCAAGTAATTCAGCTTTAGGCCATTCCACCTCACCTGGCTATAGTGAGAAAATGCCTCTGAATTGCACCTACGATGTGAAACGATTGAATGGATATAATTACATTAAACCGTTGATGTTCGTTGACAATGAGTGTGAATCTGAAGAACTCTTCCCGATAAAGCAGCGGGTTAATACCCTGATCGGTGAATTCAAGGCATCGGGTGATTTAATTTCTGCCTCGGTATATCTGAAATTGTATTCAAAAAACGGATGGATGGGGATAAATGAAAATGAAAAATTTAGCCCCGGTTCATTAATGAAGGTTCCTGTCTTAATAACCTTTTTAAAGATGAATGAAAAAAATCCAGGTCTTTTGAACAAGTCGCTTTCTTATGACCACCTCTTAAACTCAAATAAAACGGCAGCATTTGTCTCAAATCAAATTCAACTGGGGCATCGTTATACTGTTAAGGAACTTCTCACTTATATGATTGCCTATTCAGATAATAATGCAACGAATCTCCTGAATACAATTATCGATATAAATGCTTTTAAAAAGATATTTACAGACTTTGGACTCGATGCTCCTGATTGGAAATCAAATGATTATCCCATCTCTTCGAAGGATTACTCTCTGTTTATGAGGTCTTTATATAATGCTTCATATCTTACGATTGAAGATTCTGAATTTGCCACAGAATTATTGGCTCATTCAGATTTTAAAAATGGGTTAATAAAAAATCTCCCGGAGTTTGTTAAAAAAGCGCATAAATTTGGAGAAGGAGGCAGTAATTTGGAACCTGAACTTTCTGAAACTGCATTTATTTATCTTGAAAATAAACCCTATTTGTTGACAGTGATGACTAAGGGTAAGGATAACCGAAAATTAGCTCAAATAATTAGCCAAATATCAGATATTATCTATCAAAGCATGTAACAGTAAATTTGCGAAAGTTTAAACTTCCCAAATTTATTTCGTTGGATTGCCCCTGAATTTTACAAATCCTTCCTTGTACCCAACATCGATGTACGGGGTTTGGTTATTAAATCCGTAAAATTTGATTGTCACTCTTATTTCCGTTAATTTATTGTGACCCTTTATTCAAATCCATTACTTTTGCAGGAAATTAATTTCAGACTATGAAGAACCTGCTTGTTTTTACTCTGATTCTCACCCTTCTTTCAGCCTGCATGAAAAGTGAAAAACCTACCGTTTTAAAAAACAATTACACACCTGTAACTCCGAAACTTGCCTCTGATATAATGACTCCAGAGGTGCTCTGGTCGTTTGGTCGCATAGGCGGTGCACAGGTTTCACCCGATGGAATATCGGTTATTTACGGAGTTACCTATTTTAATATTGCTGAAAATAAATCGTACCGCGATATTTATCGAATCCCGGTAGCGGGGGGGGAACCAAAAAAACTTACCGATACTCCGGAAAAGGAGGGGGAAGAGCAGTGGCGTCCTGATGGTAAGAAAATTGGTTTTATTTCATCCAAATCAGGAAGTGCACAACTTTGGGAGATCAACCCGGACGGTACCGGAAACACACAAATAACCAATGTAGAGGGTGGAATCTCCGGATTCAGCTATTCTCCCGATTTAAGAAATATACTTTATATTCAATCCATAAAACTGGATAAGGATATTCACGATCTTTACCCCGACCTACCCCTGGCTAATGCACGCCTCGAAACCGATCTGATGTACCGGCATTGGGACAGCTGGCATGATTATACTTATCAGCATATTATTGTTGCAAAATACAATGATTCAGCTTTGTCGGGTGAAAAGGACATCATGAAAGATGAGCGTTTTGATTCTCCAATGAAGGCTATGGGCGGCATCGAGCAGATTACCTGGAGTCCTGATGGAAAGACCATTGCGTACACCTGCAAGAAAAAAGTGGGATTAGCATATGCTGTTTCAACAAATTCGGATATCTATTTTTATAACCTGGAGAGTGGCAAAACGACCAACTTCACAGAGGGGATGATGGGGTACGATATCAACCCTGTTTTTTCACCGGATGGATTGAGGATTGCATGGGAGAGCATGGCTCGCGATGGCTATGAAGCCGACAAAAACAGACTTTTTATTGCTGACCTCAAAACAGGCGAAAAACGTGATTTTACGGCAACCTTTGATCAGAATGTAAAAGGTCTTGTTTGGACAACCGATAGCAAATCAATTTATTTTATTTCCGATATCCATGCGACGGAGGAGATTTATAGACTCGACACCGGTAATGGTGTGATCACCCGGATTACGGAGGGTGTTCATGATTACCAGAATGTTTTAGTTGCTGGCAATCAACTGGTGGCAACAAAGGTTTCGATGTCGCATCCTGCAGAGATTTATCGTGTTGATCCGGCTACAGGGAAAGATGAGCCAATTACTGCTGCTACAAAAGGAATCATGGACCAGTTGACCTTTGGTAAAGTAGAGAGCCGTTGGATCACAACCACCGATAAGAAGAAAATGCAGGTTTGGGTAATTTATCCGCCCCATTTTGATCCCTCAAAAAAATATCCTGCCTTGCTTTATTGCGAAGGTGGACCTCAGAGTACTGTGAGTCAATTTTGGTCCTACCGATGGAATTTTCAAATGATGGCAGCCAATGGATATATTATTGTCGCGCCCAACAGGAGGGGTCTTCCTGGTTTTGGCCAGGAGTGGAATGAGCAGATTTCGGGTGATTACGGCGGTCAGAACATGAAGGATTATTTGACCGCTATTGACACCCTTGCCAAGGAGCCGTTTATCGATAAAAACCGGCTCGGAGCTGTCGGGGCAAGTTACGGCGGATATTCTGTCTATTATCTGGCCGGCCATCATCAGAAACGGTTCAAGGCGTTTATTTCACATTGCGGAATCTTTAACCTTGAGGCCATGTACTCGACAACAGAAGAGATGTGGTTCGTGAATTGGGATAATGGGGGTGCTTACTGGGATTTGAATAACAAGGTGGCTCAAAATACATATAAAAATTTCTCTCCACATAAATTTGTCCAGAACTGGGATACCCCGATTCTGGTAATTCATGGGGAAAAGGATCTTCGGATTCCTTACACGCAGGGGATGGGGGCGTTTAATTCAGCAAAATTAAAGGGAATCCCTGCTGAATTCCTGTTTTTTCCGGACGAATGTCACTGGGTCTTGCAGGCTCAGAATGGCATCCTTTGGCAACGGGTTTATTTTCAATGGCTGGATAAATGGCTGAAGTAAATGAAAGAATTAAGAATGAGGGAATGAAAAATGAAAGAATTAATAATCAATTAGATGCCAGAAAATGTGATCATTGAAAAAAGCTATTCTTTTGCAGTTGGAATTGCACGGTACTGTTTTGAAATTCAAGATCAGAGAAGGGAGTATGTTCTTTCACGTCAGTTATTAAAGAGTGGTACAAGTATAGGTGCTAATGTTGAAGAGTCGCAGGGAGCAATATCCAAAGCTGAGTTTATTGCTAAAATCCAAATATCTTATAAGGAGGCAAAGGAGACTAAATACTGGCTTAGACTAATTAAAGATGCAGAATTATTTCAAATTAAGTTCATTCCTTAATTTTTTCATTTTTCATTTTTTCATTCTTTCATTATGCCCCATCGCACTTCCGGAATACTCTTACATCCCACGTCTCTTCCCGGGAAATACGGAATTGGCTCGCTGGGCGAAGAAGCACGCAATTTTGTAGCGTGGCTAGCCGCCTCCGGACAAAAAATCTGGCAGATTTTGCCATTAGGCCCTACAGATTTTAGCCATTCACCCTATCAATGTTACTCGGCGTTTGCCGGAAACTCTGATTTAATAGACCTTGATGAACTGGTTAAGATGGAGTTGTTACAAGGAGAGATTAAACCGCCTGCAAAAGCATTTCCTCTTGAAAGTGTCGATTACCACCAGGTACGGAAATTCAGGGAACCATATCTTCAGAAAGCATTTTTACGATTTCGTGAAACAGGAGGTTTTGGATGGGACAATTACCTGCGCTTTTGGGGAGAAAACAGCTGGTGGCTGGAGGCCTGGTCACTTTTTTATGCCTGTCGCAAAAATCTAAAGGGGAAAGACTGGAGTTATTGGGATGAGTCGCTTGTAAAACACAACCATGAGGCGCTCAATCTTTATTATCGCACCTATCGGGAAGATGTGGAATATCAGCGTTTCCTGCAGTTTCTGTTTTTTAGGCAATGGTATTCTCTGAAACGGTATGCCAATAGTCTTGAAATTAAGATATTTGGAGATATTCCGCTTTACGTCTCCTATGATAGCGCCGATGTATGGGCGAATCAGGAGCTCTTTATGCTTGATAAAGACAGAAAACCGGTAATGGTTGGGGGTGTTCCGCCCGATTATTTCAGCGCTACGGGTCAGCTATGGGGGAATCCTTTATTTGACTGGAAAAAACTTCAGCAGCGTAATTACGATTGGTGGATAGCACGGCTTCATTTTAATCTTGGCCTGTTTGACCTGGTCCGGATTGACCATTTCAGAGGTTTGGAATCCTACTGGGCTGTTCCTTATGGCGAGAAAACGGCTATAAACGGTGAATGGCTCAAGGCAAATGGAGATGGTATGCTCGGACTTTTGCAGAGTCAGATCGGACATTTGCCGATTATTGCCGAAGATCTGGGGACAATTACTGAAGCGGTACACCATTTGCGAAAGAAATATCACCTGCCGGGTATGAAAGTGCTCCAGTTTGGGTTTGCTTCTAACGAAAAGAATGAACATCTTCCCCATAATTATGAACCTGATTTTGCGGCATACACCGGCACGCATGATAACGATACTACTGCCAATTGGTTAAAACGGATCAAAGGGGATGAACGCGATCATGTACGGCACTATTTTGGCACTTCGGGTATCGATCATTGGAAAATGATCAGGGCAGTAATGGGTTCGGTAGCTCAAATATCGGTCATTCCGATGCAGGACATCCTGGGTTTAGACGCTTCAGCCAGAATGAACACCCCTGGGACAATAGAGAGTAACTGGCAATGGAGATTGTCTGAAACGATCGATCTGAAGGAGAGTGGAGAGAAGCTAAAAGCGCTAACAACCTTATACAACCGATAAAACGGCTTCAATGAATTTTTCAGGTTGTTCTGCATGTAACCAATGACCCGCATCCGCAATGCCGATTATTTTTGCTTCTGGGTATATTGCTTTTATTGCAGGAAGGTCATTGTCTGATATATAATCTGATTTCAATCCCCGTATGAAAGTCACCCGGTAACCTAAGATCGGACGACGGTCGTCAAACCACTCACTATTCACACCAGTCGTAATCAAAACCAAAGCATGTTTTAACACCGGTACATTGATCTTCCATTCAAAATAGTCATCCTTATTGCGGTGGATGTTTTTGATCAGAAATTGTCTCAGTGTAACATTATGCAGTTTTTCCGCAAGAAAGGTGTCGATCTCCTTTCTTGATGAGACTGCGACGAGGTTAAGTTCCTCCATCAGGCTTAGAATCAACTCATGTTCCATCACCGTTTTATAGGGAGTGTCAATTTTGTTATAGCTTTTAGGGGCTATGTCCGCCACGATCAACCCTTTTACGAGCTCGGGATATTCTGCAGCAAACATCATTGCAACCTTTCCACCCATACTGTGCCCTAAAACTATGGCCTTTTCGATGTGATGTTCAATAAAAAAAATCCTGAGATCATCCACCATATCCTGATAGGTATGGGTCGTTGTATGAGGCGAATGACCATGATTTCGCAGGTCCGGAATAAACACAGTAAAACGATCTTCAAGTTTCCTCCCAATCGATATCCAGTTGTCCGATGCCCCATAAAGGCCATGCAGGATTACAAAAGGTGCACCGTGACCGGACTTTTTGAATTTTAAAGTTACGGGCATTACCTCAGACACTCTTTATATTTGAGTATGGTGAGCTCCAATCCCAGGTATAATGCATCTGAGATCAAAGCATGGCCGATCGAGACCTCAAGCAGGTTTGGAATGGATTGTTTGAAGAACTTCAGGTTTTGAAGGCTGAGGTCGTGCCCGGCATTTACCCCAAGGTTGAGTTCTTCAGCCGCTTTGGCTGCTTCAATGAACGTACTGATTGCCTGATCCGGATTGAAGGGATATGCAGATGCATAAGGTTCTGTATAGAGCTCAATCCGGTCCGCACCGGTATGAAATGCCCCTTCCACCATTCTCGGGTCGGCTCCCACGAAAAGGGAAACCCGGATCCCGGCCTCTTTCATTTCGGCTACGATATCACTGATTAATCCCCTGTTGGCAATGGTATCCCATCCGGCATTTGAAGTTATAGCATCATGTGCATCAGGAACCAGGGTGATCTGGTTTGGTTTAACTTCAAGCACAAGGTTGAGAAGGGAGCGGTTCGGATAACCTTCAATATTGAATTCGGTGGTTATGATTGGCCTCAAGTCTCTTACATCCGAATATCGGATATGTCGTTCATCCGGTCTGGGGTGAACTGTAATCCCTTCAGCCCCGAATTCTTCACAATTTATAGCTGCGAGTTTAACATTTGGTATATTTCCCTGCCGTGTGTTACGCAGTGTCGCTATTTTATTTATATTTACGCTTAAACGAGTCATAGTATTGTTTCACTGATTTGGTGTGCAATTTACAACTTTGAATCGATTTTTATAACAACATAACACAATAATCGTGATAGCCGAAAATCTGATTTCCGAATCCATTCCTACCGTCACTCCCGACGAGATTGGTTCTAAGGTGCTTACACTTATGGAGATATTTCGTGTTTCGCACCTTCCTGTTGTGGTAGGCAATGAATATTTTGGGGTGGTCTCTGATAAGGAGATCTATGATGCCGAAAACTTCGATGAAAAGATCGAAAAGTACCTTACTCCAATCCTGTTACAACCTCATGTGCATGTAAACCAGCATATTTTTGAGGTGGCCGGCGTGGCATTGGGATGTGGTGTGTCAATTGTTCCGGTCCTTCAGCCGGATCATACCTACCTGGGTTCTATTACCCGCACGCACCTTGCCTTTATTTTAGCAGAACTTTTCTCCTCCAAAGAACCCGGCGGAATTATAGTACTCGAACTAACGGAGATCAATTATTCGCTCTCACAGATTGCCCAGATTATCGAAGGAAATGACGCACGTATCCTTAGTCTGTATATCCATAAACCATCCCCTTCGTCAAAGGAACTCGATGTCACAATAAAAGTTAATGTTGTCGATCTTTCAGGAATTATTCAGACTTTTGCACGGTATGACTACCTGATTAAGGCAACTTACATGGATCAGTCGCAGATTTCTACCCTTTTTGATGACCGGTACGATCAATTTATGAGGTATATAAATGTTTAATTATTAAGAGTATAGATGAGAATAGCGATCTTTGGTCGAAATATTACTCCTGTTTTTTACGAAAGTTTGAAACGTTTGTTCGGTATATTGCATCTACATCACGTTGAGATTATCGTATATCGCCCTTTTTTGGATTACTTGCGGCATGAAATAAACTTTTTTCCGCAGGGTCTGACCGACTTCTCAAATCATACTGAATTAAGAGATGTCGATTTTTTCTTCAGTATTGGTGGTGATGGAGCTTTTCTGGAGGCAATCTCATTAGTGAGAGATTCGGGAATTCCGATGGTTGGAATAAACAGCGGAAGGCTTGGTTTTCTTGCTGATGTGGCACAGGAGGAACTCGAAAGCGCCCTTGAACGATTTTTTGCAGCGAAATATTATTTACAGCCACGTTCTTTGATTAAACTTGAAAACGAATTAGGATTGTTTGCCGACTTTCCCTATGCGCTGAATGAGTTTACAGTGCATAAACAGGATACTTCGCAAATGATTACAGTACACGTAGAAGTGGGGGGAGATTATTTGAACTCGTATTGGGCTGATGGACTGATCGTTTCAACACCCACCGGTTCTACTGCATACTCACTGGCCGTTGGCGGTCCGATCATTACCCCTACCGCTGCAAATTTCATAATTGCCCCGATTGCACCGCATAATCTGGCTATCCGTCCGGTGGTAATATCTGATAATGAAGAGATTCGGTTGAAGATCGAGGGGAGGGGAGGGCGTTATCTTGCTTCGCTGGATTCCAGATCCGATGCCTTTGGAACCAATATCGAGATGCGGTTAAGCAAAGCGGAGTTCTCTATTAATGTTTTACAGTTTGAAAATCAATCGTTTTATAGCACACTCAGAAATAAACTGATGTGGGGAATCGACAAGCGAAATTAAAATAGATCTGGTGGTTTGGGGAGCAACACTATTTTTATCCGTTAAATTTTGTCCGAAAAAAGGGAAATTTGGGTTAATCTATTACTTTTGTAACCTTTAGTAAAAATATGCGCCCGACTGGCGTTTTGATTTTTAATAAATTTATTGAATATTGTTTCAGATGAAAAAGTTGATTGTGGTCTTAATGCTCATTTTATCAGGAGGTTGCGCTATGGCGCAGCATACTGCCGATATTGGTGTGCAGCTTGGGGCAGCGACTTATTGGGGAGATATTCAAAAAGTAAATTATGCAAAATCGATTACTCCGGTAGTTGGAATTTTAGGTAGGTGGAATTTCAACAGGCGTTTAGCGATCAGAGGGCAGCTGTTGACAGGAAATCTAAAGGCCGAGGGTTTATTCAATAATGCACTCATCGGGCAATCTGGTGTAAGTGCAGCGTCTTTTGTACCAACTTCTAATTATGGCTACAATTTTAGCCGATCTTTTCAATCCGTGGAGGGTTTGCTTGAATTTAATTTTCGAAATTATAAATTGGGAAATACGAAGAAACAATCTTTTACCCCTTTTGTCGCGATTGGCATCGGTGCGTTTTATTCCAGGGCGCCACGGTCAGGATCGTTTATCCTTGATCCCACTCAGGCAAACAATCCTCTTACCGGATTACCATATGTTCCGGCGCAATACGCTCCATTTCTCGTCGGTGGTAAGCGGACGAATGGATTTGATGTTTTGACCCTGACAATTCCTGTGGGTGCAGGTTTTAAATTTAATATAACCAAAAGGCTGGGTGGTTTGGTCGATGTAGTTGTCCGAAAAACCTTCTCCGATAATATTGATAACCTAAACGATCCCAGGAGATTTCTTGTTCAGACAGGTCCCGGTTATCAAAAGGCTACTACAGGGTTAAATAATAATGACTGGTATGCCACACTTGCCGTTTCATTAACCTGGCAATTATGGAGTGACAGAGGGAATTGTCCAATTTATGATAAGATCAAAAAGAAGCGATGATTATTGATCAGGTAAAGAAAAATTGTATTCCCCGCCACGTAGCTGTGATTATGGATGGTAACGGCAGATGGGCTGAACTTCATGGCAATGATCGTATTTTTGGGCACCGTCAGGGTGTTGAATCTGTGAGATCTGTAGTCGAAGGCGCCGGTGAACTGGGAATCGAATATCTTACCCTTTATGCCTTCTCTACCGAAAACTGGTGTCGTCCCAAAGAGGAAGTTAATGCGCTTATGGCCTTGCTGGTTGACGCTATTGTTAAGGAGGTCGATAATCTGAGGGAAAAGAACGTAAAAATGCGGGTGATTGGAGATATCGATTCTTTTCCTCCCGAAGTTCAGGCGAAGTTGAAGGATGCAATCGAAAATACAGGTTCAAATACCGGACTCAATTT
Organism: uncultured Bacteroidia bacterium; assembly: GCA_903918045.1. Taxonomy (GTDB): domain Bacteria; phylum Bacteroidota; class Bacteroidia; order Bacteroidales; family Prolixibacteraceae; genus JAAFHB01. The sequence continues at coordinate 34,758 of CAIXCY010000104.1, forward strand.
GATCCTCGCCTTAAGTTATTCGGGTAGATGGGATATCCTTCAGGCGACAAAGAAGCTTGTGCGCGAAGCGATTGCCGGCAAAATAACTATTGAACAGCTCAATGAGCCCTTCTTTATCGATCATCTTTCCACATCAGGAGTACCTGATCCTGAGTTATTGATCAGAACCAGTGGAGAATACCGGATTAGTAATTTTTTATTATGGCAGAGTGCCTATAGCGAATTTTATTTTACACCCATATTGTGGCCCGATTTTCGTAAAGAGAATTTGTTTGAGGCCATCGTCGATTTCCAATGCAGAGAGAGAAGATTTGGAAAAACAAGTGAACAAATCAGAAGTTAAAAATGTACAAAAAGTTAATAATTTTTTCCCTGGTAGTATTTGGTAGTTTAAACCTCTTTTCCCAGGTTGTTGCAGATAGTACTAATTTTTCGATCAATTATGAGTCTGCGAAGAAGTATACCCTCGCAGGAATCGAGGTAAGCGGAATCCGTTTTTTGGATACCGAGGTGCTTAAAAATCTCTCAGGATTTACAATCGGCGAAGAGATTACGATCCCGGGAGACGCGATAACCTCTGCTCTTAAGAAATACTGGCATCAGGGCCTTTTTTCGGATGTCAGAATCTCAGCCACAAAAATAGTTGGAGACAAAATCTGGATAGATATCTATCTTCAGGAACGTCCCCGTCTTTCTCAGAAAAACTACAAGGGGGTTAGCAAGAGCGAAAAGGAAGATGTCGAAAAGAAAGTTATGTTACTTGTCGGTGGTCAGGTTACGGACAACCTGATTAACACAGCTAAACGTCAGATATTGGCCCTCTTTCAGGGAAAGGGGTTTTATAATACCGATGTGGACATTATCCAGCGTGATGATCCCACGAAGGAGAATCAGGTGATGCTTGATATCAAAGTAAATAAAAAGGAGAAGGTCAAAGTTAGCAAGATTGAGTTTTTTGGAGTAAAATCGCTTAGTACGAAGGTTCTGGAAGCTTCTATGAAGAAGACCAAAGCAAAAAAACTCAGGAACTTCTTCTCCTCAAAGAAGTTCCTCGAGGATAAATTTGAAGAAGATAAACTCAACCTGATCAAAAAGTACAATGAAAAGGGGTACCGCGATGCAATCATTGTGGCTGACTCGATTGTTAAAGATACGCTTCGGAACAGGGTTACCCTTCGTTATTATATTGAAGAGGGAAAACAATATTATTTCAGAAACATCAAATGGGTAGGAAATACCGTTTACGGCGACCCGCAGCTTAACAGAGTTCTCGGGATCAAGAAGGGTGATATTTTTGACCAGAAATTATTGGATAAAAGGTTAACTGAAGATGACGATGCCGTATCGAATGAATACCTTAATAACGGCTATCTCTTCTATAATCTGAGTCCGGTTGAGGTGAATGTTCAAAACGATTCGATCGATTTTGAAATGAGGATGGTTGAGGGAACCCAGGCTACAATCGACAAGGTTGGAATTAAAGGGAATACCAAAACAAATGAACATGTTGCCCGGCGGGAACTCTTTACCCGACCAGGTCAGTTGTTCAGCAAAGAGAATATAATTCGTTCTGTAAGAGAGCTCTCTCAGATGGGGCATTTCAATCCGGAAACCATAAAACCGGATGTAGTTCCACATCCTGAGGATGGCACGGTTGATATCAATTATGAACTAGAGGAACGTGCAAACGACCAGATTGAGCTTTCGGGTGGTTGGGGTGCAGGTATGTTTGTGGGTACCGTAGGATTGAAATTTTCAAATTTCTCAATCCGCAACATTCCTAATAAGAAGGCATGGAAGCCGCTCCCTACCGGCGATGGTCAGGCAGTTTCACTTCGGGCACAAACAAATGGATCTTATTATCAGTCTTATAGTCTATCTTTTACAGAGCCTTGGCTTGGTGGAAAAAAACCAAATTCTTTAACCTTCTCTGTTTATTATTCCAAACAAACCAGTGGAAACCAGTCGTATAATTACACTGGTAACTATTCGGGGTATGGAAGCGCATACGGAAGTGGCTATGGCAGTGGAAGCAGTGGTTATGGCGGAGGTTATTACAACCCTTATAACTATGTGATTACTCAAAAAATGGGCGTTATCGGTGGATCCCTTGGATTGGGTTACCGGTTGAAATGGCCTGATGACTTCTTCACAATGTACCATGAATTGTCCTATCAGTTATATGTTCTGGATAACTGGCAGTATTTCTTCTTCAAGAATGGTACTTCGCATAATATGAGTTTCAAAACTGTGTTTGGGCGCAACTCAACAGATAATCCATTATACACGAAATGGGGTTCGAACTTCTCCTTTATGGTCCAGTTTACGCCTCCCTATTCGTTGTTCTCAAATAAAAATTACGCGGATCCCAAGTTAACTCCCGAAGAGCGTTACAGCCTTATTGAGTTTCATAAATGGGTTTTTAAGGGCGATGTTTACACCCCTTTCACTGCAAATAAAAAGCTTGTTTTACGCTCTAAATTTGAAACAGGATTCCTGGGTTATTACAACAAGAATCTCCGGTCTCCATTTGAGAGTTTCCGCGTTGGGGGTGATGGAATGTCGGGTTACAGCATGTACGGAAGTGATATCATTGGTTTACGGGGTTATGCCAACAACTCGCTTACCCCTGCAAATGGCGGTAACATGTATGAGAAAATTACACTGGAGTTAAGGTATCCTATCACAATGAGTCAGTCGGCTACCATTTATGGGTTAAGCTTTTTCGAGGCAGGTAATTCATGGTTTGATTTCGCAAATTACAATCCATTTAGTATCAAACGTTCAGCAGGTTTAGGAATTCGGATCTTCCTGCCTATGTTTGGCCTGATGGGCTTTGACTGGGGTTATGGGTTTGACGACGGGTATACCAAAGGTACTGGAGGTAGTCAGTTCCACTTTATTATGGGACAACAGTTCTAAGGTTTACTTAATTTTTGTTTGGTCTGATTTTTGATAAGATATTTAAAATATTAAAATTATTGGATATGAAAAAGTTAGTAATCATTCTGCTGTTTCTGACCGTTTCTGCGGGTTTTAGTTATGCACAGAAATATGCCTATGTGGATACCCAGTATATTCTTGGAAATATTCCATCCTATAAATCAGCACAGGATCAATTGGACAAGATTTCTCAACAGTATCAGAAAGAGCTGGAGACTATTCACGCAGAATTGGACAAGATGTATAAGGATTTTCAGTCTGAAGTTGTTTTATTATCTGACGATATGAAACGGAAACGGGAAGATATTATCATCACAAAGGAGAAGGAATACAAGAAACTGCAACGACAGTATTTTGGTGCAGAGGGTGAGTTGTTTCAAAAGAGACAGGCGCTGATTAAACCTATTCAGGACGATGTTTTCAAGACAATTCAGGAAATTGCTGAACAAGGCGCTTATTCAATTGTATTTGATAAAGCCGGGAGTTTGTCTATGATTTATACAAATTCAAAGTACGATTTAAGTGACCAGATCCTACAGAAACTTGGATATAAAAATTAAAAGTATATATTTGCGTTCAAATTTTAAATCAAAAAGAAACATGAGAAATTTTTTAAAAGTAATAGTATTTTGTGCAGTTTTTTTCGTGGGTAGTGGTTTATCTGCCCAGACTTTAAAATTCGGTCATATTGATTTTCAGCAGTTACTTGCTTCGATGCCGGAGAGAGATTTAGCTAAGGTTGCTCTTGAAAAAGTTCAGGCTGATCTTGAAACGAAGCTTCAGGCAATGCAAAAGGAGTATCAGGAAAAAGGCAAAGAATACGTTGCTTTAGCTCAGGCAAAAGATGCAAACGAAGCACTTGTAAAAGCAAAACAAGACGAAGTTCAGAGTATACAGGAACGTATCCAAACTTTTCAGCAAACCGCACAGGAGAGTCTTCAAAAAGAGGAAACCAAACAATTTCAGCCTGTAATTGAAAAAGCACGTAAGGCGATTACTGATGTGGCTAAAGAACAAGGTTTGATCTATGTTTTTGAAGCAAATCAGGTTTTATTCCACTCCGAGCAATCTGTTGATTTAACACCATTGGTTAAAACAAAACTTGGGATAATAAAATAATTGGTTCACACCATTTGAAATAAAAGGGTACCTGTTGGGTGCCCTTTTTCATTAACCGAAATTTTATTAGTATGAAATTAATTAGTTTGCTGATTATTTCATTCTGTTACCTATTTTGTGTAAGTTTAGGTCATTAAAATATATTCTAAGTGCAGCAAAATTACCAGCCTATAGGTGTTTTTGATTCAGGCTACGGAGGATTGACAATCCTGAAATCAATTGTCGCGCGTTTGCCTCAGTATGATTATATCTATTTGGGCGATAATGCCCGGACCCCCTATGGCTCAAGATCGTTTGACGTGGTTTATGATTACACGCGACAGGCAGTTAGTAAGCTTTTTTCGATGGATTGCCGGTTGGTTATTTTGGCATGTAATACCGCCTCGGCAAAAGCTTTACGATCTATTCAGCAAAATGATCTCCCTTTAAACTACCCCGAACGGCGGGTTTTAGGGGTTATCCGGCCAAGTGTGGAACAAATACCGCTTTACACTAAAACGGGTCATATTGGTGTTTTAGGTACTGCTGGCACTGTACTCTCCGAATCTTATCCGCTCGAAATCGCAAAAATATCGGGCGAGCACCTAAGTGTAACTCAGGAGGCCTGCCCGATGTGGGTTCCACTTGTGGAGAATGACGAACTCGATAATCCGGCAGCCGACTATTTTGTCAGGAAAAATATCCGGAACCTCTTTCGTCGTGATCCCAAAATTGATACCGTAATCTTAGGATGTACCCATTATCCATTGTTACGTAAAACAATTGATAAATATATCCCGCTCCATGTAAAGGTTCTTGAACAGGGACCTGTTGTGGCAGAAAGTCTTGCGGATTACCTGGTCAGGCATCCTGAAATAGATCAGCAATGTTCAAAGCGTGGATCTGTGAGATATTTTACCACCGAATCGGCCGATAATTTTGAAACGAGGGCGGGTCTTTTTATGGGACACCCGTTAAGTGCAGAAAAAATACAGCTATAGGATTCTTAAAACCTTAATTCTATTTCTAACCTTAGTAGCATAGATTTTAAATTATCCTAAACCTTATTTTAAGTAGTGAGAATAAATAGATGTCGTATTAAAGACATAATATTGCTAATTGCAGTAACCAATGAAGGCAGAAATAAGGTGAAGATTGCTTCGTCGCTCTGGGTGTCAATTATTTTGTTTGTGTTTACAACAGAGCTTCTACCAATGACATACTTGTGAGAATCTGCCAGCCAAAGGAGATTGCTTCGTAACTCCTTCGTCTTTCCTTACAATGACAGCGTTCATTGGTTGTAGTAAGGGGGTGGGGGGAGCAGGCGGCGAGCCGCCTG
>CAIXCY010000105.1 GCA_903918045.1 uncultured Bacteroidia bacterium
GACTCAAGAAACGCTTCAAACTGCATCTCATCCATCGACAAAATACGGTTCACCGTGCGGCGGTTGACAACCAGATATTGGCTGATTTTTGATTTTGAGAACCCTTCTCGGTTCATTTTGTGAATCTCATGGTACATGATCAACTTATTAAGATATTGGTTCATAATAACCGGGTTTTAGTACCCCGGTAAAGTTGACTTTCTTTTCATTTGGGCATGCCCAAATGAAAAGAAAACTGTGCACCATTGTTACCAAATTCTGTGTATTCTTATTTACCGAAAACTGTGCATTGTTATTTACCGATTACACATATCCGTCTTTTACACTTTATGGTGCTGCAAAAGCAGCAGTAATCTATTTTGCAAAAGCATTTTCAAGCGACCTTTTAAGCAGAAAAATTAGAGCAAATGTAATAACACCAGGTACAACAGACACTCCAGCATTTGAGAAGTTTGTCCCAGCAGAACAAATTGAAGCTGTAAAAAAACACTTTGCAGATTTAATGCCGATAGGCAGGATTGGGCAACCATCTGACATTGGTAAAACAGCGGTTTTCCTCGCTTCTGATGATTCTTCGTTTATGCTAGGTGCTGAACTCCTTGTTGATGGTGGATTAACATATTTGGCTAAATAATTAACAATTCTACACTTAAAGAAACAACTTACTAAAGTCGTTAGAATCAATTTTCAGAATTTGAATTTCAAAAATGAGAATAACCCAATGTAAACAAAACTTTTGAACAAATTCTTAACCTACACAAGTAATTGGCTGACAAACCTTTTGCTTGTGCATTTTGCATATCGGAGGAAAATCTAGCAGGAAACAGTGGTCTTAAGAAATTGGGGGTTGGGGGCTTAATTTAAAGTTTGTTTTGTACTTTTGATTTTCAGTGCTTAATTGGAAATTTCGGACTTACCAATCCCCAACTACTTAAAGTCGCGATACTTTAGTGGCAACCCAGCCGCCACAAGCCGACAACTAACTGTTTTTCAAATGATATTCACCCCATTTATTTATTTCTAAAATCAAATCATTTAAAGTTAGACCAAGTGGTGTGATAGAGTATTCAACTCGTGGCGGGACTTCTGCATAGACTTTACGAACGATCAATTTTTCTTCTTCCAATTCTTTTAGCACCTTGACAAGCATCTTGGGCGTAACCTCCGGAATTGCCCTTTCCAACTCTTTATAGCGGTGCATCCCTTTGTTGACCAAATTGCTTATGACAACAATTTTCCATTTACCACCTATTATTGACATTGCGTGGCTTACGGCACAAACATTTTTTTCACTTTTATACATTGCCAAACCTTTGATTATAAACAATACTTCCCAAAAGTATACTGATATACTTAATGGTAACCACTTGCAAAAGTATAGTAATGAGATTACTTTTGCAACTTACAATTAAATAAATAATAAAAATGACAAAGAAATTAGACGGTAAAAGAATAATTGTAGCTGGCGGAAGCCGTGGTATTGGTAAAGAAATAGTGCTTGAATTAGCAAGACAAGGAGCACACGTATTATTTACCTATTCACATAACGAAACTGAAGCTAAAGCTACAGAAGCAGAAGCTAAAAAAATTCAACCGTTTGTAATGGCAATGAAAGCCGACATTACAAATAAAGAAGAAATGAGTAAAGCATTTGACTTTTTTCCAACAAACTTTGGAGGGAAACCCGATATCTATATTGGCGTAGCATTCCCTCCAGCGGCTTTTATGCCAACTGCAATGATGACCGAAGAAGGTTATGACGGAATGTTTAAAGCTGTTCGTGGGCAATATTTTGCAATGCAAAAAGCTGTACAGAGCTTAAACAATGGCGGCAAAATTATTATATTCAGTAGCGGTGCAGCAGCAATGCCGCAACCAGCCAGTGGTGCTTATGCTGGTGCAAAAGCTGCAATAGAAAAATTTGCATTATCTTTATCAAAAGAAACTGGGCTACAACAAATTACTGTAAATGTTATTTCACCGGGTGTTACTCAAACGGAAGGTTTAGTTGCACCAAAAGAAATGATAGATATGTTGGTTGCTCAAACACCACTTGGGCGTTTAGGCACAGTTTCAGATGTAGCACACGCCACTGTCCAATTGTGTATGTCTGAAATGAATTGGATTAATGGACAAGTAATACAAGTAAATGGAGGTATTCTTTAAAATATCAAAATTTCATAAGAAAATATTATGGGACAATTAATGCAGCCAAGTATATTCATTTCTCACGGCACAATTTATGAAGCATTTAAAAACAATCAGCTAAAATCGGAATTACTAAAACTGCGTAATGAGCATATAAAAAATAGTCCGTCTGCAATTGTTCTTTTTTCTGGACATTGGCAAACGGAAACTATTTCTATAACAACAACTGAAAAAATGATTCAGATGGACGAAGGTTTTCCACCAGAGTTTCGAACGAATTATTCAACGGTTGGTAACCCTGTATTAGCCAAACGCATCCTTGAAATACTTACAGAAAATGGCATTAAAGCAAAAGCAGAAAATAATCGTGGACTTGACCACGGTGCTTTAGTTCCTTTAATGCTACTTTTCCCAAATAACAACATTCCTGTTTTGCAAATTTCACAGCACTATAATCTTGACCCCGGATATCACAAAAGAATTGCCGAAATACTAAACCCGCTTCGCAACGACAATATTTTATTCATTGGAAGTGGCGGTTTAGTACATAATCGTAGTGAAATTCAAAAATTTGGTGGACACGAAATTGAACCAGACAATTGGGCAAAAGAGTTTGACGACTTTATTACAAATGAGCTGGCAGACAAATCAAACACAAACTATGCTGACAAAATAATTTCAGCATACAATCATAAGCAGTTTTTCAAATCACACCCAACATCAGAACATTTTTTACCTTTAGTATTCGCAAGTGCTTTCGGTGGACAACCAACAAAGATTTATGAAGCATTTCAATGGAAAAACCTTTCTATGAGTGCCTTTAAGTTTGACTAAATATAATCCAGGAATGAGTAAGGGCAGCCGCTATCAGCGGTTTGCCGTAATGACAGGTGACGTGCTAGGAAGAAACTTTTTTGTTATATTTGAAGATGGCTTGACAAAGCTGAAAAAATAGGATGGGATTATAAAAACATCATGAAAAAAAACAAATTAGAAAATTAAAATTTAAAATATGGCATCAATTAATCCTTACATTCATTTTAATGGAAATGCAGAAGAAGCATTTACATTTTACAAATCAGTCTTTGGTAGCGACTTTGCTACAATCGTTCGCTTTAAAGATATGAATTTTGAAGGGGCTCCCAACTTTGAAAAGGAAGCAGAAAAAATTATGCATATCGCTTTACCTATTGGCAAACACAGTGTTTTAATGGGAAGCGATACACCAGAGCAATTGGGAAAACATAACGAAATGGAAACTCGAAGTAAGATTTCTATAAGTGCCGAAAGCAGGGAAGAAGCCAACAATATATTTAATGGGCTTTCTAAAGGTGGACAAATCGAGATGCCAATAGAAGACAGTCCTTGGGGTACCTATTTTGGAATGTTTAGAGATAAATTTGGTATAGAGTGGATGGTGGACTTTGACCCAAAATACAAAGGACAACTTTAGACAAAACAACGACTACCAATATGCAGGCATAAATCAAAGCGGTTTCGGTGCGATTTGCAAGCTCAGTTCCTGCTGGCCAGGGTAATTGAGAAAAACAATATTTCGATGAAAAACAGAGTTCGTAACTATTATTAAAAAAAAACGTCAGAATAACCCCACATAACATCAACTTACCAGTAAGGAAGGTTGATGTTGCCCATAATTAAAGAAAATAAAAGGTTCAAAATATTGATAAAAAGGAGATTAGTATAAAATGCCCCTCCTGCGGGTAGGTGCGTGAAGTTGCCTGCAATTACTAAGCGGCAGTGATAAAATCAAATAAATTAGACTCTTTAATGAAACAAAGTTCAACAATATTTCTTCAGGTAGTCATTGTACTTATTGGTATTATGGCACTAGTCGTAATGATTCGGTTTCCCCTACTCGAGGGGAGGGCCGCAAACTTGGATCTGTTCAGCATTTATACTGATCCGTTTATCTTGTATGGGTATGCCTCGTCTGTCCCATTTTTTATTGCGCTGTATAAGGCGTTCGAATTACTAAGATATATCGGACAAAATAAAGCATTCTCACTAAACTCCGTGAAGACTTTAAGGAGCATAAAATATTGCGCAATCGTACTGAGCGTCTTAATTGTGACAGCAGGAATATACATAAGGATATTTCATCATAAAGATGACGACCCTGCCGGTTTTCTTACCGTGTGTTTTGTAACTACTATTGTTACTTTCGTAGTTGCAACTGCCGCAGAACTGTTTGAAAAAATCCTGCAAAATGGGATGGATATAAAATCAGAAAACGATCAACGATATTAACATTCAATGAAATAAAAAGAAGAATGAATGTATATTTGTAATACTAATCTGGTAAGATTGTCCATATCATGAAAATAATTATTTATATCATAACCATAATATCACTACTTTCTTGCAGAAAAGAGTCTGATAAAATCTCAACATCGCCGCTAGATTCTATTTCAACCAATAAATATTATACGTCGGAAATTTTTTCGGGTGCAAATCTGAAACTTTATGGCCAGTTAATATTTGTAAATATTTATGATGATGTTGGAATAGCAGGGGGACCAGGAAAAGAAGATCCGACTTATGATGTTTTAGAATTTAAAAAGTACGGAATATACGGGAAAATTAAAAACAACAGATTGATTGAATCAGGGAGGATTGTGATTGTGAACCAAGATAGTAACTACTTTGAAATTAGTTTTCGTCCAGACACAAGTAATGTAAATACAAATAACTACTGGTATGTTAATTATACCGGAAAAGATTCAATAATTATGCGTGATGCTTCTGTTGGATGCGGCTTTTACTCTCATATTTATATCAAGAAATAAAAAATCAAAAATAATTTTCAGTACATTTAAAATATTAGGAGCATCAAAACTGAAATTTAGTTGCTATGGATATAAAACTAATCATCATCATCGCCTTCTCCTATTTGTATGGATTCTTTGAGATCGTAATGAGCATAAGACAACGGTTGAAGAGGAAAAAGGAAATTGTTAAATCGGGAGATAAGGCAAGTATCTGGCTTCTGATCATATTCATTGCAGTCGGCTACTTTCTTGCCTTCCGGATAGGAATGACCACAATTGGCCGGATCTACCATTGGAGCGCCTTCTTCGCAATCGGCTCCATTTTATCGATCGTAGGACTGATTATAAGAATTACTTCAATTTCGACTCTTAAACAACACTTCACCTATACCGTAACAGAAATAGAAGATCATGAACTGATCGAAACTGGATTCTATAAAGTTATCCGGCACCCGGGGTATCTGGGACAGGTACTTATCTTTCTTGGAACAGCGACCTCCCTTTCAAACTGGCTATCGATGACTCTAATGATTATTCCGGTTTTATTCGGATATCTTTACCGCATCCGGATAGAGGAGCGGTTTATGATCCGGCAATGGGGACAAAAATATTTGGATTATCAGAATAAGACTAAAAGGCTTATTCCCTGGATCTATTAATTATTCTACCTAAGGTCAAAACTGAGGAAGTTGCAAGTTTAAGGAAATATGATCCAAGGGAAGAATGGTTGACTCCGTTATCTAAACTCTTACTCCTAAATCTGATCCAGGCAAGCAAGTTATGTCAATTGCTTCCTGCGATTTATATTCATGATTAACAGTAATATTTTAAATTATGGCAACAATTTTAAAAAGTGAAAACAGGGAATTCAAAGAGAATCCGGGAAGAATCGACAACTTCAGGTTGTTATCGGATGTATCAAGGGTGAAAAGGGGATTAGATCCCCAAAACCTGAACTTTGATCTGAGATTACTAAATCCCGGACAATTCTCATCCCCCTATCACTTTCATAGAAATGCTGAAGAACTGTTTATGATTGTATCGGGCACAGTAACTGTGAGAACGCCATATGGTCTTGAGATTCTATCAACCGGCGACCTTGCATTCTTTGAAATGGGTGAAACCGGAGCTCACCAGCTTTATAATCATGGTAAGGAATCTTGTACTTATCTCGATATCCGGACCTTTACCGGTACTGACATCTGCGAATACCCGGACAGCGGCAAGACACTCCTCATTCCATCTATGCATGTTTTCGAAAAGGACTCCAGGGTAAGCTATTTCAAAGGGGAAGAGAACATACTTGAAAAATGGAATTCGATTAAAGAACCCAACGGCTGAAGTCAGGAAATAATACACATTTAAGCGCTTAATCTTATGCCAATCGGAATAACCAATTTAAAACTAATGTTCCTGCCCAAGTTGAATACTCCGATTCTTCCGGTAACATTATTTATATCTGCATATTTCAAGCGGCTCATATTACTTTGGTAAGCAACATCCATCAGATTACTGCAATAAATAAAAACCGAACATACAACTCTTTTTTTTGAGTTAAAATTAGTCCCAAACCCTGCATTAACCAATGTATATCCTGGTGTAACGGTTTCGTTCCCGAACTTATAATAGACTTTATCCTGTTTGAAATAGCAATCGATTCCCACCTTGAAGTATGAATCTTTAAGTCGCTTACCATTTTTGTTGAACATGAACTTTAACTCTGAACGAAATTTGTACGGAGGAGTATAAGGTAAATATTTTGTTGAATCACCCTGGTTCTTCTGTATCGCATTTACCATCGCAAAACTATTGTCAAAATGCAACCATTTAAGTGAATGGGGGTGAAAATTCAAGACTACTTCTCCCCCGGAAAGGATCGCATCACCCTGCACATATTTGAAGGCAGGTCCAGGAGTGAGGGCGAGTGCAGGATCTTCTCTGATCGAGTCACCACCCAATACACTTTGAAGTTTTGTGGCAAAAATGTAATTATTTATCCTGTTCACGAAGCCGTTCAACTCTGCAGATAAATCCTCTGCATTTATTCCGAGCGTACCATCAAATTGCAAACTGCTCTCTGTCTTTAGATTATGGTCGCCAATTTCGTAAAACGGAGTTCCGTCATGTATTCCGTTTGCGCCGGTTTCAGCTGCAGTGGGGGCGCGATAACCTCTTGCTATATTGGCTTTTCCATATAAATTATCAGTTACCTCATAAGTAACGCCTATGCTTCCTGAAAGACCGGAAAAATCAGAAGTATATGGGGTGAAATTGGCAACAGCACCTGGTTCGGAACCGGTCAATCGTTTTCCGTTTGAATCAACCCACAACGCTTTTCCCTTTAGAATACGTGTGTCATATCGTAATCCGCCACTGATTGAAAGTTTACCAAACGATTTTTTTGCGATTGCAAAGCCGCCGATATCAAACAGGGAATATTCAGGGATAACAAATGCTGTTCCTCTGTTCTCCGAATTTTGTTTCATCCCATTTACTCCGACAGACAGCTCAAGGTGATTTTTCTCAGCGAAAATGTAAAGGAGGTCGTAATTGAATGTGTTTAAGAAAAAATAGTTATTGAATATATCCCCCTGTGTGAGATCATTTGCCTCCTGCCGGTGGTTTTGTTGAAACCCGATACGAAGATTTAACCTTCCTTCCCCAAAAGTAAAGCTGTTATCCAGGACAGCCTTGTAATGTCGAACGTGCTGATGTATAACGGGGAAGCTATTGTATTTTTTAAAATCACTTTCGGGTGCAATGCCAACGCTATCAGTTTGTCCAGTTCCGGGAAAATGCTTCGTGAACTTACCTGTAGCGCTGTCTCTTGCCCCTTCAATTATACCCATTCGTAAATCGAATGTGGAAAGTGTAAGATGAGAAAACCCCCATTGTTTGTTAATGCCGACTAAGGCTTTTAAATTACTCTCAGAGTAGGCTGAATTAGCAACGTATCCATCATAATTATTTCGGTAATCGTGAGCCATTTTATTACTGTACCGAAAATCGAAGATATACCCGCCAATGTTTCCGGCCAGGTTGAGTGATTGTGCAAAAAGTCCGTTATTGCTCTGGTAATTAGATAAATGTGTTCCTTTAATCACACCTTCGGGTACAGGAGGAGCTGCAAGCATATTTATCACGCCTGCCATTGCATCGGAGCCATAGCTTAAACTGGAAGGTCCTTTTAATATTTCCGCTTTATCGACAGAAAACTCATCCACCTCAATGCCAAATTCATCAAACCATTGCTGCCCTTCCTGACGAACACCGTCATTTATTGTTACCACGCGGTTATAGCCCAGTCCCCGAATAAAAGGTTTGGAAATATTCGGTCCAACAGTCATCTGAGAAACCCCGGGCGTTACAGAAATGGCATCAATTATATTTGTTTGATTGTTTTGCAGCATCTCATTTTGTGAAACGATACCAAGAGGAATCGGATCGTTCTGTTTTTCAGTTGCAGATGATACTCCAGTAACAATTACCTCCTGGACTTCCATTGTTGAAGGTTTTAATACAAAATTGGCAATCGCTTTTCCTTTTATGGTAACTTCCTTATTTTGAGATGCATAACCAATTCTATTAACGACTAAGAGGTAAGTGCCGTTTGGAATATTTTTAAGGATATAGGTTCCGTCTGTTTTTGTTATTGCACCCAGTTTTAAATCAGGTACATAAAGATAAACCTCAGCAAGGGCGCTACTATCCTTTGTACTTTCAATGATTTTTCCACGAAGTTCATTCTGTCCATTCGCAAATGAAAACAGTGTGATCAATGGTATCACGCAAAAATATCGTATAAACTTTTTCATGAAAACTAATAAGCGTTTGACAATTGGACAACTGGTAAATATCGAGTCTAACCTATTTATTTATTAGTCATTTCAGTTCATGGGTTCCATCAGGCAGAAACTTTACTTTAGGCTGCACCCGTGTTCGTATGAACTGATCATAACTCTTTTTAAGATCAGCCCATAAACTGAGTTTATCCTTATCTTTTTTGTAATCGGCTATTAATCCTGAATAATTATCCCCGGTAAGTCTGGCCGGGTAGATGGTCAGGGCAATCTCTTCCTGTCCGCTGTTGTAGGCTTCTATACAATAGACAAAGAGTTCCCGAATACGGTCATCTGTCATTGCCAGACATCCCGAAGAGATGCAGGAACCATGAATGTAAATCTGATTTCCAAGGTGGCCATGAACGCCTCTTATGCTGTCGGAGCTATTTGGATAGTTTATCTCCATGGACAAATAGTACCTGCTGTAAGGATTGAGTTTGGAGATATGATAAAATCCTTCAGGAACCTGTAAGTCCCGATAACGCCTTTTAGGTCCTTCGTAACCGGAAATATCGCAAATTGAAAATTCCTTAACTGGAATAAAAACAGAGTCCCGAATATTTTTTGCCCACAACTCAATAATCTTTTCAGATTTAAAAGCCTGAAGATATATCCTCAGGCTATCGCGTGAAATTGAATTCCCCAACAGGGTTTTATCAACGATCTTCTCTTTAGCGGCATAGGCTTCCCTCACCCGGGTAAAATTCATCTGCTTCTCTCTGAATGAAGGGGAACTTATTACTGAACCCAGGATCATAAAAGAGAAGAAAATTAATAGCAGTCTCATAAATCAATCTAAAAATATTTTGCAAAAGTAGTGGAAAATCGGTTAAAACCACCAGCGAGGCGCATTAAGGTGAGGTGCTGGCCCCCTATTGGGACCAGGTAGTAATTGCCGCCAAATCTGGTTTCGATCCTGACATTCAGAGTAATCCTGTATGGACCGCGCTCAAAAACCGTGGATCATACCTATTCAGGGTACAATGAAAATTAATCGTCAGGAATAAAAATCATTAAGAATAGTAATTTTCTTTCCACTCAAAATCGTTACATTTTAATATTTTCAAAATTAAATGTTAAACTTCGCTAAATAATAATTTTTTGGCAGACTTTTTGATTGTATTTTTGAGGACATCGAAGATACAAACCATGAGAACTATAAATCTATTGAATCCTTTTCTGAAAAATCGGTTGCACCTGGTAATCATTGCAATATTACTTGTTTTGGCATTGCCTGGCAAGTCTCAATCGCCAAGCAAAAATACATTGCTGCAAATGATTGATGAGGACCGCACAACCATTGATGCGATTGCCGGTTGTGAAAAAAAAATACAGCCCCATCTTTTATTGGTTTCCCAAACACCGGAATTGCTAAATAAGATTGAGGAGTTGCAAAAAAGATCACAGGATCAATTCAAGAATATCATAGAGAGGTACGACCGTGATGCTCAGGCAGCATTTTATGATATAGCGCGTTATCCCAATATGATCAGCGATTTGGTAAATCATGGGAGGCCCTCCGAATCTGAAGTTGATCGTATTGTTCTGAATTATCCACAGGAGATTCGCGACGTAACCAAGAAGAATGCAATTCGATATTTCGATATTTTATTGCAGATTGAGCGGTTAAATAATGAGATTGACAGGGCCTTCCGGAATGCATTGGCTCCTTATCCCGTCCAAACGCAAGAGAGTGTGAATGTTCTGCTGGCATATCCTGAGATAGTCTCGGCACTTGTTAATGATAAACCGTTTACTACAGTTTTGGGTGAGGTTTATCGCGAAGATCCTGCCTGGCTCAACAATCAGATTGCTCAGATCTCAAACCAACTTTCGAACCGTAACCGTGAAGATCTTGAGGCCTATAGGAATCAGATTCAGAAAGATCCTGAGGCTTATAATGAGATGCTGGACGCGTCAGATAAATTCTCGAGTGAAAACAATGAGGTAAGATATTTAAATAATTATCAAGGTTCGGTTGTCGAGGCGCAAATGGTCAATAGTTATCCTTATTGGTTTGGTTATCCTTATTGGTATTCTGATCCCTACTGGCGCCCAAGGCCGGTTTATTATCATACCGGAATATACAGAAATCAATATGGAAATATTGAGATAGTGGGTCTTCCTTCTGGTTTTTTCCTCCATTGGCATTCGGAATACCATCCAAGGATGTACCCTCATCTTACCTATAATTACTATAATTTCTACGAAAATCATTACATGAAGCGGTTCAACGAATCCCCCCGCTCATTTCCTCGTCAGGGATTTTACCGCTCCATCGAAAATAATGTCATAAATAATCCGAGGGTCAATAACCGGTCATTGGAGCGAATCGATCGTCAGCGGGGGAGTAATTTTGTCCACAGACCAAATGTGATAGAATCGTCTGCTCCACAAGGGGGATCATCTGCAATAATCAGGTCGGGGAGAAATTATAATGCCGGACAAGGATTAAATAACGGAGGTACAACAATTCCCCAAAATACACAAAGGCAGAACGGGGTATTTGGAGCTCCTGCAAATCAGCGTCAGTTTAATACAGCAAGTCCAACCAGATCAGAAGGGAATGTTGTTAATCCTGGAAATAATCCGCCACGCAGGGATGTCCGGTTTGTCCCAGGTCAACAAAATAATGTTGCAGCTCCTGCATCTCAAAATAACAACAATGCAGCTCCTGCACCTCAAAATTATAACAGACCGGCTCCTGCTCAGCAAAATTACAACAGGCCTGCACCAGCTCAACAGAATTATAGCAGACCAGCGCCTGCTCAGCAAAATTACAGCAGACCAGCGCCGGCACCCCAAAATTATAACAGGGCAGCACCGGTTCAACAAAATAATAGCAGGCAAGCACCGGCCCAGCAAAACAGAGTTGTTCCTCAGAGTGCTCCTGCAAAATCATCCGGGTCGTCAGATCGATCCAAACCTGAAAAAGAGAGACGACGAGAGCAATAACAAAATGATAAATAAAACAATCAATTATTAATGAATCATATAAATTATAATGCCATGAAGACTAGTTACGTTAAAGTATTTCTACCAATCATTCTGATGGTTGTGATTGCATCGTGCACCAGTATTAGGGTAAGCACTGATTTTGATCGTAAAGCAGATTTTGCGAAATATAAAACATTCAATTTCAGCAAAGAAGTTGATAAGGTATCATTGAACGAATTAAATCGTCGCAGGCTCAAAGATGCAATCACTAAAGAGATGGAAACCAAGGGATATCAGATATCAACAACCCCTGATGTTTTGGTTAATGCCTTTGTAAAAGGGAAGACCCATTACACAGCAACTGCGAACACTACCTCTTTTGGTGGTCCTTTTGGTTATATGCGTGGATGGGGTTCCTCCAACACTTATGTTGACGTTGATAAATCAATAGATGGGACACTTTTTATTGATGTAATTGATGTTTCAGAAAAGAAGATGGTTTGGGAAGGGGTCGCTGAAGGTTTGGTAAATCCTAGGACTAATACCCGCGAAGATAAATTAAACAGCGTAGTTCAGCAGATATTCAAGAATTTTCCACGGTGAATTTAATTATGGGAATTAAAAAATGGGGTTGTCTCGAAATTGGGGACAACCTTATTTTTTTATACTTTTTTGCCATTTCAGGATGGTTTCAAGAATCCATTCAGGCTCAAAACAGAATTTTTTCCTAATTTTGTGGTTCTTAAATTTTAAAATTTTATGACTGATAAGAAACTTCCGTTTACAAAAGAGACGTTAGAAAAAATAATAGAAAATTACCCTACACCTTTTCATATTTATGATGAGAAAGGGATGAGATCATATGCCAAGCGCTTTGTTGATGCCTTCTCCTGGAATCCAGGGTTCAAGGAATATTATGCAATTAAAGCTGCACCAAATCCTTACCTGATGAAAATTCTTCGGCAGGAGGGTTTTGGAATTGATTGCAGTTCAATTGCAGAACTTGAACTTGCCGAAAGAGTTGGCATGCGTGGAGAGGAAATCATGTTTACCTCCAACGATACTCCAGCCTATGAATATCAAAAAGCCGTTGCAATGGGTGCAATTATCAATCTCGATGACATTGCCCATATTCAATACCTCGATGAAAACATAGGCCTTCCTGAGTTGGTTTGTTTCAGGTATAATCCAGGGGCACTTAAAGAGGGTAATGCGATTATTGGTCATCCCGAAGAGGCTAAATACGGTTTTACACGGAGTCAGCTTTTCGAAGGTTACCAGATGCTGATTGACAAAGGGGTAAAACGGTTCGGAATACATACAATGGTTGCCTCCAATGAACTTGATTCCGACTATTTCGCAGGAACGGCACAGATCCTTTTTGAACTAATTGCCGATCTTTCAAAAAAACTAAATATCAGTTTTGAATTTGCCAATCTGGGTGGTGGAATCGGAATTCCTTATAAACCAGATCAAAAAGAGGTTGACCTTGAGCGTATGAGTGCAGGGATCAAGGCTAACTATGATAAATACATTTTGGGAAACGGCCTTAATCCAATTAAACTTTACTTTGAAGCCGGCCGTGCCATAACCGGTCCTTATGGGTATCTGGTAAGCAAAGTTCTGCATATAAAGAATACCTATAAAAAATATGCCGGACTCGATTCCAGTATGGCAAACCTGATGAGGCCGGCCCTTTATGGATCGTACCATCACATCTCAGTTCCGGGAAAGGAGGAAGTTACAACTAAGATTATGTATGATGTTACAGGGTCACTTTGTGAAAACAACGATAAATTTGCAATTAACCGGGTTTTACCCAAACTAGCTTCCGGAGATATCATTGTAATTCATGATACAGGGGCTCATGGCCACTCGATGGGATTCAATTATAACGGAAAGCTTCGATCTGCAGAATTATTGCTTCGCGAAGATGGAGCGGTGATTGAGATTCGCAGAGCTGAGACCCTTGATGATTATTTTGCCACGCTTGATTTTGGTGGAGTACCCGATTTTAAGGTTTAATTGCAGTAAAAGTATACATCAGGATTTATTGAAAACCGGGAATTATGAGTAATAGTTTTAACGACGATATTGTTAAGGCAGTTGAGGTCCTTCGTTCGGGAGGAATCATCCTTTATCCGACTGATACAATCTGGGGAATAGGTTGTGACGCCACAAATCCGGAAGCAGTAAGTCGCATCTATGAAATAAAGCAGCGCGTTGACGCTAAGAGTATGCTTATTTTGATGGAAAATCCCAATTTACTCAACTCCTATATTTCAGAGGTACCTGAAATTGCATGGGATTTAATAGAAGTTGCGGACACCCCGCTCACGATCATCTATCCAGGGGCTAAAAATCTTGCAACCAATTTGTTTGCAGCTGATGGAAGTATTGGAATCCGAATAACCAGTGAACCATTTACGCAGCAGTTGATTCAACGGTTTAGAAAGCCTGTGGTATCCACATCCGCCAATATCAGTGGTCAAAAATCTCCTCAGAATTTCTCCGAAATCAGCGGAGAAATTCTGAGGTTAATGGATTATGTTGTTGAATACAGACAGGATGACCAGTCACGGTCAAACCCTTCCGGGATAATAAAACTTGGGGTTGGGGGTCAGATTGAAGTAATCAGAAAATAGAACTACTCTTTTTTAACATTTCCTGATCCTAAAATTGCAGTATCAACCAATGGGTTTCCACGGTAAATAACATTACCCGATCCGCCAATTTTTGCAACCAGGTTTTTAATCGAATTGACCCAACAATTTCCGGATCCCCCAATTTTCACATTCACATCGTTGGCAGGGAAATCAATAGCCTTAATATTTCCGGATCCAGAGATAGTACCTTTGAATTCAGCTGCAGTACCATTTCCTGAAATTTGAATATTTCCGGAACCGGAGAGGGTAGCAATAACCTTTTCAGCTTCAAGATCTGGGAGCTTCATATCGCCACTTCCGCTTAGAAGCAGATTCAAAATCCTGGAATTAATTTTTCCCTCTGCAACAATTGATCCGGAACCGGAAATTACAAGCTCATCAATTTGCGGAATCGTAATATAAACATCCACCTTTCCGGGATTCCAGCTACTGAACCAAGTATCACTTGGGTATTTGATTACTAACTTCCGGTCATTGACTGTTGTCATCAACCGGTTAAGTGTCGCTTCATCTCCTTTAACCTCCACCGATTGAGTATTCCCTTGTTTCAGAAAGACATTGGCTCCGATTTTGAGCGATATTTCGGTAAAAGCAGAAACTGTCCGGGTCTGGGTCGATTGTGCGACGAGCGACTGTGATCCGGCAAAGATTAATATAACTAATAAGGTGAAAACTCTTGATTTCATATTTAAAGTTTTTAATGTTTATCTAAAGATGCACATTATGCAAGAAAGTTGCATCCCTGACAAACAATTTTCATTCAAGGTAAATATCTATAAGTCCATTAGGACAATCGAGGTAGATTTCACGTTTTTGTTCATCAATAGAGGTTATCACATTATCCGAAAGGGGAATCATAATCTCTGCCCTGGGATGATTGACGGTTATGACAAGGTTACCTGAAAAATCATCTACCCTTTCAATCATTCCGATCTCACCGAATTTTGCATCAAAGGCGATCATTCCAATGAGTGTTGAGGCGACTCCCTGATCCTCTGATTCAATTAATTCGTATTCGAAAACATGAACTTTACATCCAACAAGCTCCTTAGCCTGTGAAAGTGTATCAATAAAGTTGAGTTTACAAATTGCACTCTGGTCGTTTCGCAACCGCAAACTTTCTTCTTCAATAAAGAAAGGGACCAGCCCTCCATCAACTTCAACAAATAGGAGATCAAGGTCATCAAAGGTTTCACCATACTCCTGCTCAAAAGCCAATACCACCTCACCTTTGAGGCCATGCGGTTTCTGAATATATCCAACCTCAACGCAGTCACTCTTACTTAAATGATTCATAACAAGGATGAAATTATAAAAAAGGGCGATGGTTGAAATAACCATCGCCCTTTAAAATTCATTTTAAATATTGAAAAAACTTTTTCAGTATTATACTTCTGCAGTTGGTTCAGTAATTTCTGCTGAAGGAGATGCATCTTCCACTGATTCTTCAACAGCGACAACTGGTTCAGCTTCTTCTGCAACAGGTTTTACTGCAGCAGCGGCAGCAGCTGCATTTTTCTTTGCAATCTCAGCAAGACGAGCCTCGTTAACTTTAACTTCAGCTTTAAGACGTTTTTTCATCTCATCGCTGAAACCGGTAGCCAGGGCATCTTTCTTCGCCTGAACTGCATTTTCCTTTTCTTTTACCCATGCATCAAATCGCACTTCAGCTTCGGCAAGGTCAAAGGCACCCTTTTTAACTCCTTCAAGAAGGTGTTTCTTCATCATAACCCCCTTGTGGGACAAGATTGTACGAGCTGTATCGGTAGGCTGCGCGCCATTAGTTAGCCATGCAATGGCCTTATCAAAGTCAAGATCGATGGTGGCAGGATTAGTATTCGGATTGTATGAACCAATCCTCTCAATAAACCTACCATCTCGTGGTGACCTGCTGTTTGCTACCACAATGTGGTAATAGGCATGTTGTTTACGGCCATGCCTTGCCAAACGAATCTTTACTGACATAACGTTTTACGTTGAA
>CAIXCY010000106.1 GCA_903918045.1 uncultured Bacteroidia bacterium
AAACCATACAAGGAGATCCCTATGCCGCTAAAAATCATTTTAGGGTAATCAAAGTAGAATCCGAAAACTAAAAGCACAATGGCAGGTGTGGCATACACAATGAAAAACAGATCGTTTTTTTCCATTCCTGAAAAAGTCATTTCATGCATGGCGACTTTCTTGTGGTCATTGATATGATGATCCTGATGCCATCTCCACAAAAATCCGTGCATCACAAATTTGTGATTCGACCACGCCACAAACTCCATAAAGCAATAGGCTCCTACCAAAAAAACAAGGTTTAACATAAAATTTGATTCTATTTTTATCCAAATATAGGTTTTTTTTTATTTTGGATCATTAAGAAAACGGCGCTTAATATTTAACTATTTTTGAGAAGAACCAATTTTTCAAATAGATGATCGATTTTATAGGTGACATCCACGGCCATGCAGACAAGCTGATTGAATTACTCAGAAAGCTTGGATATGGATTGAAAAATGGCGTCTACTGTCACCCTGAACGGAAAGTTTTTTTTATCGGCGACTATATCGATCGTGGCCCCCAAATCAGGGAGACACTGGCGATAGTCCGGTCAATGACTGAAAGTGGAAATGCATTTGCAATTATGGGGAATCACGAATACAATGCACTCTGCTTCCACCGCGAGGAACGTGAAGGAGGGCATCTGCGAAAGCATCTGATAATTAATGTTATTCAGCATTTCGAGACACTCAGGCAGTTTCAAAACCGGCAGCATGAATATGAAGATTATCTTGAATGGTTTAAAACTTTACCGCTCTTTTATGAGACGGAAGAATTCAGGGCGGTTCATGCCTGTTGGGATGGAGACCATATTGATTACCTGCGTTCAATTTTAAAACACGACCGCCTCACAGAAAAAGTTCTGCATGAGTCGGTACGAATGGGAACCGAAATATTTCAAATCTTCGATGAAACCTTAAAGGGAAAGGAGGTCTTCATGCCAAAAGGGCTATATTTCAAGGATAAAGATGCGAATGTGCGCAACGAGGTCAGAATAAAATGGTGGAAAGATCCTGTAAATTCGACCTATCGTGAGATGAGCGTATTGCCCATCGAAAATCTTCCGGAGACAACCATCGATGAATCTTTAACAGGACATATAAAATTCTATTCGCCGGACGAACGGCCCGTCTTTTTTGGTCACTACTGGCTTTCAGGAACACCACAATTGCTCAGGAAAAATGTGTGTTGCCTTGATTTTAGCGTCGCCAAACATGGCTATCTTACGGCCTATCGTTTCGATGGGGAGAAGGAGTTGTCGAATGAGAAGTTCGTATTTGTGTAACGAAATAGTAATTTAGATTGAATCTCTTCCAAATTGTATGGGTATGGGAGCTGACTGACCATCTCCCCATCTCCCCATCAGCTTGCCGCCATTTCATTCGGATTTTTGTTTACCAGTTGAGCCCGTAGAATTGTTTATAAATCATGCCGCCCTTTCCAGGTTTTGCAGGTGATAATAACGTGGTTTCTGCTACCATCATTTTACCCCTTCGGGATTGGAAATTTCAATGGATTCAGTCGTGCCGTCGTACTGTACTTAATGAATCAAAGAACACCCTCGTTTTTGGGATAGCCGCATAGGCCGATTGCGTATGGCTCAGTTCTCCAAGACCGATCAGTTCAACATTTCCGCCCAATTGTTTCATGTGAGAATAGGCATTTATGGCATCCTGCGGCGAAACGTCTTTGTCTTTGGAACCATAATACATTCTGAATAATGCATTGGGCTTCCAGTCGAAGGTCTGATTCTCACTAATTTTATCGGTAAACCAATCGTGATTTCCTGAAATAAAATCATCCAGAATATCTTTCCGGTATAAACTTTCCGGTGTTTTGGGAAGTCTGGCAATTACCTGTTCGTAGGTATGATTTCCATCAAATATCCGCGGAACTATTGTGTCGTAAGGAGCCAATAAAATAGAATTAAGGGGATGTTTGTAAATGTGACAATAGGAATGGGCCAGATATCCGAGGTAAAAAACACTTTTATTTTCGATGGCATAGGGTATACTAATCTCCTTCAGATTATAAGCCCCTACGATTGATGAAGTTGCTATAAGTCGTAGCCCGCTGACCGGGTTCTTTTCTATCTCTCGGTGGACAGCCGCAGTGGCATGCCCGCCCTGCGAAATTCCGATTAGAAAAAGATAGTTGGTCTCTTTATTAGTTAAGCTGGTGCAGATTTCGGATCCTATCTTCAGAAAATCAACAACTGCATTGGTCGTTGTTTCTGCATGAAGGTAGGTGTGAATTTCCGTTGAGACACCAAATCCGATATAATCCGGAATCAGACATAAATAACCGCCACCGGCAAAAACAGCAGCAATCCCCAGCCCTTCATCCTCTGATGGTTTTGACGGAGCGTTCATTCGCTCGCTGTTTGTCCCATGCTGGTAACTGACCACCCCTTTGATCTTTTTATTCCTGGGAAATGCCAGCAACCCTGAAACAGGGGTCTTCCTGTTATTTTCGTCTTTGGTGAAATAGGATACCCGGTATAGCTCTACTCCACTGGTGATGCTGATTTTATCCGGCGTTTTTATCTTTTTTACGAAATAGTTTATAACAGGGCGGGGATAGATTCCTTTTGGTTCAAATTTTATACTATCCTGATCCGGAATTAGCCTGGTTAGCTTACTGATCCTGATGCGTGGAGAACAACTGCAAAGGATAATAACGAATAATAAGAGTTTTATTAATTTGATTGTCATATTATTATTTGAAAAATTATAGAATTGGTCAGATTCCTTGCATCGCTTGCTTTTTATTTGCCGCAAACAAAGATATAGGAATTTAAAGGTGTTTACTCCCGGACAAATTCTAAATTTGGTGTAATTCAAAGGAAGGACTATTTTAGCATAATCAATTATATAACAAATTAATTTAACCATGTCAAAACTATTTTCACAACTGGATATAAAATCGGTAACTTTTAGAAACCGGCTTGTTGTTTCACCGATGTGCCAGTATTCGGCAATTGATGGATTTGCCAATGATTGGCATCTGGTCCATCTTGGTAGCCGTGCTGTTGGTGGTGCCGCACTGATTATCCAGGAGGCGACTGCCGTTTCTCCTGAGGGGCGCATTACTCCCGGAGATTTGGGATTGTGGGATGATGCGCATATCGAAAAGCTGGAGTCGATAACCCATTTTATTCATAGCCAGGGTGCGGTTGCCGGAATACAGCTGGCACATGCGGGAAGAAAGGCTGGTTGCGCGTTGCCGTGGAATGGAGGTAAACAACTTAAAATCAGTGAAGGGGGCTGGGAAACGGTTTCTTCCTCGGCTCTTTCATTCAACCCCGATGATGATGCCCCTGCGGCTTTGGATTCAGGAGGGATTTCAAGGATTGTTGCCGCCTTCAAAATTGCGGCAAAACGGTCCCTGGAGGCTGGATACAAGGTCGTTGAGATTCATGCGGCGCACGGATATCTGATTCACCAGTTTCTTTCGCCTCTAAGTAACAATAGAACTGATAAGTATGGTGGATCATTTGAAAACCGGATAAGGTTACTTCTTGAGATTACCATGGCGATAAGAACGGTCTGGCCCGAAGATCTCCCACTTTTCGTAAGAATTTCTGCAACCGATTATGCGGATGGCGGTTGGAATCCGGAGGAGGCATCAGCATTGTCATCAATTCTGAAAACTAAGGGAGTTGATTTGATCGATTGTTCATCCGGTGGGCTCGTACACTATGCAAAGGTGCCGTTTGGTCCCGGTTACCAGGTTCCATTCTCTGCAAAAATAAGGAAAGAGGCAGGTATTTTAACCGGTGCAGTTGGATTAATCACCAATGCAGTACAAGCAGAGACTATTTTAGAGCAAGCAGAGGCTGATCTTATTCTCATTGCAAGGGAATCACTTCGTGAACCCTACTTTGCACTCAAAGCTGCTGCCGATCTGGAGGATGAGATCACCTGGCCACTGCAATATATCAGGGCAAAATTGTAATTGTTTATGCCTTATCGCTGACAGCGTTTCATACCCTGTCAGAGATATAAAAACATTTCAATGAGAAATAAAAATTCAATCTTCCTATCCTGCAAATTTATTATTACATGTGTTTTCTTGAGCATCGTACTTGTTTCATGCAAAAAAAGATCGGTAACTGTATCAGATTACAGCGGATGGACAACCTATGCAGGATCAAAAGATGGCATCCGCTACTCTTCCAATGAACAGATAAACACTGACAATGTCTCAAGGCTTGCGGTTGCCTGGACCTATTGTTCAGGTGATAAAGACACCAATAATCATACTCAGATTCAATGTAATCCGATCATGGTGGATGGGATACTCTATGGTACGACCCCAAGGGTGAAATTATTCGCATTGAATGCAGCGACTGGTTTGCAAAAGTGGATTTTTGATCCTGCTCTTGAAGATAGTAGTGCAAGAAAGAACCCCGCTTCCTTCTTCAAGGTATGCCGAGGCGTTACTTTCTGGCAGGATGAAAAAGGAGAGAACCGGCGAATTATATATGGTGTCGGATCAAAAGCGTATGCGATCAATGTTGCAGATGGTAAGCCGGTAACCAGTTTCGGTCATAACGGTTATATCGAACTGACCGAAAACATCGATCGGGAAGCGGGGACATACAACCCCTATATCAGCAATACAACCCCCGGAATAATTTATAAAGACCTTATTATTATCGGAATGCGGGTGAGCGAGGAGGCAGATGCGGCACCTGGAACCATTAGGGCTTTTGATGTAAAGACAGGAAAGCTTAGATGGCAGTTTCATACGATACCTCATCCCGGTGAAAAAGGGTATGAGACATGGCCCGATAAAGATGCGTGGAAAAAACTGGGCGCTGCGAATTGTTGGGCTGGCATGTCGCTGGATGAAAAACGGGGAATTGTATATGTCCCTACTGGGTCCGTTGGAGGTGATTTTTACGGTGGGATCCGCAAGGGGCAAAACCTTTACGCCAATTCGTTGCTTGCTCTTGATGCCTTGACAGGAAAATATATCTGGCATTTCCAGACTGTGCATCATGATTTGTGGGATCGCGACCTGCCAGCCAATCCAAATCTTGTTACCGTAACTCATAAGGGTAAACAGATAGATGCAGTAGCGCAGATTTCCAAGCATGGGTTTGTGTTTTTATTCGACCGCACCAATGGTAATCCCCTCTTTCCCATTGAGGAGAAATCTTTTCCTGAATCCGACCTTCCGGGTGAAGAGGCATGGCCTACTCAACCAATTCCTGCACTTCCCGAACCATTTGCACGCCAGTCGTTCGGACCCGGAGATATCACCGACCGATCACCTGAGGCTCATCGGGAGATGTTGGAACGATTTCAAAAAGTGAAATATCGCGAGATGTTTACCCCGCCAAGTAAGGAGAGTTCCTGGATTTTTCCCGGTTATGATGGCGGCGGGGAGTGGGGAGGAGCAGCCGTTGACCCTGCTTCTGCAATATTGTACATCAATTCAACCGAACTCCCCTGGATCTTAACAATGGTCGATAAGGTAAAGGGAGATATGAGTACTTTGAAAGGGATAGGTGAGATGAATTACGGAAAATATTGCATCGCCTGTCATGGTCCCGAACGAAAAGGGAATGGAAGTTCTTTTCCTTCATTGGTAGAGATTGGAAAAAAATTTAATGATGAGCAGATTATGAACCTGCTGGGTAGCGGGAGAAATATGATGCCAGCCTTTAAACAAATAGCAGAAAGTGATAAAAAGGCGCTGGTGGCGTTCCTTTTAAAATCGTCTTCCGGAAATTTACATACAAAGGGTGGGCCTGCTTTGACACGAGAATCTGCATCAGAATCAAAGAATCCAGAGCAAAAACATTCAATCCTCGATGATGTGCCATACACGATGACCGGCTACAACCGTTTCCTGGACAAGGAGGGTTATCCGGGGATCAAACCTCCCTGGGGTACTTTAAATGCAGTGGACCTGAATAGTGGAAAATTGCTTTGGAAGGTTCCTCTGGGCGAATATCCTGAACTAACTGCCAAAGGCATTCCAATTACCGGAACGGAGTGTTATGGAGGATCGCTGGTCACAAAAGGGGGCCTCGTTTTTATTGCCGCCTCGAAAGATGGCAAAATGCACGCTTTTGATAAGAAGTCAGGAAAGCTTTTATGGGAGGCTCAGCTTCCTGTCCCGGGATATGCTACACCGGCATCTTATGCTATCAACGGCAAACAGTATGTCGTTATTGCTTGTGGTGGCGGTAAAATAGGAAGCAAATCTGGCGATCAGTACATCGCTTTTGCCTTACCGGATAAGTAAAATAACCCTGACAGGGTTCAGTATCTTATCAGGGTTAATGTTAATTTTTAATCCAATTTTAATGAAACGAATTATCTTTTTCTCCTGTTTGAGTCTTTTACTCTTTTCTAACGGACTAAGCGCCCAGACATTCAAAAAAAATCCTGTCGTCGTGGGCGAATGGGTAAAAGAATGGCTGCTTTGCGGCCCGTTCGAGCTTGTAAAAAACGACGATGTTTATGCTCATTGTACCGGTTTTGAAACAGACTTTCTGCAGCGACAAGGTGGGGAGCAATCCCCTAAAATCAAGCCAGGAGATGTTGTAAAATACAAAGGGGGGATAAATACATGGAAATTCTATACATCTGCCGAAAATACAATCAATCTGGATAGTGCTGTTTCCACGAAAGAACCGGTATGTGCCTATGCCTATACAGAAGTTTATGTGGAACAACCCGGATTCTGGAAAATCTCCTTTGGAAGCAACGATGGGGGACGCCTCTGGGTCAATGGAGACAGGGTCTGGGATTATGCACCCAACCGAGGAATTTATCCCGATCAGGATATTTTACCGGTTTTGCTGAATAGAGGAAAAAACACGATTCTGTTTAAGGTGGAGGAGAAAGGTGGCATGTGGCGGTTAGCCATGAGGCTCTTACCATTAGGAGGTCCAGAATTAAAGGTGAAGGAGTCACCGCTCACACTAAATTATCACAATGATGGAACTTTAGGACTTTTCTCATCAACTATCCCTAATCAATTGGCCTCTGTTGTCAGTGAGGTCCACGTAAAAGTCTCGGATAAGGGGACGGTTTTGGTGGATGAGATACTTAGAGGTGATTTTTTAAAAAGAATAAAGTTAAGCTCTCTTTTTTACAGGGAGTTGGATGCAGAAATCAACACAATACTTAAAAACGGAAATATCTTGACTACGAAGCAAAATCTCTTCGTTGGTGAACGGAAAGTCTTTCCATTGTTCGAAAACGGAAAATCTTCCTACGCCATTGTACTTGGAGAGGATGCTTCTGAATCTGAGCATTATGCAGCTAGTGAGCTTCAGGACTGTATTCAAAAGAGCAGCGGAATTGCGATCCCGGTCTTGTCGACCCGGGAAAATCATGAAGGGGGACGAATTATCTTGGGATTTAACGCTTTATCACATGCATTAGGATTAACTGCGCTACCACCTACGTCAGATGAATCATTTGTCTATAAGAGTATTGGAGGTGACATCATTATCTGTGGGGGAAGCCAGCGGGGAACGATGTATGGGGTCTTTTCATTCCTCGAGCGGGAGCTTGGAGTGCGGTGGTATACCTCCCGGGTGACAGATATCCCACAGCGTTCGGCCTATCTCTTTGACAATCTTTATCATACCGAAAAACCCGGCGTTCGTGTCCGAAACGACTTCTATTTTGATGCTTTTAATCCTGGCTACGCAGCCCATAACCGGATCAACGGGGCGATGGGTGGCAGAGGTCAGCACGGCGGTGTCGAAGGGTTCTGGGGCGTTCATACCTTTGACGTTTTAGTCCCTCCGGCTACCTATTTCAATTCTCACCCTGAATATTTCAGCTTAATCAATGGAAAAAGAACCCGC
This sequence comes from uncultured Bacteroidia bacterium, assembly GCA_903918045.1. Classification (GTDB taxonomy): domain Bacteria; phylum Bacteroidota; class Bacteroidia; order Bacteroidales; family Prolixibacteraceae; genus JAAFHB01. The sequence goes on from CAIXCY010000106.1 coordinate 7,865, forward strand.
GAAAATACTCAATTGTGCCTCACCAATCCCGATGTTCTGCGGATAACAATTGAAAATATAAAAGATGTAATGCGGAAAGACCCGTCGCATCTGATCTATGACGTATCACAAAATGACCATCTCGGATATTGCATGTGCGATAAATGTCAGGCAATCTCGAAAGCTGAGGGGAGCGAATCTGGCCTGATGATCTGGTTTGTGAATCAGGTTGCTGAAGCGGTCGAGAAAGAGTTTCCTGAGAAGTTTATTGGAACATTAGCTTATGTCTATACCCGTACGCCTCCCAAAACCATTCGTCCCCGAAAAAATGTGGTAGTCCGCCTCTGTAGTATTGAGTGTTGCTTCTCACACGATTTGCACTCTTGCACGCAAAATACCTCCTTTCTTAAAGATCTTGAAGCATGGGGGGCAATTGCGCCGAATATGTATATCTGGGATTATGTGGTGAGCTATGCCGATTACCTCTCTCCATTTCCAAATTTCAATGTCCTCCAGTCAAATATTAAAGATTTTCAGAAAAACAATGCCATTGGTATTATGGAAGAGGGCAATTTTCAGTCTGACGGTGGCGAACTGGCTGAACTCCGGGCCTATGTCTTTGCCAAATTATTCTGGAATCCGGATCTCAATTTTCAGGAGTTAGTGAATGATTTTATCTCAGGGTACTATGGTCATGCCGGAACTTATATACGACAATACTACGATTTAGTGCAGGGATTGGTAACCAAAGATGTTCATATCACCCCAAATTTATCGGTGGAAAACACCCTGTTTACAAGTGATTTTTTAAGTCAGGCACTTTCAATTTTTGAGAAAGCTGAAAAGGCTGCGGGCAATGAGGATCAGATCCATCGGGTTGAACTTGCCTCATTAGGGGTTTTGTATATGAAATGTATCCGCACACCAGTTTTGGCCCGCGAGGATGGAACCTATGAAAAATTCAGCAGGATCGTTGAGCGGGAGAAGGTGATCAACTGGATGGATACCGATTTCCTTCAAAAAACAAAGGCATTTCACCGCATGATCAAAGATGCAAGTTTGTAGAGACGTTGCGTGCAGCGTCTCTACAAACGTTAATTCAGAAAATCCATATCTTCCTGGGAGAGGTTAATATCCGCCGCTTTCATATTCTCGTCAAAATGGTTCAATGACGAAGTTCCCGGGATGGGCAATATCCATGGCGACTTGTGCAAAAGCCATGCAATATTTATCTGTGCATTGGTGGCACCATACTTATGCGCAATTGTTGAAATGCGGTTGTCTTTTTTACCCAATGAATTAAGAAGTGAGAAAAATGGGATTAGCGGGATCTCGTTTTGCTCACAGAGATCAAGTACCTCTTCACCCCCCCGGGTATCTCCATAATGAGCCTTTATTGTTGTGCGCTGCCCGTGTCCGTACATATTCTCAACGGTGGCAATCTTGCCCATTTTTAGAGCGCTCTTCAGTTCGGACCTCTCAACATTGCTGACCCCGACATGTAAAATTTTACCCTCCTGCTGAAGCTCAAACATAGCCTCCATCGATTCTTCAAATGGGACTTTACTACCCGGCATTACCCTGAAATGGACCAAATCCATTTTCTCTAACCGAAGTGTCCGAAGATTGTTCTCAATACTTGACCTTATGTTCTCAGGAGTGTTAAATCCTATCCAGCTTTTATCCGGTTTTCGTGCGCCACCCACTTTGCTGCAAATGATTAAATCATCTGAATAGGGATGTAATGCCTCCGAAATTAATCGGTTGGTTACATCTTCGCCATAATAGTCTGCGGTATCAATAAAGTTGACCCCGCTTTTGATCGCCTGTTTTAGAATTTGTAAGGCCTCAGGTCTGTTAACCGGCTCACCATAAATGCCTTCTCCTGTGAGACGCATGGTCCCGTAACCTAAACGGGAAACCTGGATAGGGCTGTGGCTTTGTCCAGCAATTGTGATATGTTTTGAGATGCTCATAGTGTTTTAATTGAATAACATCTGATTTCTTATATTGTTGGGTCTTCGTATAAACTATTCATATAAAATAACCTTCGTTTGGGCTTAATTTAATCGGATAATGCTCTAAGTCAGCCGCTAATTCGGTGGTTATTTATATTCATTTTAAGAACCAAACCATTGAATTTTACTACCTTTATCATAGTGATACTTTAGATAATTCGGGTTTCATTTCACTCCTCAAATTTCCAGCTAATTAGCATTTGTACAAAGAAATTAAGTCAAATTAAATTCTCAACTATTCGATATGGCAAAAATTGTTGTATTGGGCGCAGGTATCTCAGGGCATACCGCGGCTGCTTTTATAAAGAAAAAATTGGGCAAAAAACACGAGGTTGTCGTTGTAAGTCCGGGTGCTTATTATCAATGGATCCCTTCCAATATCTGGGTGGGTGTCGGAAAGATGAAGATCGACCAGGTTCGGTTTAAACTTCAACCCGTCTATGACCGGTGGAAAATCGATTTCAGACAGGCTAAGGCAACGGCTGTTTATCCTGAAGGTGATCAGTCGATGACTCGCCCGTATATCGCCATTGAATATACCAATGAAACACGGCGCGGTGAAACCGATAAGGTAGACTACGATTATCTGGTTAATGCGACCGGACCAAAACTTAATTTTGAAGCCACCGAAGGGCTGGGTCCCAATAAATTCACCCATTCTGTCTGCTCATGCGATCATGCCGTTGCAACCTGGGAGGCATTGCAAATCTGTTTTACACGGATGGAAAAAGGGGAGAAACTCCGCTTTCTGATCGGTACTGGTCACCCAACGGCAACCTGCCAGGGAGCAGCTTTTGAATATGCACTCAATGTCGCTTACGAGATAAAATCCCGTGGTTTATTACATATGGCCGATATTACATGGATATCAAACGAATATGAACTGGGCGATTTCGGCATGGGCGGTGCTTTTATAAAACGGGGCGGTTATGTTACTCCAACAAAGGTTTTCAGCGAATCGATCTTTGCTGAATATGGAATCCGCTGGATAAAACGGGCAGGAGTTACAAAGGTTGAAGAAGGTATGGCTCATTATGAAACACTCGACGGACAAATGCATTCCGAGCCCTTCGACTTTGCGATGCTGATCCCTGCATTTGCCGGTGTGGGTCTGAAAGCTTTTGATAAAACTGGCGAAGATATCACTCCAAAACTTTTTGCCCCCAGCGGTTTTATGAAGGTCGATGCCGATTATTCAGGAAAGGCTTTTGAAGATTGGTTAGTTGAAGATTGGCCATCGGTTTACCAGAATCCGGCTTATGCCAACATCTTTGCCACGGGTATCGCATTTGCTCCCCCTCACCAGATTTCCAAACCAATGAAGAGCACTAATGGGACCTTAATTACACCGGCGCCCCCACGGACCGGAATGCCATCGGGTGTTACAGGTAAAATTGTGGCCTTAAATATCGTAAACCAGATAAAAACCGGAAAGACAGGCTTTAAACACGAGGCCTCAATGGGAAAGATGGGTGCCGCATGTGTCGTCTCTGCCGGATTCAGCCTTTTCAGGGGAAACGCCGCAACAATGACTGTTTTCCCAATTGTCCCTGACTGGCAACGGTTTCCTGAGTGGGGGCGCGACATAAACTATACAGTTGGTGAAGCAGGACTAGCAGGGCACTGGATTAAATTATTTCTCCACTATATGTTTATTCACAAGGCAAAAGGGTATCCTTTCTGGTGGCTATTACCCGAATAACGTAATGAATTGTATCTTGAACTAATTTATTGGAACTATTTAAAATTGAAGATTAATGGGTAAAAATATTGTTCGGGGGTATTATGACGAATCATATCCCCCGATTCCAACCAGTGGAACACGGTTCTGGCGCAGAAATCTGCTTTGGCAGGCATGGCGGTTTATTGTACTGAATATTAAGATTATGCGGATTGTCGTTGGAGGACATTCGTAGGAAAATTGCGAATCACGCAAAAAAGTACGATTTTATATCAGAAAATTCCGTCAGGGATTTGAGATGGGTAGAAAATAACCAGTAAAAGCGAATTTTCGTCCCATCGTGTACGAAATAGCCTGTTTCTTAAGAATATTATTGATAAGAAACAGGCTCGCCGGAAATAATCCTGTCTACTCGGGGACAGGGACACAGATTCTAAATAGTTTATTTCTGCGCAACCAGCAAAAATATCGGATAAACCCTTCCCGATTCCCGTTTCATCCGGAAACTCTCCTTAAATTCGACAGTTTTAAATCCATGTATTTTAAGCTTTGTGGAGAGTGCAGCAGGATCAAAACCCCAATGAACCTTAACCTCCGGACCATGAAAGGAACCATCCTCAGGATATAAATCAGCTATTGCCAGAAATCCGCCCGGATTTAGAAGATGATGGAATTTTTCGAAAATTAGCTCGATATTGGTAACATGATGTAAAACCATTTGACTATAAATTAGATCAAATTTGCCCTCATAATCGGAATGCTCCAGATCAAACCAGAGTGGCGTAACATGGTTGGTGCCAAAGTAAACCGTCTTCTCTTTACAAACCTCAATCATCTCCCTTGAACTATCCATGAGGGTAATCTCAGAGAACTTATCCCTAAGCAGAAAACTCAATAATCCGGTGCCTGAACCATATTCCATCGCCTTCATCGATGGATCGATCGGTACCATCCTTTGAAGTTCAAGCGCAATGGCTTCAGAACGTTCAAGGTGCATCTTATCTTTGTCCCATACCCGGGCACGACTATCGAATTCGCTCATATTATTTCTTTATTTAAATGGTATAGCATCCTATTTAAAATTATGCTAACCTATTGATAATTTATAAAATTACTGTTTAACCTTTTTGAACCTGTTCCAACAAAAATATTTTGAATTTAATCCCAGTAAAGGGCTTATTTTATCCCCGTTTTTAAACAGGATCAAAGTTATTCTTTTATATGAGTTGAGTACTTCACTTTAAAATCTGAAGGAACAACTTCGGGGTTGATTTTGGACAGCTATTCTATTGATATCCGTTAATGCAGCTAATCAATTTTATTCGGCTAATTCAAAATTAATTTTGTAATACGATAATATACAGGGGAGTAACAAAATAGGCTTTATCCTCTTATAACCTCTTTCTTTTTATCAAAAAAGTATAAAACCAGTCCTGTCAGTATCGTTGAAAGCCCGATCAGGCTTTCTGTGGGGTGCTGGATGAATGTAAAGACACAGATGTATACCCCAAAAATAATATAGATCACCGGGAAAATATAAAAGTAATTTCCCTTAAAAAGCATTAACTGGCTTTTGGGAATCCGGAATACCGTTGCAATGGCAATCACACTTATAAATTGCAATACGAATGAAGCATAAATAAAAATTTCGGCAAACCCACCCGAAGCTATTATAAGGATCGCAATAAATGCCTGGATCCAGATTGCAATGTAGGGAGTATCATTTCTTGATTTGTTCATAAAACTCCAAAGCTTATGCTCCTTAGAGGTGGCAAAGCAAACTCTGGAACCGATCCATAAATAGCCGCTTATTGTCGCAATCAATTGGACTGAAATAAAAAAGCAAACCCATTTGGCGCCCGTCGATCCTAAAAAATTGTGCGCGGCAAGCGAGGCGACATCCTCCTGATTGGACATTGCCGCTATCGAGGCATGTTTCAGAAATACAAAATTGAGCAGAATATAAATGGATGAGACAAAAAGGGTCCCTAATATCAGCGCTCTGGAAAGGTTTTTTCGCGGATTTTTTATCTCGGATACAATATAGGAGGCTGAATTCCAGCCGGTATATGCGAAGGAGACAAAGACAAGGGAAAATGCAAACGAAGGTGTCTTTATCTCGGAAATCCACGAATTATCCCACCTTAGTGAATTTACCCCTTCTGAAGCCGTTGAGAGCCCAAGAACAATCAATCCCAGGACGAACAACACCTTAATAATTGTAAATGTATTTTGAAAATTGCTGCTTGAACGCAGGCTGATTGACTGCGAAATTGCTACAAGGACGATCACCCATACCGCAAATCCTTTATCAAGATCCCAGCCAAATACCTGTAAATACTTGGTCATCGCCAGAGCTGCCAGCGAAACAGGGGCAGAGAAACCAACAATCAAAGAGATCCAGCTGCTTAAATAGCCCAGTATCGGATGAAAAGCCCGGGAGAGAAAAATATAATCCCCCCCGGATTTTTTATAGTAGTTGCCTAATTCAGCATAACAAAACGTTCCAAAAAGTGCAAGTAATCCGCCAAGGGCCCAAAGCATCAAAATGGTGAAAGTGTTATTCAGGTAAGCAACCTGATACCCCAACGAGGTGAAGACCCCGGTTCCGATCATATTCGAAACCACGAGTGCGGCTGCTGTAATCCACGAGATCTTTTTCAATATTTTTTAATTAGGCCGCAATGGTATTCATTTTTTGTTGCCAAGGCAAATTTTCAGCGCTGAATCTTTATAGGGTAAAACTTAATCTGCCAAAATAATACGATCCGGTTGTCCCCATCTGTACCGGCGCATATTTAAACACTCCAAAATAGGAGTTTCCGTAAGCCTGTAGATCGGGATATACGTTCAATAAATTGTTCGCTCCTATTGTGAGGGTAAGATTTGCCAATAGGTTATACCCCACTGAGAGGTCTGTAACAACCTTTGGTGAATGTTTTTGCGCAACTCCAAATGGATATCCATTCCGCGTAACTTCCCCAAAATAGGTGTTTCCAAGTAAGATATTCCATTTATTAACCGAATAATTTAACCTTAGCGCCCCCTTGTCCAAGGGGTTATTGGTCTCAATCAGACTCTGCTCCTGAGGTCCAAAGAATACATCCTTTTGATCAGGGAATTTAGTCAAAAACGCCGGGAATTCATTGTACCTGACCGACCCGTCACTGTTCCGGTCAATTTTGGTCTGACTGTGATTATACGCGAGCGAAACATCCAGAATTCCTTTTGTAAAACGCCATTTATAACTGACAACAGCATCAATTCCCTTTGTTTTTGTACTTATGGCATTGGTAAAGAAACGCCCTGTCTGGGCATTGTAAGGTTTGAAAAAATCTCTTATTTCTGGTACGGCGTTGCCAAAAGAATCGTTACCCAGATTACCCGTAAGGATTACCCGGTTATCGATATTTATCTGGTAGCCATCGACAGAAAAACTCAGGTCAGTGATCGGGTTCCAGGTAAGACCGACACTGAGGTTTGTGGAAGTCTCCTGTTTTAATTTTTGAATCCCGATTGCCTTTGCAACGTCGCTGTTATTGCGGAAAATACCGGAGTTAAGTAATACCCCGTCAACAACGTCAGTAGCAATATTATTAAAGTAGCTCTGTTGCAAAGAGGGAGCCCTGAAGCCAGTACTGAAAGCCGAACGAACGGCTAACTTATCTGCAATTTCCCATCGTGCAGCAATCTTATAATTTAAGGTGCTCCCAAAATCGGAATAGTTCTCATACCGGATAGCTGTGCCTAAGAACAGTTTTTTGGTGATATCCAGATCTCCCTGAAGAAAGGCTGCACTATTGGTACGTGAGGCATCTACTGCATTGTTGGGACCAAACCCTGGAAATGATTCGGAACCCGAACCCTGCGAAGAGGCATTGTCTCCCGCTCCGATTTTGTACTTTTCAATCCGGTATTCTGCACCCACCGCAACATTAAGTCCCGCTAAATAATCATATTTTCTGTTCGCTGTGGCGTTAATCGTGTTTTGTAAGAAATTGTGATATCCGGCATTAAAGCTCGTTGGACTACTGCTGCCCAGAGCGTAATTAAATGATTTTTCAACCCCATAGTTAAACTGATTAAAACCCAGGGTGTTGCTGACATCTAGTTTCCAATTGCTAAGCTCATATTTGATTCCTGCTGAAACGGAGTGATCGACAATTTTGGATTGCAGTTCAGGCTGAAAACCGTTCGGGTACACAGCCAATGCTTCTGTTGAAAGCTCGCTCGGCAATCGTCGGAATCCAAATCCAACCCCCTGTCTGTAACTTGAACCACCAAACAGGTACCCTCTTACTTTTGAACAGATCTGAAATTCACTGTTCAGGAAAAACTGAAAATTACGAATTTTGGCATCTCCAACCTGGAAATTAAAATCGTTTCTTTTGAGCCCTTTTGAAGCAATTTGTGCATCATCATAGGCACGCGACGCTGCAGAGTCACCGGCAAAGCCATAGGCAAAATAGTTATCCAGCGAAGACTGGTCAAAAATGATTAAATTATGGTTCTGGCTCCGGTTCGTTTTCTCACGGTTATTAAACAAACCGGTGACATTCAGAAAGCCATCGGTCCCAAGCTTCGTCCCGTAGTTCAAATCTACGTTTACAGTCTGACCATCGTTTTTTGAGGTTTGTCCTGAAGTTACAGAGGCCGTTACACCGGCGCTACTTTTCAGAATAATATTAATAACTCCCGCAATAGCATCAGAGCCATACTGGGCTGATGCACCATCCCGCAGAACTTCGATCCGGTCGACAGCCGAAATCGGGATCGTACTTAAATCGGTTCCTACTGATCCATTACCCACTGTATTTTGATAGTTTACCAACGAAGTGGTGTGCCTCCTTTTCCCGTTTACCAATACCAAAACCTGGTCGGGTCCAAGACCACGCAGTGAAACGGGGTCAATATGCTCGGTTCCGTCTGCTGCTGACTGCCGGTTGCTGTTGAATGAGGGGACAATATAATTTATCAGATCATTCAGGTTGTTGACCGGCATGGCCGACTGAACTTTTTTAATGTCGATTACGTCTACAGGGACTGGTGAATTTAACTTGGTTCTGACACTTCCTCTATTTCCTACTACGATAATGTCCTGAAGGTCCAATTCTTTTATTTCCTGTGCCTGAACCGAAGTAAGTCCGATCAGACTCAGGATTAAAATTGCAAATAGTGATTTCATAAAAATATTATTTAAGTAATTATGCGTGATCTTATGTGAAAGTTGAATGAAAAACACACTTATTTCATTCAATAAGGCTATTTTAAGGGGGGTAATTTACCTTTAAAATGGCATTTGCAAGATTACTCTTTTTATTTTGTTATTGAAATACCTTATAAGGTGTAAATTATGTACCGTATATGCGGTATACACACAAAAGGTTGATATCGGGCGATTTCAACCTTTTTAATTAGTTTCAGACTTTGGGTATAGTTTATTGGTTATTGAATCAAGAAATAGAAAGACCTGCTCCAGTTCTTGAATTACACTTTCGTTTACACCCTCAATTTCCAGATTTACGCCCTTATTTACTCCCTCATTTTTTTTGAATGGGATACGGACTGAAAGGTATGCTGCAGGATATTATCTTTTTCAATCAGAATTCTGCTTATTGCTCGTCATCAATCAGGTTTTATCTCAATTGTCTTTTGGTGAATGGCAATGAATTCGTTAATATCCTTGAAATAAATACAATCCATTATTCGCTTTCTTTTAGACGTTTCATTACTTCGGCAACATCTTCAAGTTGTTTTTCAAAACTTATACCTTGTTCTCCAAGAAAACGTTCAAAATCAGATGGGGAAACAGATTGAATATATTCTTCAAGTTTTAAATGCAGAGCATCGCGAAAATGGAGGTCGCGTGATGCCATTTTAAAACGTGCATCTTCGATGTATGGGTGCTGTTGTGGATGTTTTTGCGAAATCAATAAATAATTGATCAACTTCCTCTTTACCGAGTTTGCGACCAAGTTCTTTGCTACGCTTCCCGATCTCATAAGCCAGTCCGGTTTCGAATGAAGCAATACTGTTTAAAACTTCAGCATACATGGTGTCATGGGCGTTGTCGTCTTCGGCCAATTTTAAGATTTGCTTGTATTCCTTGGCATTCTCTTTAAAAATACTCTGATAAATACGATCAGTAAAAAGTGAGTATTTGTAGGTATCCATGTTCACATAACGGCTCAACGCAGAGGTGAAATCTTTTCGATATTTACTCTCTTTCATTGCAGCAGGCAGGTAGTTTGCATCACGACGATTGATGAATTTTGTCCCTCCTCCGGTTCTTTGGTTTATCGTATCCAGTACAATATCAAGCATCTTACTTCGAAGTAGTTGGGCATTTTCACTCTCCTTTAGTAACATGGCAAGATTAAGGAACGAACGAAAATTAAATAATCCCAATGAAGTTGTTTTGGTCGCCTTATCAATGAGGTGACCAAATTGCAACTTGAATTCTTTCAGTTGTTTACCTTTACTTAAAATATATCCGTTGTGTTTTATTTCGGATTCGTGGGAGCTTAAATACCTTTCGATAGTTGAGGTGTCGACTTGAAAAAAATCAGCTATCATTTTTTTTGTAAAACGGTATTCGCCTTCAAATAACATACCTTCAAAGCCAATATATTCCTGAATGCGTTTAAGAGCATATTTGTTATTCAGGATATTTTGCCGCTCAATTCCTGAATTTGTTAAATCTTTATCCATCGTTTCCTATTTTTTCTTTTCAAAGTATCCATGAATATCCAGATAATCTTCCATAATTAATACTCTGCTTTCCCGCAAAAATCCTATTTAATTTCTATCGCCGCTTACTCTTCCTCACTCAACCAAAATGTTTGTTAACATCTCAAAATCAGTATAACTTACTGGCATCACGGCCAATCTTGGTTGCTTTATCAGACCTATGTTTTCTAACCCTTTCATGTTTTTAATAACGCTTAAAGAAATCGTAATAATAATCATCTAAGCTTCGGAATTTTTAATTTTAGCGATAAACCTACAGTTAAAAGCTTTGGATTTAAAGTTCTTTACAGCAATTATTCTTAAAATAGCTCCGATAATTCAGATCGGAGGCTCCTCTAAGGATTCAAAAATGGACCGGTTGAATCAAAAGTGCAAAAAAAATACCGCACGGAAGATTAACTTTTGTGCTCAGTTCAAAAGATTGCTCTATTTTAGGAGAATACTTTTCGTCCATTTCAGAACGCTGGAAGATATTTTCTGAAATTTAGAAGCAGTCATAGGTGACGCCTTTCATTTGAACTAAGACTTTAAAGATCAGAAATTAAAATTGCCCTTACAGTACATCATTGATCATGACTTCAAGGGCAGATTTTGTTAAAACTTGCCAATTTTAATTGGTTTTGGCGGCAGGTGTTGGCACTACTTGTCCTCGTCCCGGGTAACGTGATTGTAAATCTGCATAAATAGTTTTCATCCCGGGTTCGCCAGCTTTTGCTGCCCCTTTAAGTGCATTATAAAAAACCAGGGCTGCACTTTAAGCTTCACTACCGGTTAACAATGTAGTGTCATCAAGTTTCTCAACCAATTGCTGCAACGGATTAAGCACTTTTTTTAGATTGTTAAAGCCATTAGTATCCTTTTCGAATTCAGCCATATCCATGAAATTGGGGACTACTTTTGGATTCTGCCTGGCATATTCAAATGATTTAGTTACAAATGCATAAGATTTATCACCCATTTTGGGGAGCGTACGCCGATCTTCGGCAGTCAGGTTAATCAATTCAGGAAGATTTTCTTCAATTGTTGTGATGGCTTTGTTTATGTTTGCCATTGCTTCAGCGTTAATTACAAATGAAATTTTTCTTACTGGAATCTTGTGCGCAGCGCTACTTTATTCACCTTCCCCACACTGGTTTTGTCAATAAAGTCGGCCCGCAGAACTTTTAAGGTTATAGCCTCCCTGGGCAGTATTCCGGAATCTACACTTGCTTTTACAGTCTGGGCAATATCCCGGTCCTCGAAACTCGCACCAGCTTTTGCCACCACAATAGCCAATGGGACTTCTCCCCAATTTGTGTCCGGAAAGCCAATTACAGCAACCTCAGAAACCCCTTCATGTTTGGCAATCACATCCTCGATTTCAAGGGAACTAAGCCACTCTCCACCAACTTTAATCACATCCTTCGTCCGGTCCGTAATCCGTATACTCCCTTTTTGATTGACACAGGCCACATCGTTGGTATGCATCCATCCACCATCCCAGAGTTTCTCGGAATGGACATGGTCTTTTAAATAACCCTGCGTTAAATAAGGTGAACGGACGATGATTTCACCCGATGTTTTATCATCGTTTGCCACATCTTTCCCTTCGGTATCAACAACACGCATCTGCGCCAAACCGATCGGGACACCTGTCCTGCAACGGATATCAGCCTGCTCCTCCAGGGTGAGATCAAGCTCTTTTTCCGTTAACTGTGAAAGGGATAACACTGGGCAGGTCTCCGACATACCATATCCTCCGAAAACATCAATCCCTCGTTTTAAAGCTTCTATGGCCAATGCTCTTGGAAAGGCTGCGCCGCCAATGATACACGTCCAACGTGAGAGGTCACACTGCTCTGAGGTGGGATCTTTTAAAAGCATATTTAAAATGGTCGGAACACAATGACTGAATGTTACCTTGTGCGATTCAAGGAGCTTTAACAGCATTGCCGGAACATATTTTCCGGGATACACCTGTTTCGTACCCAAAAAGGTTGCAATATAGGGGATTCCCCACGCATGAACATGGAACATAGGGGTCAGTGGCATATAAATCGATTCCCGGTGCAAACGCCCCTGAACAGAATTTGATGCGAGTGCTGCACAGGTAGAAAGGGTATGAAGAACCAGTTGCCTGTGCGAAAAGTAGACCCCTTTGGGAAGTCCTGTCGTCCCTGTTGTGTAAAATGTTGTGGCTCTTGTATTTTCATCAAAGTCGGGAAAATCAAATTCAGGAGATGCCTCTTCCATCAAGGCTTCATACTCCCCTTCAAACTGAAAATGGTGCTTGCACTGCTCACCACCCTCATCAATTAAAATAAATTTACGCCCCTCTACAATGCGCCCCCGTATCCCTTCGAGTATCGGGAGAAAATCGGTGTGGGTAATAATGACATCATCCTCGGCATGATCAATCGTGTACATCATTTGCTCAGGCGAGAGACGGATATTGATCGTATGGAGGACAGCTCCCATCATGGGAATTGCATAATAGGCTTCCAGATAGCGATGCGAATCATAATCCATGACAGCTACTGTATCCCCTGGCTTTACCCCAATTGACGCTAAAACATTGGCCAGGCGATGTACACGCTCCTGCCAGCTTCTGTAAGTAAGGGTTAGCTGATCACGATAGACAATCTCCTGATCTGGATTATACGCCATCGGAGCTAGGAAAAGCTGTTTAATAAGCAGTGGATATTCGTAGGCTGATTTGGTTTTTTCGATCAAATTGCTCATTACATTTTAATTTTTTGGACACAGTTAACTGATAGTTTAAAACAGAAAAGGTATTGGCCTGGTTCAAGAACATGCAAAGAAGTAAATTTTTATTGATTGCAGCAATATGGCTGACAGGAATTGGAGAATTCCGGATCGATGAATTGATTAATACAGGAAAAGACGTACGAAATAAAGGTGTATATCCTTGTCCCGATGCCCGTTGGGATCTATTTTAATGTTGTTTCCAGACTTCGCTAAGTTCTTCTGCTTTTAAAAGAATCATCATACTCTTTAAGTTCATGAGAGATCTGTAGTGTGCCTCAGGATTATAGGAAGAGACGGCATCTGTTATGATGACAGGAAAAAATCCTCTGCTGGAAGCATCCCTTCCACTCGATTCAACGCCTATCTCAGTGGCTATACCGACGATTATAAGGGTGGTTATCCCTGCATTGCGCAGTAGCATTTCAAAATTTGTTCCGATAAATATACTTGCCGTATTTTTAGGAATAACAATATCATTACCGGTTGGCTTAATTGTTAATTCATAACCATCAGGGACAGGCGTTAGGGTGGAAAGTCGTTTTCGAAAAAAATATCTTCTGACAGGCGACTCGAACCGCTCCGGAAGGGGGACGATCTTTGAAAAAATAACCGGAACATTCAGTTCTTTAGCCAATGAAATTACCTGGTTCGTCTTTTCCAGAAACGCATCGGTATTGAAAATATTGTGTACCAGCATATTTTGTACATCCCATACCAGCAACGCCGATTTTCCGGGATTTAAAATTTCCTTTAATTCGTTATCAATTTCCATGGGGATACTTTGGGTAATTAAATTGTATGAATATTTCTTTTTATTTCGGGTAGTTTACGGATGAAAATAAGCGCCCCAAAAATACAGCAGATACCTCCAATCAGAATTGTATTTGGCACACCAATAATTTTTGCGGAATAGCCAGCCAGAAGACTTCCGAAAGGTGCCGTTCCCATAAATGCCATCGTGTAAAAACTCATGACACGCCCCCGCATGTTATCGTGAACAATCGTTTGTAGCATCGTATTACTGGAAGCCATTTGTAACATCATCCCAAGACCGGTTACAACCATCAGGAGCAAAGATAAAGCGAAAAACCGCGAAAATGAAAACAATACAAGTCCACCTCCAAAGATTAATGTTGCCACAGGTATGATTTTAACTATTCCGATAACATTCTTTTGGGATGCAAGAAAAAGCGCTCCGGATAAGGCTCCCAGCCCGGATGCTCCGATTAAGAATCCGAACGTATGAGAGCCACCGTGAAGAATTTCTTTGGCAAAGACAGGCATCAGAACCGTATAAGGCATCCCCATTAAACTGACCAGCGCAAGAAGTAAAATGGTATAGCGTATTGGGAGAAATCTAAATGTATACGAAAACCCTTCTCTGAATTCCTTTAAAACGGGTTGACTATCATATTTTTTTTGATGTGGAGTAACCTTCATAAGCAGGAGGGACCAGATCACAAAAATATAGCTTAATGAATTGATTAAAAAACATATCCCTTCTCCTGTGGTTGCAATAAGTATCCCGGCAACCGATGGCCCCAGCAATCTGGCACCATTGACTATCGAGGAATTGAGGGCGATTGCATTACCCAGATCTTCTCTCTTTTCAACCATTTTAATAACAAAGGATTGCCGCGCCGGAATATCAAAGGCATTGATGCAACCCAGTAATCCGCTTAATAAAATGATCTGCCACACCTCCACAGACCGGGTTAAGACCAGCCAGGTCAAAATTGAAGCCTGCAACATCGCTAAAACCTGCGTTGTAATCAGAATATGGTAGCGGTTCCATCGGTCTGTGAGCACACCGGCAAAGGGTGATAACAGGAAGGTTGGAACCTGCCCTACAAACCCCACTATTCCCAGCAATAGAACAGAATTGGTAAGGTCGTAAACCAGCCAGGGCATTGCAATTCGTTGTATCCATGTGCCTATCAGTGATATGCTCTGACCCGCAAAAAACAACCTGTAATTTCGATATTTAAGTGAACGAAAAGTTGTTTTAAATCCCTCAGGAAGTTTATCCTTAAATCTATTAAATCCCGCTTTTTGCAATTTAGCTTTATTTAGTAGCCCAAAAGTAATCAATCTTATTTCAGAAAGGGAAAATTTCCTGTAACTACCCTTCTATTGAGTTTGACGTTGTACTTATTCTTTAACTGCCTTCTCTTTTCGGCCGCCCTTCCACCGGTTAAAAGTGAAAACAAAAAACACTTTTACTGCTTATGTAGAAATTAGCCAATCTAATATATTTTACGGGAATTCGCGTTTTACCTATACGATACAGGAATAGGTGAAATGGAACTGGTTTAATAGCTCAAAATATCCTATCTTTATAATTTAATCCGTTGAATTTACATTGCATTGCTTAAAGGTAGGGACTTAAAAACCCTTGATATTTTAAGCTGTCTTTTCCTTTTATAAAATAGAAACAATGAAACGAGCTATGAAAGATAAGCTCACCTAAACGGATGATTATTGCTGGCGAGTTCCCCCGATGGATCGGGGCAAGAAATCTGACAATTTAAAAACAAATTATTAACAGATGAAAGCACTACTCCTCGATGGTTCAGCTGCAAACGATGATTTTGGCGCGCGCACCTGTACTGCTTTAAAATTTCAGCTAAAGGCTTTCGGTTGGGATTCAGAACATATCATACTTCGAGACAAGAAGATAGGTAACTGTTCCGGTGATTTTTTTTGTTGGATACGAACTCCGGGAATGTGCAATCTTAATGACGATAATCGGATAATTGCCGATGCTATCCTCTCCAGTGACCTGTTAATCTATCTGACACCGGTCACCTTTGGAGGATACGCCTCAGAACTAAAGCGTATAGTAGACCATCAGATTCAGAATATATCTCCCTTTTTTGTTTCTATTGACGGGGAGACCCATCACAGGAAGCGTTATTCAAAGTACCCCGATTTTATGGTATTGGGATGGATGGAGAAGCCTGACCAGACAGCTGAAGCAATTTTTCGGAATCTGGTTCAACGAAATGCAATTAACTTCTATGCAGATACTTTTGTCAGTGAGGTAATCCTTACCAATCTTTCAGACAGGCAGCTGGCATCAATTACCCAAAAACGGCTAATTGAACTGATTGGTGGTCAATCAACCCTTCCAAACCAATTACCGGCAGAGGTGTTTAAATCCAATGAGGGTATCTCTGTTAAGCGCGCATTACTGTTGGTCGGAAGTCCCAGGAACCAAAAGAGTAATTCGAATTCACTGGGTACATACCTGTTTGACAAGTTGAATGCCAGAGGCATCAGAACTGAAATAATCTACTGTTATAAACTATTGCGTTCTTCTGACAGAATGGAGGAATTAATAGATGCTGTAAATAGTGCAGACCTGGTTGTATTGGCATTCCCTCTGTATGTAGATTCACTTCCTGCACCATTAATTGGAGTACTGGAACATATTGCCTCTGCGCGGAAAGGACGGGAAACCGGTAATCAATTTTTTGCCTCAATAGCCAACTGCGGTTTTCCGGAGGCAGCCCATACCAAAATAGCCCTTAGGATTTGTGAGTCATTCGCACAACAGGCTGGATTTGAATGGGCAGGCTCCCTCTCATTGGGTGGAGGAGAGGTAATCGGAGGGATACCTTTAGTGCAGGGTGGAGGACGAACTTTTCGCATTCGTAAATCATTGAACATGGCAGCTAAGGCTCTGGCCATAGGAAAGGCTATTCCCAAGCAAGCTCAGGATATTATGGAAAAGCCCTTTATCCCTCACTGGGTTTACCGAGTGATGGGCGGTATGGGGTGGAAAAAACAGGCAAAAGATTATGGAGTGTTAGAATCATTGAATAATCAGCCTTATCAAAGAAAAATTTAAAGTAATTCCTTCACTCATTCGTCTTCCTAATTATATGGACGAATTAATTGCAATACCGATGGCGCAGCGACAGCAAAGTATACAGGATGCTGTACAGAATTACGGGAAGCGTTTGTTCAGTTTTATACGCAGCCGCGTTAAAAATGATCAGGACGCTGAAGACATTCTGCAGGATGTATGGTACCAGCTAAGTTCCATCATCGACACCGAACCAATAGAACTTCTCAGTTCATGGCTTTATCGGGTAAGCAGAAACAGGATTGTGGATAAAAAACGAAAAAAGAAGCCGCAATCCCTCGAGGATCTCACTTATACGGATAAAGAGGGAGAGATGGTATTTCCTGAAGCACTCTTTACTGATCACCGCAATCCTGAGACTGAACTTGAAAGGGTCTATTTCCGGGAGCTATTTTATGAAGCGCTGGGTGAATTACCAGAGAAACAAAGAGAGGTGTTTGTGTGGAACGAACTGGAAGATTTGACGCTCCAGGAGATCGCTGATAAAACCGGTAAAAGCATTAAGACCATCATATCACGAAAACGCTACGCAGTTGCGCACCTGCGGGAACGTCTTCAAAACTTGTATGACGAATATTAACAATTAAAAAATCAGAGATCATGAGGTGTTATGGAAAAGAACGGGGAAGGAATTTCTGGATTAAACGGGCCATTTTCATTCCTATAGCCGTTGCGGCAGGGATATTTATTTTCGGAAGCGTAGTTATGCTCCTTTGGAATGGACTTTTACCTGCAATACTGGGTGTAAAAACGATTTCGTTCTGGCAGGCGATAGGAATACTTGTATTGTCAAAAATCTTATTTGGTGGATTCGGAGGGCGACATGGTCACCACAAATGCCATGGTCACGGTCCTCAGCATCACTGGCATGGGAGATGGATGGACCATCTAACTCCAGAACAGCGGGAGATGATGAAATCGGAATGGCAAGGGAGATGCAAATCTTCGGAAAAAAAGGAATAATTTTCACTTCCCGATTTTGAAGGACAAGTTCAACAAATCCTAAAAAGGTAAATTACAAGGACAGCCGGTAGGTTTTAAATGAGAAACTGATTCCGGCTGTTTTTCTGTTATTTAAAACGTTTAATATTAAATTGATAGGTTGATTGTCTGGAAAAAAACAGAACTAACCACCCAGTTTATGAAGTGGTGAAAAGTATACACAATCACTACTTTTGGTCTCCCTAAGGGGAAAAACCATTAAGGTCCTGAAATGGTGAAAATGCAGTTTAATTTAGTCTGTCAGCTTTTTTCGACGGCTTATTTCAAAGGCTTTTTTCTTTTACGCCCCGGATATAATCTTTCATAAAGGTTTTATAATCACCAAGCTGGCTATATAGTAATTTGAAAGATGAGCAATTTGATCCGGAGCGGTCAAGAGGGCATCGCTCTTCGCGGGCAACCCGGGCAAGCTCCGAATTCCAGACCTCCAAAAAAGGATCATTACAAATATTCCCCAATATTTTCTCATCGAACAGGCAATATTTCACATCCCCGTTTGAATCTATATAGGCAGCTATTGTTCCGCATGGACAAGCTTCTTTGAATGTATTGATTTGATTGTTAGTATGTTTTAAATCCTGACTGTGTGGAAGAGGAAACATACATGGCTGGGTTATTTCTACTACAGTATGCTTTCCCCTTGAGGCATTAATCAGGTCATACTGGGCGTTTGCCATCTCTTCACCCAATACGATCTCTTTTACCAACCTGCTCTTTGCCCGGCCATCGGGGAATAAAACACGAAATTTAAATTTTGCAACTCCAAGTGATGATACAAACAGATAGGTATTTAGAACATCCATTCTATTGGAGCGACATAACGAATATCTTACTGAAACATCAATACCTGCATCGACTGCTAATCTAATTGAATCAACGGTCTTTTGAAACCCTTGCGGATCATCTCTTAACCAGCTATGAAAAGTGTCCCAATTCTTATTTATATCATCTTTATAACCAATTTCTCCGGATGAATCGAGTCCGATCTGAATTCGGGTAACACCAGCATCTTTCAATTCAATTAGAGTCTCCTGGTTCAATTCCCATCCGCGGGTAACCAGTCTTACCCGAATACCCTTTGATTTTGCAAAACGGGAAATCTTCAAAACACTATCTTTTTCATTCAGTGGTTCACCTCCTGTAAGTGTGATCCGATCCATTCCAGAATTAAGGGTATGCACTTCTTTTAAGATCTGGATGAAGTCGTCAGCCGATAATTGATCTACATTTTTTCCTGATTGATTATAGCAATGCCTGCAGGTTCCATCACATTTTCGTGTCACAGCAAAACGAAGTTCATCCGGGATATAGGGTTTTAGCTCCATAATTTAGCTCTTTTTATACCTTTTCCTTCATGCCTTGCTCCGGGGCAAAGTCAAACAAAGCGAATCACCTGTCAAAAAATATTATTTCAAACTGAATTGATACTTTTTGTAACTTTATACAATGCACGAAGGCTTTAACCAATTAAAGATACAATATATTCTGCATGATTATATTTTTAATTGCTTAAAGAAGCCAAACATTAGAAAAATAAATTGTCTCTGAATCTGTTCGTTATCTTTTGAAATACAAGCGCATGATTACAGCACAAACTAATGGTTCATCAGGCGGGGATTTCCTCCTCAGTAAATGGTTTCTTGACTTTGTTGGCGACGAGGGTGAGGCGATGATCTTCTACGCTGCAAAATTGAAATGGCACGGTTGGTCAGTCTCCTATGCGAGTTGGTTACGGTACAATCCTGCTTCAGGAGTCCTATTAAAATCAAGATTTCAAGATGTTTGTTTGCCGGTGGTTGAAGACAACCTCATTAAATGGAATGATCCGATATTTGGAGTCTCAGGTACCTGGAGATCGATGGCCGATCGGATCAAAACCCGGTTATTCGATTCGGAGGAGGGATGTGTCGAATGGAACTGCTACCAGCCGGCTTCAAAGGTGCAGCTAAAAATAAAAGATAAGATCTTGAACGGCAGAGGTTATGCAGAACAATTAATTATGACCGTTTTACCCTGGAAAATACCGATGGATGAATTACGCTGGGGTAGGTTTGGTTCGGAGAATATGAATATGGTATGGATTGAGCTTGTGGGAAAAGAAAATCAAAAATGGCTTTGGGTAAATGGCGAGCTAATGCATAACTTCGGGATTAAAGACAATTACCTTTCAATTCCTGAAAAAAGTCTCATTCTGAACCTTGATCGGGGAGTAGTTCTTGAAGCTGAGAAAAAGATCAGTGCCGTTGCCGGGAAACTGATCCGCTACATTCCTGGAATTAATAGCCTGATGCCACTCCATTTCTTAATGGCTGACGAAACAAAATGGCTTAGCAGGGGCTTGCTTTTGGCAGGGGGTGAAAAGTTCGCCGATGGGATGGCGATCCACGAAATAGTGAACTTTAGACCCTTATTATGAGAATTTTTATTTTGTGAGTTCCTGACCTTCGATATTTCAATTGACTTTAATATTAAAATCTGCGCTTATGAAAAATTTTAAACGTCACTATGGCAAAATCCTTTATGCTCTTACTTTTCTGGTTTGTGTACCTGCGGGATTATTAATATGGGCAAAATATACCCGGGATTTAATTCAAATTCCCGCAATAGAATCAAAACCCGCGGGGTTGATATTTATGATGGTTGGGGGGTTTTTAATTCTGTGGGGAATGGTTTCACTTAAGAAATTTGGCAAGGGGTTGCCAATGAATGCTTTTCCACCGGCACTCTATGTTTCAAAAGGACCTTACCGATTCCTCCATCATCCAATATATGTTGGATTTGGAATGTTGATGATTGGTTGGTTTATATTTACAGGGTCTGCAAGCGGACTTTGGCTTGTATCGCCATTAACCATCCTGGGAATAATTGCCTTAGTTAAGGGGTATGAAGAGATTGATTTAAATGAACGGTTTCCGGATCAGAAAATTAAAACAATCTTTGATCTTCCGGGAAATAATGCCGGATTACCGGGATTGAATGATTGCCTTGCCTCCTCCTTTTGGATCTGTGTCGTATTAATTTCAGGTAATTTTATTGTTCATAAAATAGGTGGGTCTGCAGTTCCACTAGTTGGTGAACCACTTCATAATTATCTTGGGTATAATCTCAACCCTCTTTCATTCTTGAGCTTTATCTTTTTAATTACAACTCCCTTTTATCTTAAACGGAATAACATGCTCAGAGAATGGGTTATTTCTTCTCTGGTTTCAATGTTTTACCTTCTTTTTGTTGGACTTCTTTATCCTCAAATTGGTGCACAATATCTTCCGGATGAGGGATATACGCTTTTTACTGTGCCTATCTCCCTCCTTTTATTATCTCTAAACGCAATCATTAAACAGGCCAGGTGGATTGGTCTCTTTATTCTGACTTTTATTACCCTGGTCGTCATACAGTTATTTAATAGTCGTTCAGCATTACTTCATTGTTTAAATGCGATTGTGATATTTTTTCTTTCTGTAAATTACCTGAATATCTGGGGTTTCTTAAGGAATTTGTCAGAGAAAATTGCAAACTCCTGGAAAGAATGGGTGTTCGGAAAAGTCAGGGTAATTAATCATGGGTTTTATGTTGGATTTGGCGGCTTCTTCGGAATTCTTTTAGCCGGAATCCTCGCAGGAAAAGGTTATGCTTTAGCTTTGCTTGTTTCTACAATAATATTGGTTATTTGTGCTGCACTTTGGGCTCAATTTATAGAGGGCTCCGAAAAATTGAAAAGGCCTTTTGGTTTTTATGGAGGATTGGTTGGCATCCTGTTTGGAACTTTTGCTGTCTGGGTAATGGGGATAAATTGTTGGATAGTTATAGGAGTTTGTTCAGTTGTCATGCCATGGGTACAGGCAATAGGGCGTTTGCGATGCCTTGTGAATGGGTGTTGTCATGGTCGAAGGATTGATAATCCATTTGTTGGAATTCGAATAAATCATCCCCGCTCGCGAGTTTGTAATCTCTCCGGATTGAAGGGAGAACTAATTCATGCCACTCAGCTCTACTCAATTATATGGCTATTCTGGGTTGGCATATTATTGATCGCCCTTTGGAATAAAAATTTTACACCTCCCTTTATTTTTGGACTCTATCTTATTCTGGTTAATCTGGGCCGTTTTGTTGAGGAAGCTTATCGGGGTGAAGTACAAACTCCATCAATCAGAGGGCTTCATATCTATCAATGGACAGCTATTATTTCAATTCTATCAGGTATTTTAATGACAGTCATTAAAATTGAACCTGTGGTTATTACTCCTTGTTTTAGTTGGGAGTCTTTTTTTGCCGCAGCGATAAGCGGCCTGTTTATATTTTTTGCTATGGGTGTAGACTTCCCGTATTCCAATGCCCGCTTTTCGAGGCTGGTTTAATCGTTAGAACCTGGATGTATACTTCTTTGAATTTCGGCGCTATTGCTCCTGATTCATTGTTGTCCCGTAACTTTGAGTGTTAATAAGCTAATTACCAGGAATGGGTTATACGTCAGATTATTCAAATGAAGAAAATTCTCACTTTGTTTTGCATATTATTGGCGGGTGTCACTATTGATGGCACGGCTTCACTCTTTGCACAGAAAGTTCAGCCAACCCAACATTTACCGATCATAGAAGCACGGTCAACAGGCACGGGGGATTATTATGTAATATTTTTTACCGGCAATGGTGGATGGAGGAACTTAGTTCGATCGGTTACCCATTACCTGAATGAAAGGAATATTTCAGTTGTTGCAATTAATACAAAGAAATACCTGTGGTCTGAGAAATTACCTGCTCAGATTGGGTGTGATCTTGAATCTCTGGTTGCACGGTATGACCGGAAATGGAGTGGAAAAAAAGTGGTTATCATGGGCTTTTCAATGGGTGCGGAGGTGCTCCCGTTTGCAGTTAATTGTATGGGAGCTAAATTCACTAGCGAAATATATGATTTGATCTTAATAAGCCCTTGGCAGAAAGCTACATTTAAAGTAAAAATAAGGGATTATTTTTCTGAAGTAAATAGCGGAGCCGACTTATTGAATGAATTATCAAAAATGAAAATTTAAGATACTCCCCATTCTTCGGACAATAAATGCAGCAAGTTAAGATGTTTATGCACTGCTATTTTTTACTCGGACAAAGCGGGAAATAACTTTTTGGTATTCAACACCAAAAAAAGTTATTCTCGATTTAGGCCGCTAATT